>NZ_JBHUOX010000002.1:0-483801 GCF_042686245.1 Pontibacter toksunensis | reverse complement strand
TGTCCCGGATACCGGAGTTTCGCACCAGCATGCGCAGCACCAGTTGTTTGGCCTCCGGCCGGCAGCCTGCCTTCTGGTACACGCACTGGAACTGCTTACCACAAGCACGGCACAGAAAATTCTGCCTGCCCGTGCGCTTTACGCCGTTTTTGACTACCTTCATACTGTGGCAGTAGGGGCAGTTTACCTGGATAGTTATCTCGCACATAACTTTCAACTAACACCCTTGCTGCCATACTTATTCCAACATCATACATTCTAGACCACAGCCCTTTTTTCAATTTTGAATAACTGAATTTTGAATGATAGAAGGTTTATTTTCCAGATTCTATCATCAGTTATTCTGTTTTAAAAATTTATTTCTCTATCTCGCGTTCATAGTCCACAGCCAGCAGGTAGAGCGCCTGCAGGTTGTTCAGGTACTCCATGTGGGCCATGTTCAGCGCCTCCCAGGCATCAATCACCTCGGATAGCTGTGCGTTGTTTTCTTCGTAAGCGATCATGGTCACGTCGTAGTTTTTTTTCAGGGCAGGTATAATCTTCTTATTATAATTCTCTACCTGCTCCCGCTTGGCATTCAGTTCCAGTGCCATCGTTCGAACCATGCCCTGTGCCTCATTCAGCATAGCCTCCCGCTCCCGCTGCATAGCCTCAATCTCCAGGTTCATCGCTTTTGTGTTGGCCTTGTACATTTTAGAAGACCAGGGGGCGATAGGAATAGACATCATACCCATTGCAGTGTACATGTTAGGCATCATTGTGTTGCGGGGCGTCATGTGGTCAAAACGTAGCCGGAATTCAGGCTTGCGCTCCAGTCGCTCCTGCTCCACGTTCAGCCGCATCGACTGAATAGTTCTATCAAGCTGGCGGATATCGCTGCGGTTGTCGTTGAGGTAAGCAGTATCTACAGCCAGTGCTACAGGCTCTGGTATGCTGGTTACAGTGTCAATCTTAAAAGACTGATCTTTAGGCAGGTTCATCAGGATGTTGAGTAGCACATTTTTCTGTGCAATCTCGTTTCGCGTCATAAGCTGCATGTTCTCTACCTCGTGCAGGCGCGCCTCTGCTTTGTAGATGCTGCCTAATTTACCTTGGCTATAAGGGTAGCGGATACGAGCAAGCTTCAGCATAAACTCCATGATACGCTCACTGTCCTGCAGCACATCCATTTTCTTCTCCAGCACCACCCAACTGTAATAGGCAGCTTTGGCCTCTGCCTTCAGCTGGTTGTATACAGCGTCGGCTTTGGCTTGCTCTATGGCGGCCCGGGAGTTCATATACTCCTGCCGGGCACGTTGCTTAGCGGGGTTGGGGATTGCCTGCTCTGCAGAGATCATGTAAGAACCTTCCCGCTCATCACGCTCCACATCCTGGCCCGGGTAGGGCAGCATAAACACGCCTGCCCCCACCATCGGGGCCATCCATCCTGTTGCACCTTCTGCGTAAGCATCCATTGCCTTCGCCCGGTAACCGTACTGCTGCAGCATGGGATTATCCCTTTGTATCGTCTGCAGCATGTTGTCTAATGACAGGGGCTGTTGCTGGGCTGAGGCAGATGTGCTTCCTAACAGCAACAGCAATAAGCCAGCAGCAGATGTAAACCATCTCCCTGCACCCTTCAAAAGTGGCTTTGTTAAAGTATGTTTCTTAATGCTTAACATCGTATATCTCCAGTTTTCCGTGTTTCTTCAGTTCGTACTCTTTCGTCATTTCAAATACCACCGGCGTTACCAGCAGAATATGTATGGAGGAGGTAAACACTCCGCCAATCATCGGCAGCACAATCGGTATCATCACATCGGTACCAACACCTGTCGCCCACAGCACCGGAATTAAACCGAACAGGGCTACCGACACCGTCATGATTTTAGGACGAAGACGCTTGGCGGCTCCCATGAATACATAGTCCCTGATATCCTGTTTTGTGATCGTTTCAGAGGAGTTGCCTTTGGTTTCCACCAGCTCTTTCATCGCCTCGTTCAGGTAAACCACCATCACCATGGCCGTTTCGATGGCCAGGCCAAACAGGGCTATGAAACCCACGGCCACGGCCACTGATAAATTCACACCATAGAAGTACACGATAAACACGCCGCCCACCAGGGCAAAAGGGATGGTAATCAGGTTAAGCAATGCCTCTTTGAATGATTTAAAAGAGATGTACAGGATGAGGAAGATGACAACCAGCACCAGCGGAATAATTATCTGAAGCGTCTGCGTGGCACGGACCTGGTTTTCCCATTGGCCGCTCCACTCGAGGTAGTATCCTTCTGGTATACCCTCCACTTCCGCATTGATTCGCTCCATCGCCTCTTCTACCGTGCTGCCCACATCCCGGTCCCGGACATTGAAAAGCACGGCTC
This sequence comes from Pontibacter toksunensis, assembly GCF_042686245.1. Taxonomy (NCBI): domain Bacteria; kingdom Pseudomonadati; phylum Bacteroidota; class Cytophagia; order Cytophagales; family Hymenobacteraceae; genus Pontibacter; species Pontibacter toksunensis. Next base: position 481,438 of record NZ_JBHUOX010000002.1, on the reverse strand, counting down.
CACGCAGTTGGGCATTCTCAGAATTTATCATCGGTGGGCCATCCGTAAACCCTATGTCTGCCACCGAGGACAAGGGAATAGTACCGGCAGAACCAGTCTGCAGCGGGATGCGCTGAATCCGCTCTATGCTGTTGCGGTACTCCTGCGCCAGCCTCACGTTGATGGAGAAGCGCTCCCGGCCTTCGATGGTATTGCCAATACTTGCTCCGCCCAAAGCCGATTCGATCGTCATGTTCACATCATCCACCGTCAGGCCATACCGTCCGAGGGCTTCTCTGTTGATGTCAATCTCAAGATATTTGCCACCAGTGATGGGCTCCACATACAGGTCCTTCACGCCCGGCACCGTTTCCAGTGCCGACTTCACCTTTTCAGACACAGCATAAACAGAATCCAGGTTCTGGCCATACACCTTCACACCCACATCGGTACGGATACCGGTGGCCAGCATGTTGATGCGGTTGATGATGGGCTGTGTCCAGCCGTTTACCACACCCGGAATCTGCAGTTTCTCGTCGAGCTCCTGTACGATATCCTGTTTTGTTATGCCTTCGCGCCACTCCGACTGTGGTTTCAGCATAATGATGGTTTCAATCATGCTAATAGGGGAGTTGTCGGTAGCTGTGCTGGCACGACCTGCTTTTCCCAATACCTGGTCTACCTCCGGCACTGATTTAATTATCTTGTCCTGCACCTGCAGAATGCGCTTCGCTTCGGCGTTTGATACATCCGGCAGCGTGACGGGCATAAACAGGATAGAACCTTCGTTCAGCGGAGGCATAAACTCAGTGCCGAGGCTAAACAGCATCGGGATAGCCACCAGCAGCGCCAGAACGTTGATGCCAATGGTTGTCTTACGCCATTTCAGGCACCACCTCAGCAGCGGCCCATATACCCGCTCCATGCCCCTGTTAATCGGGTTGACATTGTCCTCCTTCAGTTTGCCTTTCAGAAAGAAAGAGATGAGCACCGGCGTCAGTGTGATGGCCACGATGGCATCCACTATAAGAATGAACGTTTTCGTCCAGGCCAGCGGGCTAAACAGTTTTCCCTCCTGACCCGTCAGCAAAAACACCGGCAGGAAGGAGGTGATTACAATCACCGTGCTCCAGAACACACTGGGCCCTACCTGCTTGGAGGCCTTTTCTATGATTCGGAGTCTTGTTTCTTTATCTAAGATCATCTTGTTTGAATTTTGTAAGAACCTTTCTAACTGTCATCTCGACGAATAGGAGAGTTCTGTTTGGTTGATGATGTCATGTAGCAGATTTCTCCCTTTGGTCGAAATGACAATATTGATTTTCCTATAGCTCTTCCTCCATCCATTTCTTCTCTTTTGCTGCGTCTGCTAAGTGCCGGTAAGAGTTCTCCACCATTACAATGGCATCGTCCACAATCACACCGATTGAAAGGGCAATACCGGTCAGGGACATAATGTTGGAAGAGATATCAAAGGCATTGAGCAGGATAAAGCCGATGGCAATAGACAGCGGCAACTGAATCATAATAACAAGGGCACTGCGCCAGTGGAAGAGGAAAAGGAATACGACCACTGCAGCCACAATCATCTCTTCGATCAATGTATTTCTTACGGAGGCTATACTTTCATTAATCAGGCCGCTTCGGTCGTAGACGATGTTAAAATCTACACCCTCCGGTAAGCCTTTGGAGACTTCGGCCATTTTCTCCTTCACATTCTCAATCACCTCTTCAGCGTTCTCCCCGTAGCGCATCACCACAATGCCGCCCACAGCTTCTCCTTCACCATTGAGGTCAAAAATACCCAGGCGGCTTTCACCTGTCATCTGCACGGTGGCCACGTCTCTTATCCGCACCGGAATAGTATTATTTGTGGTAACAGCAATATTCTCAATCTCCTCTGCTGATTTTATATAGCCGGTGGTTTTTATGATGTAGCCAATGTCGGAGCGCTCGAATTTGCGGCCTCCGGCTTCGTTATTATTCGCCCGCACCGCCTGTATCACCTGCGGAACAGTGAGGTTATAATAAGTGAGTTTGTTTGGGTCTACCGTAACCTGGTACTGCTTCTGGAAACCCCCGAAGGAGGCCACCTCACTGACGCCATCTACATTTTGGAGGGCAAACTTCACGTACCAATCCTGCACGGCCCGTTGCTCCCCTAAGTCCATACCGGGGGCATCGAGGGTATACCATAAAATATGGCCTACACCCGTTCCGTCCGGACCTAAAGTAGGAGTGGCCCCTTCTGGCAGTATGTTGCCGACAGAGTTCAGGCGCTCGAGCACCCTTGAGCGGGCCCAGTATACATCGGTGTCATCCTCAAAGATGATGTAGATAAAGCTCATGCCGAACATAGAAGTGCCGCGTACATACTTCACATCAGGGAGGCCCTGCAGGTTCGTGACCAGCGGGTAAGTTACCTGATCCTCTATGATTTGCGGGCTGCGGCCCATCCATTCCGTAAAAACAATGACCTGGTTCTCTGACAAGTCAGGAATAGCGTCTATTTTATTTGTTTGCACGGAGTACACGCCCCAGCCAAACAGAAAAGCCGACAGCAACAGCACAAGCACGCGGTTGCGGAGCGAAAAAGAAATTAGTTTCTCAATCATGGAAATGATGTTCTAAACCTGAGTACAAAGTATGGTAGCCACAGAAAAGTGGCTTTAGAGGGTGGTGCCGAAAGAGCGTCTTAAATGACAGGCATGGCAAAGCCGTTGCTTGCGGCAAGTAAAGCCAAAGCAAGACAGTGCGCCAGGTCGGCACCTGAACTAAGGTTTATAGAAGGAAAGACTGCACCAGCACAGGAATGTCGCGGGCGAGTGGGGGAGATGCGTAAAGTGCGTAAGTCGGTTGAATAGCCGCCTCAGGAGCATACAGCTGTAGGATCACAGCCTGTAATGCGGCGACAAACTTAATATCAAGAGGCTTGCTAATGGTAATAGTGTCATGGTCAGATGTGGCATCCGTACGCTCAACTACTACCTGATGGTCTGCGCAGCAGGGGCCATCATCTGTTTCGTTATCTTGAGGTGCATGGCAAGGAGGTAGTTTCTTCTGCTGCTTTTGCTCCATCGGGCAATCTGCGGTGGCACCAAATAAAGTTATATCACGTAACTCACCGCCACAAATATGCATACCCACAGCCATACCCGTCGAGGAGACGAGCACCAGCAGTGTGAGAGTAAGCAGTATAATCTGGCGGAACAGTTTCATGTTTAGTTTTATACTTACTACAAAGGTATAATAGAATCAGCAAGACCTGTTACACAATTAAGTAAATGTTTTACAGAATCCTTTCTACTATAGGAGCCTCTGTTGCTGATGGTATAACAACCGGAGGCGTGAATAGTTCTGTTTTTGTATCTATAGTGGTTATCCTTTGTCGCTGAAAGCCGGATAGAGGGTCATGCCGCCGTCCACGTAAATGGTGGTACCGGTAATATAATCCGCCTCGTCCGTCGCCAGCCAGACTGCCACTTTCGCTATATCTTCCGGTTCTCCTATACGACCGTATGGTATCAGCGAGAGCATATCTTTGCGTCCCTTCTCCGTACTCCAGACATCCTCGTTAATCGAGGTTTTGATAGCGCCGGGAGAAATTCCGTTTACCCGAATTTTGTCGGCTGCCAATTCCTGCGCCAGCGTTTTCATCAGCATCTGCACTCCACCTTTGGCTGTAGCATAGTTTACATGGCCGGCCCAGGGAATAATATCATGCACAGAACTGATAAAAATGATATGACCGGCTGCTGTGCGCTCGTCCGACTTCACCTTTCGCTTCACAAACTCCTTAGCCGCTGCCTGTGCACATAAAAAATTTCCGGTGAGGTTGGTGCTGATGACTTTGTTCCAGTCTTCCAGAGACATGTCCAGAAAATTCGCGTCACGCTGTATACCTGCGTTGCTCACCAGAATATCAAGGGTGCCAAAGTTTTCTGTTGCTGCTTTGACTAGCTTCTCCACGTCTTCAGGCTGACCTACGTCTGCCTGCACAACCACTGCCTTGCTACCAGCTTCTTCTATCTGTCCTTTTAGCGCCTGCGCTGACTCCTCGTCAGAGTGGAAGTTTACCACAACGTGGGCACCCTCACGGCCCATCGCCAGGGCGATGCCTTCTCCTATGCCGGAACTCGACCCTGTTACGATGGCTACTTTGCCTTGCAGGCGTTTTTTTTCAGTTTGACTCATTATGTTCGATCACTTTATTTGCCTGTTTAGCGAGTGGTTATGAAAATAGATACAGGCTGTTAGCAGTATACCAGTATTTACTGAAGAGGTTGTGCATCAGAATATCTTTGTTTTCCTGTCAACATGCATGCTCTGATGTTTAGTAGTAACAGTTCTGCCCATTCAAGTCTCGCAATAGTGCTAGCTCTGTAGCTGGAATCCATCATGCTCTGGTTTAGGAACATCTTTCAAGTGTACACACGCCCCTTATTATATTGATACGGACCTTCAGAGCGTTGTTGTATTAGGTTGCAGTGGCTACTCCTACTGCCGATTAAGGTAAGTACATGATGCGATTCTCTTGAAATTTCTCGAAATTGGCCCTCTGAAGGAAATGAGAGGTTAAAAGTATCCTGATGAAGGTAAGACTTGTATTTTCGTTGGTTTTCACCCTGTTACTGCTTCTGACTGCTTTTCGTGCGAAACCGGATGGTGTTGAGGATGTGGGGTTCTCCTACATTCAAAATTATACAAAAGCCATATACCAGGCTGGCAACCAGAACTGGTCTATTGTGAAAGACCGGAGTGGGGTAGTGTACTACGGCAATTCAAAGGGGTTGCTTGCCTACGACGGGAACAGCTGGCAACTGTACCCCATGCCAAACAAGTTAATTGTGAGATCTGTAGCTGCCGATAACAAGAGCCGTGTGTATGTAGGCGGCTTCGGGGAGTTTGGTTACTGGTCGAATAACACAGAAGGTAAGTTCAGTTACACCTCTCTAACAGCGAAGCTTCCAGTTTCGGAACGGCCTAACGATGAAATATGGAAGATTTACGTGGAAGACAACCGCGTGATTTTTCAGTCGTTCGGGAGTATCTTTATTTACCAGGACGGAAAAATAAAAGTAGTGCAGGCAAGTGAGCCATTCTTGTTTCTGCACAAGGCAGGCGACAGGTATTTTGCAGAAGTGCTCTCGAAAGGCCTTTTTGAGCTCCAAGGCGATAGCCTGCTTTATGTCCGGAACAGCCAGAAGCTGGGCCATACAGGCGTTCTCTCTGTTCTGCCTTTCAAGCAAGACAAATTTCTTGTTGGCACAGCCAAAAACGGGCTCTTTGTTTTTGATGGGAACGACTTCACTCCCTGGCTGAATGAGGCATCAAAATTTTTGAAGACGTACCAGTTGAACAATGGGGCATTGATAGGGGCGCATCATTTTGCTTTCGGCACCATTTTGAACGGTATCGTTATTCTGGATGAGAATGGAAAGTTAGTGCACAAGGTAAACAAGAGCACTGGCCTGCAGAACAATACCGTGCTGAACCTTTATACTGAAGATGGGCAAAACCTGTGGGTTGGCCTGGATAACGGCATTGACCGTATCGAAATCAACTCTCCCCTGTACTTTTACTTTGACAAGACCGGTGCATTCGGTACAGTTTATTCCAGCATCGTACACAATGGCAAAATTTACCTCGGCACAAACCAGGGTCTGTTCTACAGTTCATGGTCGGCAGGCAATGCGTACCTGTCCCATACCCTCGACTTTAAAATAATAGAGGGTTCGCAGGGGCAGGTGTGGGACCTGTCGCTGATGGACGGTGAACTGCTCTGTGGCCATAACGAGGGTACTTTTCGTGTAGAGGGCGACCGATTAGAGAAAATCTCCGGTGTAAATGGTGGCTGGACAATTAAAAAGCTTCAGTCAGACCCTGGCTGGCTGATTCAGGGAACATACACCGGCCTAGTGTTTTACAGGAAGGACAAAAATGGACAATGGGCGTTTTCACACAAGGTGCAGGGTTTTGGAGAACCTTCCCGTAACGTGGAGCAGGACAACCTGGGGAATATCTGGGTAAGCCATGCCTACAAAGGCCTCTATAAGTTAAACCTGAGCAATGACCTAAAGAGCGTTACCGCAACAATCAGCTATGACAGTAGTCATGGTTTGCCAGGCAACTACAAGTTGCACATCTCAAGGCTCTACAATGAACTCGTTTTCTCTTCTGAGTCTGGTTTTTATGTATATGAACCCCTGAACAACAGGTTCGGTCCTTATCGGCAGCTGAACAAGAAGCTTGGCTCCCTGGCCTCCTCTAAAAGAATCATAAGAGCGACAGATAAAAGCTACTGGTTTATATACGAGGGCAAAGCAGCGCTCGTCAACCTCGGGAATCCGGAAAAGCCTGTTATACACGCTCACCCATTCAACATACTGGGGGGACGCATGGTGCAGGATTATGAGAGCATAAGCAGGATTAGCGCCACTAATTTTCTCATCAGCATCGACGATGGCTTTGTGATCTATAACACTGCAGCCAAAAACCTGCAAAGTGCCACAAGGCCATCTGTTCTAATCCGGAAAGTGGAAAACACAACAGACACCATAAAGCTGATGAGTGAGAACGGCAGCCAAAGCAGGCTGGCGCAGCTGCCGTACAGGCAAAACAACCTACGGTTTGTGTTTGCGCTACCGTATTACAGGCAGGCTAAGGTAGAGTTTCAGTTTTTTCTGGAAGGGTACTCTAACCAGTGGGCTGCCTGGAGTAACAGTACTCAAAAAGAGTTTACCAACCTAGCGCCCGGAGACTACCGCTTTCTGGTGCGGGCCCGCATCAACGACGAAGCAACAACGGGCATCACCGCTTACAACTTCAGTGTTTTGCCACCCTGGTATGCTACCTGGTGGGCTTACCTGATATATGCTGTAATGGCTGTGCTGCTGGCGCTGCTGCTTCGCAAACTGTACTACAAAAAGCTGCAGCAGGACAAGGAGCGGATACAGCAAAAGCTGGAAGAGGAGAAGCAGGAGCACCTGCGGCAGGAGGCGCTCCTGAACGAGCAGAAAATTGTGAAGCTGCGTAACGAACAGCTTCGCGCAGAACTGGCAGGCAAGAGCAGGGAACTGGCCAGCACAGCGCTTCATATTGTGTGTAAGAACGAACTGCTGCAGAACATCAGCAATGAGGTGAACACCCTGCAGGACGCCAACGGAAACAGGTTGCCCGCTAAGAAACTTCGGAAAATACAAAGCATCATTACCGAAGGCATGAGCGACCAGCACGACTGGGATATCTTTGAGCACAGCTTTAACGAGGCAAATGAGAACTACTTCATGAAACTCAAAGAAGGGCACCCGGAGCTAACACCAAACGACCTCAAGCTTTGTGCTTACCTTCGAATGAACATGAGCAGCAAAGAGATTGCTTCCCTGTTAAACATCACCGTGAAAAGTGTGGAGCTACGCCGGTACCGGCTACGGAAGAAACTCAATATGGAGCATGACAAGAACCTGGTGGAGTTCTTTATGGAGCTGTAACACCTCTCTATTACCACATCATTACCACTCAAAAGGCCCTGTATTCAGATATAGGGCCTTTTTTTTACCTAACTGAGTTTATCTCCGGATTATGCTCAACGTATACATATACAGCCTGAAGTACTTATTCCCGGCAAGATGGGTGCTTACTAACCTTCCGCTTTAAAAATATACTGCATGATGGGGTAATGTAGTGGTGTTCTTTTTTGTGGGGTACAAATTTCTCATGAGCTTTGAATGTCCGGTCTAAAACTGTTTAACTCTATTTACAACGTATGATGAAAAATCTTTTACTACTCATGATGTGTCTGCTCTCAGTGAACCTGCTCTTTGCCCAGAGTACAATTACGGTGCAAGGGAAGGTGACTGATGCTACCAGTGGTCAGCCGCTGATAGGAGCAGGTGTGGCGGTGCAGGGAACCACTACAGGAACACAAACGGATGCCGAAGGTAACTTTACACTTGCAGCTCCGCCAGAAGGCACCCTGGTTATCTCTTATCTAGGGTATAATGACAAACAGGTGCCTATTAATAACAACACATCTTTGAATGTACAGCTGGCTGTAAACCAGCAGCAGTTAGAGGAGGTTGTGGTAGTTGGATATGGGGTGCAGGAAAAGCGGGATATAACCGGTTCCATTAGTTCTGTGGAAGGGGAAGAAATTGCCCGCCAAGCTTCTCAAAATCCTGTAAGTGCGATGCAGGGCAAGGTGGCTGGCGTACAGATAACAAATTCCGGGGCACCAGGCGCCTCACCGCAGGTGCGTATTCGCGGTACGGGCTCAGCTTATGGCAAGGTGGAGCCGCTTTATGTAGTTGATGGTACCTTTGTGGATGACCTGAACTTTCTGAATCCGGCGGATATTGAATCAATAGAGGTCTTAAAGGACGCCTCCAGTGCAGCCATCTACGGAGTCAGAGCTGCCAACGGAGTGGTGCTGGTTACTACCAAGCGTGGAACAGCTGGGCAGATGCGTGTGAATTATAATGGTTTTGTAGGGGTGCAGCGTGTTACGAATCAACTTGAGATGGCTAATGCCCGGCAGTATGCCACACTTTTGAATGAAAGGTCAGAGTTGAATAATATAGACCCTAATACCCCTTCTACGGACTGGTTTGAGCAGATATTGCGCACCGCTAAAATCCACAATCACCAGGTATCCGTGTCAGGGGGTAGTGAGAAAGCCACTTATAGTGCCAGCGCGGGCTACCTAAATCAGGAAGGTATTGTCGAAGGTCATGAATATGAAAGAATAACGGCACGCCTGCAAACCGATATAAACATAAGCGAAAATGTAAAGGTAGGTTACAGCGGTATCTTTTATAACTATGCTTCCGAGGATATTCCGGGCGGTATTTTTTATCAGGCATATGTTGCGCCTCCGATTATGCGCGTTTACAAACTGAATGGGTTTTACGGCGACCCAGCTGATATAGACGTGGGTAACTTTGCCAACCCGCAGGCCTCGCTAGATTGGTTTAATCAGGAGTCGGGTGGACAGCAACTGACTAGCAATGTGTTTGGGGAGGTGAAGTTTTTAGAGAATTTTACTTTCCGCTCCAGCCTGGGTCTTAACTATGGCATTAACGAGTTCCGTAATTACGTCTCAGAAGACTCGCTGACGACGGTACAGAAAGCGCTGCGAAGCAGGCTGACAAAATCAAGGAGTAAAATGTCCAGCTGGCTTGTAGAGAACACGCTAACCTATGACAATACCTTTGGCGACCATGAGGTGACAGCGCTGCTGGGTACCTCTGCCCAGGAAAATCGTTCAGAGGCTTTTTCCGGTTCTGCCAGCGACGTTCCTTTTGAATCAGAGGGTAATTTATACCTGAGTCTGGGAGACCCGGAGACTTTCTCCATCAGTAACACTGGCGACAAGTTTTCTTTCCTGTCGTATTTCGGACGTTTGAACTATAGTTTTAAAAACCGCTACCTGTTTACGGGTACACTACGCTACGATGCGTCTTCAAAGTTTCCGGCAGACGAGCGATGGGATTACTTCCCGTCCATTGGTGTAGGCTGGATAGTAACAGAAGAGCCCTTTATGAGCACCCAAACCATCCTGAACAATCTGAAACTGAGAGCCAGCTGGGGTAAATTAGGAAATGAGGGTATCCCAACGAACATCTTCACTCAGACCGTTAATAACAACCCACGGTATTCTGCCATTTTTGGCGGTATACCTTACCTGGGAAGAAACATTACAACGCTCGTGCCCCCAACCCTCCTCTGGGAGGTAGTGAACGAGACCGACATAGGAGTAGAGATGGCTTTCCTGAACTTCCGTTTAACAGTGGAAGCGGATTGGTATAATAAGGAAACCAAAGATGCCATTTTCGATGCACCGGTACTCGGAACGCTGGGTACTTCGAACAGCTTCATCAGAGGCAACTATGCCGACTTCCGAAACACTGGATTTGAATTTGTGATGAATTGGCAAGATGAAGTTGGAACAGATTTCAGCTACGACATCGGGATTAATTTCTCTACCAACAGAAATGAAGTAACTGAGCTTGCCACAGGAAACACGGAGCTATTTGCAGGCGGTGTGGTAGACGGTAACCTGGCGTCTGTATCCCGTGTTGGCGATCCGATAGGTTCTTTCTATGGGTACGTGGTAGACGGTATTTTCCAAACTGAGGCAGATGTGGAAGGTTCTGCTCAACCTCTTGCAGAGCCGGGAGACTTTATGTTCAGAGACCAGAACGGAGATGGTGTTATCGACGCAGGAGACAAAGTTGTATTGGGAAACCCGAACCCGGGCTACTACTACGGTATTAACACCGGATTTAGGTTTATGGGTTTTGACCTGCAGTTAGACATCCAGGGTGTGGCGGATGTGGATATATACAATGCCAACCGGAACATTCGGTTCGGTAACGAGAACTACGATGCAGATTTCTTCGAGAACCGCTGGCTCGGGCCAGGTACTTCCAATACCTATCCGTCTGCAGACCTGTCAGGCTCAAACCTGAACATAAACAGCTGGTACGTTGAGAAGGGTGATTACATCCGGATCAGGAACCTGCAGTTAGGTTATAATCTCCCTACTGACCTGGTAAATGAATGGAGAATGCAGAGTGCCCGTATTTTTTTGAACGCACAGAACCCAGTTACTTTATTTGATTACAATGGATTCTCGCCGGAGATAGGAGGCAGCCCGCTCAGCGCTGGTCTTGATAATAATGTGTACCCGCTATCGGCTACCTACAACTTGGGAGTGAACGTAACTTTTTAATGGAACAGAATATGCTGATTATGAAAAATATATTTCACAACACAAAACGCAGGTCTATAGTATTGGTCTGTGCCCTTGCCTTGGGCGGCTTAAATGCCTGTGACGAATCTTTTCTGGATGTGGAACCGCAGGGACAGGCTGTAAGTGAGGATTTCTTTGTGACGCAAGAACACGCTATTGAAGCCGTGAACTCCTTTTATGGCAATCTGCGTGAGTGGAACAATATTGCCTTTGCTTTCCTGGCTATCACCACCATCTCCTCCGACAATGCTGAAAAAGGAAGTGCTGCTACTGACGCCGTATTCATGAATAATTTCGATAACTTTTCGCTCACCGCAACAGAGGGGCAACTGAACGGTTATTGGGTAGGACAGTACCAAGGCATTAACCTCGTAAACCAGGTACTGACAAACGTGCCTGAAATAGAAATGGACGAGTCGCTGAAGGCTCGTTTGCTTGCTGAAGCTAAGTTTTTCAGAGCCTACCACTACTTTAATCTGGTAAGAGCTTTTGGCGGGGTGCCGATAGTTTCCAAACTACCCGAAACCCCGGAAGAACTGAATCCTGCCAGGGCCTCCAGAGAAGAAGTGTATGACTTTATTATCCAAGACCTGAGAGAAGCTGCTGAAGTACTGCCAGTACGGTATGATGCTGCTAATGTTGGCCGTGCAACCAAAGGCGCTGCTCTTACCCTGTTGGCGAAAGTGCAACTTTACCAGGAAAACTGGGCTGAAGTGCTGAGTCTCACAGAGCAGGTAATGAGCATGGGGTATATGCTGACACCAGAATATGCCGATATCTTCACAATTGCCGGTGAGAACAACGCAGAATCCATCTTCGAAATTCAGGTCCAGTCTATTCCCGGAAACTGTGCTGCAGGCAGCAGCCAGTGGGGTGAGGTGCAGGGCGTAAGGGGGCAGTATGGCTGGGGCTTTGTGGAGCCAACCCAAGACCTTGTGGAAGCTTTTGAAGAAGGAGATGAGCGTATGGATGCGACCATCCTATTCCGGGGTGAGGTAACACCAGCAGGAGATTCAGTTTTAGCTAGTGCTCCTAACCCCCGTTATAACCAGAAGGCGTACGCTCCGGCAAGGCTTAACGTAGACTGTGGCAGTGGCTCAAATCAGAACATCAGGATCCTGCGCTTTGCAGAGGTGTTGCTGATGCATGCAGAGGCAGCCAATGAACTGGGGCAAACTGAGGAAGCACTTGAGACCTTGAATATGGTGCGTATGCGCGCCGGTTTGGAGCCAATTGAGTCTGCCACCCAGGAGGAACTGAGAAACATTATCTGGCACGAGCGACGTGTGGAGCTAGCCTTGGAAAACGGCGACCGTTTCTTTGACCTGGTGCGGCAGGGCAGGGCAGACGAGGTGCTGCGTGCGCATGGCAAAGCGTTCAAAGCAGGCATAAATGAGGTGATGCCAATCCCGCAGCAGCAGATCACGCTTAGCGGAGGTACCCTTACCCAAAACCCCGGCTATTAATTAAATCTACAGAAGCATGCAGCCCGGAGAGGCTTCATGCTTCTTCTTTTAAAAGGTATTAGACTTGCTGATGAATTACAAACAGCTATGGCTTTGCTGTATCCTGCTGCTGTGTGCGCTGTTGTCCTGCAAGGAGGACAAGGAAACGCGACCAGCACCGGCCCCGATAGAACCTGCTTTACCCACACCCACTTCTACAGCCGCCGACAAAGAACTCCTGGATAAAGTGCAACAAAGCACCTTCAGGTACTTCTGGGACTATGCCCACCCAGCGTCCGGCATGGCGCGGGAGCGGACAGGTTCCGGCGATGTGGTTACCAGCGGGGGCACAGGATTTGGAGTACAGGCTATAGTTGTAGCAGTACACCGCGGTTGGATTACCCGGCAGGAAGCTGTTGAGAGGCTAAATAAACTAGTAGATTTTCTGGCAAAGGCAGACCGCTTCCATGGCGCCTGGAGCCATTGGCTCAACGGCAATACCGGCCGTGCCATCCCCTTCAGCGCCAAAGACAACGGTGGTGACCTTGTGGAAACGTCTTTCCTTATAAATGGCTTGCTTACTGCCAGAGAGTATTTTAGTGGGGCAGGTGCAGCAGAGGTTGCTCTCAGGCAAAAGATAACCGAACTCTGGGAAACGGTAGAATGGGATTGGTATGCCTCGCGTGGCGACAACCAGTTATACTGGCACTGGAGCCCCACCTCTGGCTGGGAGATGAACATGCCCATTCGGGGGTGGAACGAGGCACTTATCACTTACATACCTGCCCTTTCTTCTCCTACGCACCCTATTTCACCGGATGTTTACCAGAACTCCTGGGTGCAGCCGGGTTTTGGCGATGCAAGGAACTATAGTGGCTATACTTTAAAGCTTGGTCCGGGGTATGGCGGTCCGCTTTTCTTCGCGCATTATTCTTTTCTGGGGCTCGACCCGCGGCGGATGCAGGATAGCTATACTAACTATTGGCTGCAAAACCTGAACCACACATTAATAAACAGGGGCTATAGTCTTTTATCTGCACCGGCCACCTATGGCTACTCTGAAGGCTTCTGGGGCCTGACCGCCTCTGACGATCCGGATGGTTATGCCGCGCATCACCCAGGGAATGACAACGGTACAGTAGCGCCTACGGCAGCCTTGTCCTCTTTTCCTTACACACCATACTACAGCATGCAGGCGCTGCGCTACTTTTATAATTCGCTTGGTGCAAAGCTCATTGGGGAGTATGGCCTGAAAGATGCCCATAACAAAGCCCGAAACTGGACGGCAACAGACCATCTGGCCATAGACCAGGGGCCGATTGTAGCCATGATCGAGAACTACCGGAGCGGCCTGCTCTGGGACCTGTTCACGGATCTGCCGGAGATACAGGCGGGGTTGGCAAAGGCGAATATTCGGGAGCCAGAATACGAAGAAGGGTTTCCACTGGCAGTATCTGATATCCGGACAGAATGGGTAGACCTGCTGAAACACCCGGATCTGGAGGCCTACAGGGTAGCGGTGGCAACAGATAATGCAGCATCTTATACGCTTTCGCTCCTGAAAAAAGATGGTACCCTTGCCGAAGATATCTGGAAAGACGAAGCCCAAACTATAGGGCTGCACCAGGTAAATTTCGGTGCTGAGGCGGTTCCGGGAGAATATACTTTGAGATTAACTAACCAGAGTACATCAAAAGAATTAAAAGTTTTTCTGCACTAGCAGAAGAGCGCTTCAAGTAAAATAGACGTTATGAAATTTAAAATATACCTGCTGGTGGTAGTATCGATGTTTTACACAGTTGGCTGCCAGAATCCTGCAGAAACAGAGACAACAACTGCTACGGCTACTGCAACCGTTACAGCTACAGAAGATGATAAGCTCAGTGACGATGAACTCCTGACACTCGTGCAGAAAAACACCTTCCAGTACTTCTGGGACGGGGCAGAGCCTACGTCTGGCCTGACACGGGAGCGCATCCACATGGACAATGTCTATCCCTCAAACGACCGCAATGTAGTGACAACGGGTGCTACCGGTTTTGGGTTGATGGCTATATTGGTAGGGATAGAGCGAGGCTTCATTGCAAGAGAGGAAGGAGTGCAACGCCTGCAGAAAATGGTGAACTACCTTGAAAAGGCTGATCGCTTCCATGGTGCCTGGCCGCATTGGATTGAGGGTGAAGCCGGCAAAGTGAAACCGTTCGGGCAAAAGGACAATGGTGGTGACCTGGTGGAGACGTCCTTCCTGGTGCAGGGGCTGCTGACTGTACGGCAGTACCTGCAGAACGGCAATGCACAGGAGCAGGCGCTGGCCGCGCAAATAGATAAACTTTGGCGAGAAGTGGAGTGGGACTGGTACCGCAAGGATGGTCAGAACGTGCTGTACTGGCACTGGAGCCCGAACTATGCCTGGGAAATGAATTTCCCGGTGACCGGTTACAACGAAGCCCTTATCATGTACGTGCTGGCCGCTGCTTCCCCTACCCATGGGGTGCCTGCCGAAGTATACCACGAGGGCTGGGCACAGAACGGTAAAATAATGTCTGATGCTACCGCGTACGGCCGTGAGGTGGTGCTGAGCCATAACGGCCACGAAGGAACAGTGGGGCCGATGTTCTGGGCACACTATTCCTACCTGGGGCTGGACCCACGCGGACTGAAGGACAAGTATGCCGATTACTGGAAACTCAACCAAAACCACACCATGATTCAGTACGAGTATGCCCTGGACAATCCGAAAGACTTTGAAGGCTACGGAGAAGACACCTGGGGCCTGACCTCCAGCTACTCACCGGAGGGTTACGCCGGACACAGCCCCAAGCATGACCTGGGGGTGATTGCGCCTACCGCTGCCCTTTCTTCTTATCCTTACGCACCCCAGGAATCCATGAATGTTATCCGCCACCTGTATGAAGACATGGGCGATAAACTGTGGGGCGAGTACGGATTCTACGATGCTTTCTCAGAGGAAAAAGACTGGTACACGCCACGTTACCTGGGTATAGACCAAGGGCCAATACCGGTAATGATCGAGAACGGCCGCACTGGTATGCTCTGGGACTTGTTTATGAGTGCCCCGGAGGTGCAGGCCGGCCTGAAAAAGCTGGGGTTTGAGAGTCCGCAGCTAAAATAAGAACCAAAAGCACCGGAAAAGAGAATACCCTGATATAAAACATACACACCACTACTTAAAAATGAAATCAGCCAACATAATTTCGCTCCTGCTGTTACTTACCCTTTGCTGCTTCAGCGCTGCACAAGCACAGGAAAACAACCCGCCGTTCTGGAATGAGATACAGGAGTTTAAGCAGCAGGACAGTGTGCAGATGCCGCCCAAAGATGCTATCCTGTTTGTGGGGAGTTCCTCCTTTAGAATGTGGGAAAACATGCAGGAGATGTTCCCCAGCCGTGAAGTCATCAACCGCGGATTCGGAGGATCTAACCTGCTGGACCTGAAGCACTACCTGAACGACATTGTGCTGCCATACCAGCCAAAGCAAATCGTCATTTACTCCGGCGAGAACGATATCGCCCCTGGCACAGTGCATGCCCAGGAAGTGCTCACGCGTTTCCAAGATGTTTTTGAATCTATCAGGAAGGAAATGCCGCAGGTCCAGATATCCTTTGTATCTATCAAGCCAAGCCCGTCGCGCTGGCAACATAAAGCCACCATGGAAGAGGCGAACAGGCTTATCCGGGCTTACCTTAAAACGCAGCCCAGAACCAGTTTTATTAATGTATACCCGCTGATGCTGGACAGGAACAGAAAGCCCAAGTCTGACATCTTCCTCCAGGATAGTTTGCACATGAACAACAATGGCTACCAGATCTGGCAGAAAGCCATTTCGCCATACCTACTGAAATAAAAAACCGGAACTACTACATGAAGCGCATCTTGCATACCGCCATCGTTCTCCTGCTTTGTATGAGTTGTTCAGGAAACATCACGCAGCAGGACACAGCTACTGCCACTACGATGACGACTTCAGACTCTGCTCAGAGCTCAGCCCAGGCAGCAAGCGGGTCCACTGATCCGGAGATGGACCGGTTTATCAGTGAACTGATGGCGAAGATGACGCTGGAGGAAAAGATTGGCCAACTGAACCTGGTAGCGGTAGGCTTTGATGTGACAGGGCCGGTTGTAAGCCAGAACGTGGAAGAAAATATCCGGAAAGGCAATGTGGGCGGTGTTTTCAATACCTTCACGCCTGTAGCGGCCAGAAAGCTGCAGGAGATGGCGGTAAAGCACACCCGGCTGCACATCCCGCTTTTATTCGGATACGATGTTATTCATGGGCACCGCACTATCTTCCCGATTCCGCTGGGCCTGTCTGCCACCTGGGACATGGGACTGATTGAGAAAAGCGCCCGTATTGCAGCGGAAGAGGCCAGTGCAGATGGCCTGAACTGGGTGTTTTCACCGATGGTGGACATTTCGCGGGACCCGCGCTGGGGGCGTGTAGCAGAAGGTGCCGGCGAAGATACCTGGTACGGTTCTCAGGTGGCCCGGGCAATGGTGCGGGGCTACCAGGGCGAGGACCTGGCTAAAGAGAATACCGTGATGGCCTGTGTGAAGCACTTTGCCCTTTATGGCGCTGCCGAGGCAGGTCGGGATTATAATACCGTAGACATGAGTCTGCTCAACATGTACCAGAACTTTCTGCCGCCTTATAAAGCCGCGATAGATGCCGGTGCAGGTAGTGTGATGACGGCCTTCAACGAAATAAACGGAGTGCCCGCCACTGCCAACAGGTGGCTGATGACAGAGTTGCTGCGCGAGAAGTGGGGCTTCGATGGTTTCGTGGTAACAGACTATACTGCTATCAACGAACTGGTGCCGCATGGTCTCGGCACAGAGGCGCATGTGGGTGCCCTGGCGCTAAAAGCAGGAGTAGACATGGACATGGTAGGAGAGGTGTTCTTAAAGCACCTGGGGCAGCAGGTAAAAGAAGGTACCGTAACCACGGAAGAGATAAACGCCGCCTGCCGCCGCGTGCTGGAAGCAAAGTATAAGCTAGGATTGTTCGAAGACCCTTACAGGTATGTAGATGAGCAGCGCGCAACGAACACCATCATGAAACCTGAGTTTATAGAGGCCGCCCGCGACATAGCCCGTGAAAGCATGGTACTCCTGAAAAACCGGAACCAGACCTTGCCGCTGAAACAGTCCGGAACCATTGCCCTAATTGGCCCACTGGCTACGAGCCAACGCGACATGATAGGCAACTGGAGTGGTGCCGGCGACTGGAAGCAGGCTGTGTCGATGGAGCAGGGAATAAGAAATGTGGCGGGGAATAAGGTTAAAGTGGTGTATGCCAAGGGAGCAAATATTACAGATGACGCCCAGATGCTCGAGCGCCTGAATGCCCATGGTGGCGAACTGCAGATAGACCCGCGCTCCCCGGAGCAGATGGTATCCGAAGCTGTGAAGGTAGCCAAAAGCGCAGGCGTGATTGTGGCTGTTGTCGGGGAGTCGCAGGGGATGAGCGGAGAAGCGGCCAGCAGGGCAGACATTACCTTGCCGGGCCAGCAGCAGGAACTGCTGAAGGCGCTGAAGAAAACAGGAAAGCCGCTGGTACTGGTGCTGATGAACGGCCGTCCGCTGGCGCTGCAGTGGGAAGATGAAAATGCGGATGCAATACTCGAAACCTGGTTTGGCGGCACACAGGCCGGCAACGCCATCGCGGATATGCTCTTCGGCGTCTATAACCCTTCCGGCAAACTGACCGCCACTTTCCCAGTGGAAGTAGGCCAGGTACCCATCTACTATAGCTATAAAAATACTGGCCGCCCCTATGGAGGAGAAAAGCTGGATAAATACAAGTCCCGTTACCTCGATGTGCCGAACGAGCCGCTGTACCCGTTTGGGTACGGCCTGAGCTATACTACCTTCGAGTACTCCCAGCCAAAGCTCAGCCAGAATACCATGACACCAGGTGAAACGTTAGAAGTGAGTGTGACCATCCGTAACACCGGGAATTACGACGGCGAAGAAGTAGCGCAGCTTTATATCCAGGATTTGGCGGGGTCGGTAACAAGGCCCGTAAAAGAGCTGAAGAACTTCCGGACGGTTTCCCTGAAAAAGGGAGAGAGCAAAACCGTCACTTTCCCAATTACCGTTGAAGACCTGAAATTCTATAACAGGGAACTCGAGTATGTGTATGAGCCAGGCGAATTTAAAGTATATGTCGGCACGAACTCCCGCGATGTGAAGGAGGCAGGTTTTACGCTTCAGGTAAACCAATAGTAAGAGCAGCGGCCCGGCTTCAGGGCATGTTGTAATGATCAAAAGTATATTAACCCTTAAAGATGACATCATGAATTCCAGCTATACCTATAGTAACCCTTATCATAAACGATTGGCCTTCGGCATTGTCTTCCTTTTTCTGTTTGCTGGACTTGGCTGTAACAGGAAGAACACGCCAGAGCAGCCGGTAGCCCAATCTGTAGAGAAAGATTTTGAAAGAGTGGTAGTGGACAAAGATCCACCTTCCACGCCCTTGTCGCCGGAGGAAAGCATGAGTAAAATAGTGCTCCCGCCAGGTTACAGGGTTGAACTGGTAGCCAGTGAGCCCATGGTGCAGGAACCAGTGGCAATGGCCTGGGATGCAAACGGCAGGTTGTACGTGGCCGAGATGAACACCTACATGAAAGACATTGAGGGCACGGAGCAGTTTCAGCCAACCAGCAGGATCAAGCTGCTGGAGGACACCGACTGGGATGGCAAAATAGACAAATCCACCATCTTCATCGATAGCCTGGTGTTGCCCCGCGCGGTGCTGCCCGTGGGGGACCAGTTGCTGGTGCAGGAAACGAATCTGCGCCATATATGGAGCTACCGCGACACGGATGGAGATGGAAAAGCAGATGAAAAGAAAATAGTGTTCAAAAATGATCAAATCGACCTCCGCAACCTCGAGCACCAGAACGGAGGACTGCTGTGGAACCACGATAACTGGATTTACCCTACCCGCGATAACCTGCGGTACAAGTACAAGGATGGTATGCTGGTGGCAGATACCATTGTTGATAACATGACAGGGCAATGGGGAATTACCACCGACGATTACGGCCGGCTTTACTTTTCGGAGGCTGGCCCGGGTTTACCTGCCGTGCAGATAGAGCAGATGCCTGCTTATGGCGCCCTGAACTTTAAAGACCAGTATACGCCTGATTTTGCAGTGCCATGGCCCATTATCGGAACGCTTGATGCGCAGGGAGGCGAAAAAGCCCTTCGTCCGGAAGACAACACGCTTAGCCACTTCACCGCTGGTGCCGGCCAGTCCATCTTCCGCGGGCACCGCATGCCTGCCCATATGAAGGGCGATTATTTTATACCGGAGCCGGTGGGCCACATCATCAAGCGGGGGGAGATAGTAAATCTGGATGGCAAAATACAAATTCAGAATGTGTATCAGGAGAAAGACTGGCTGGCCTCTGCCGATATGAACTTCCGACCGATAAATACCTATACCGGCCCGGATGGCACCTTTTACATTGTGGATATGTACCATGGCATCATTCAGGAAAGCGAATGGTCGGGGCCGGGTACGTACCTGGGCAACATCATAAAGGAAAAAGAGTTGTATAAGAACCGCGGGATGGGGCGCATCTACCGGGTAGTGCACGAAGATTTTAAGCGTGACCCGCAGCGCCCCCAAATGCTGAATGAGCCGAGCAGCAAGTTGGTTACTTACCTGGCGCACCCCAACGGCTGGTGGCGTGACAATGCCCAGCAACTGCTGGTATTGCGCAATGATAAATCTGTTATTCCGGCGCTAAAGGAAATTGCCCTGGGGCAGCAGGCAACGCTAAAAGAAAAGCCGAACGATATTACCCGAATCCATGCCATGTGGACACTGGAGGGGATGGATGCCATGGAGAAAGACCTTTTGTTCCAGGCATTGAACGACGCTGACCCCGACATCAGGAAGACGGCGGTTTGGATGAGCGAAATGTATATCAGTAAAAATGATAGGGAGGTGATAGAGAAGCTCAGTGCGATGCAGAATGACCCAAGCCCGGATGTGCGTATTCAGCTGATGCTGTCTTTGCGCGGGAATGAGACAGGTAAGGCCCAGGAAACTGTGAAGGCGCTGTTGGCAGCCAACCCGCAGAATGAAGTGATGCAGGCTTCTTATAAATCATTTATAGATACGCGTGAGAAGAGAGCAGCAGAGCAGGAGCGGATCAAGAACATCAGCCCCGAAGATAGAGTGCTTATCACGAAAGGAGCCGTTATCTACAAGCAGCTTTGCGCCACCTGCCACGGTCCGGATGGTAAGGGAAGGCAGTTGGGCGGAGGCCAGATGCCAGCTCCGCCGCTTGCCGGTTCGCCACGCTTGCAGGGCACCGACAGAATAATGCCTATAGAGATCATGCTGCACGGACTGAAAGGGCCTATAGATGGCAAAGAATACCCGGACATAATGCCCTCCATGGCAGGCCAGAGCGATGAATGGATTGCCGCAGTGCTCAGCTATGTGCGCAACAGCAGCGACTTGGGCAATAATGCCTCTGTGATAAAACCGGAAGAGGTGAAGCAGGTGCGGGAGCGAATAAAACTGATTCCTGGTGGAGCCACCATGCAGTATCTGGAGGTTCACAAAGGGTATCGCAATACACAACGTAACTGGGTAGAACAATAAAGCAGCGTTCATGAATAGAAAACTAACATACTTCCTGCTGCTGTTGCTCTTTGTTTCATCTGAAAAGGAGCTCCTGGCCCAGGAGGCGACAGTGAAAAACAACATCGGGATGGAATTTGTGCTGATAAAGCCGGGCAGCATGGTGGTAGGGAAGTACCAGCCTACGGTAAGCGCCTATGTGCCGCCAAAAGAAGATCCCGATGGTAAGGCCAGAAAGGTGTTGCCTAGATCGGCTTATAAGGTAGCAGAGAAAATGGCCGAAGATGCTTCTATGCCAGGTTTTAAGGTAAGTATAGAGCATCCATATTACATCGGCAAGTATGAAGTAACGCAGGAACAGTGGAAGAAGGTAATGGGCAGCAACCCGTCCTTCTTCCAGGGCGGCAAAGTAGAGGGAGACTCCAGGCAGCACCCTGTGGAGAATGTGACATGGAAGGAGGCACAGGCATTTATTAAAAAGCTGAATAAGCTGGACAAACAATACACTTACCGCCTGCCAACGGAATTCGAGTGGGAATATGCTGCCCGGGCAGGAGCAGAAGATGACATTCCGTGGGGGGAGGCACGTACGATGGCTGTGTTAGGTGGAACCACTACCAGTGCCATCGGGCAGAAGGAGCCGAACGCCTGGGGGGTATATGATATGCTGGGGAATGTGTGGGAGTGGGTGCAGGATTACTACAACGAGGAGATCTTTGCCGATCCGGTACCGCCACGTTCAGGAGAGCAACATGTACTCAAAGGAGCTTCCTTTACGGGCGATGCCAAAAACGCCACCTATATGACGCACGCCGCTGGCCCTGGGAATGGGTTCGATGTTGGCTTCCGCGTGGTGATGGAAGCCAGAAAATAGGTATAAACCTGCTAAAATGAGCTTATGCAGCTAAAAAATATACTACCATTTTTACTGTTCACTTTTTTACTCCATGCGGCGGCTGCGCAGATTCCGGAAGGGTATAAGCCTATCTTCAATGGCAAGAACCTGAAAGGCTGGCACATTAGCCGTACCACCCACCAGGGAACAACACCGGATGTAAAGGTGGAGGATGGTGCCATTGTGCTGAGACAGAACCCTTACGGACAGGGAGGCGTGCTGCTATCAGATAAGAAATACAAGAACTTCGACCTTTACCTGGAAGCAAAGATAGACTCTTTCACGAACGGCGGTATCTTTCTTCGTTCCTCCGAAAGCGGCATCGCCTACCAGATTGAATTGGATGATGCTGCCCAGAGCACTGGCAACCTCTATGGAGAGCGTATGCCGGTCAGTGAAGTTGCCTTAGCGACAGACCGGGAAAAGGTATGGAAGCCAAACGACTGGAACTCGTTCCGGATACGCATGGTAGGCGAAGTGCCGCGCGTCACACTTTGGATAAATGGGGTGCAAATGTGGGACGTGGTTCAGCCCAAAAACGATTTCATCGCTGGCGCAACCGAAGGTATGATTGGCTTGCAATCGCACTGGACCTCCTTGTTCTCGCCCACTGCCGGCGACTGCTGCGGTTTAAACTCCTGGGCACCAGGAGCAGCACATCGATTTCGTAATATTGCCATAAAAGAGCTGGATGATGACTTGAAAGAATAGTTCTGTCCGATGCTCAGCTTGCGGTCCAGCTCCAATCTTATTTATATCTGTAGGCTTCTTAAGATTAAACTCCTATTTTGTGCCTGCTAACAGCGGTGTTCATAGCTGATGTGAATAATTAAAAAGCTGATGGAATAATGAAATTTATGTTAAGGTAAAGAGAAGTAATGCTACCATCGCAAAAATACAGGAGGCTTTCTAAAGTAGTGCTGGCCTTTCTGCTTATTACGGCAGCTATTTCAACGAAAGCACAGGGAAAGCTGGAGGCTTACGAGCGAAAGCTGTACATCCAGAACAACGACACGCTGCCGTACCGCATCCTGTATCCCAAAAACTTCGACTCTTCAAAAGAATACCCTCTCGTACTGGTGCTGCACGGTGCCGGCGAGCGTGGTGATAACAATGAGGCGCAACTGGTGTATGGCGCTGATTTGTTTTTGGAGAAACAGGAGGAGTATCCGGCCATCGTGGTTTTCCCACAGTGCCCAAAGGATTCCTATTGGTCTAATGTAAACATTGTTCCAGATGAGAATGGCAAGCGCATGTTCAACTTTCGGAGAGGCGGCAAACCCACAGCAGCCATGGATAACCTGCTGGGCCTGCTAGGTGACTTAAAAGATGCTGATTACGTGGATAAGGAACGCATCTATGTAGGTGGCCTTTCGATGGGCGGTATGGGTACTTTTGAGATACTGCGCCGCAAGCCAAATACCTTTGCCGCGGCTTTCCCGGTTTGTGGCGGAGCCGCTCCAGCAACAGCGAGGAAGTTTGCGAAGAAGGTACCGCTTTGGGTTTTCCATGGAGAAGTGGATAGTGTGGTGCCGGTGGAGCATTCTCTTGTGATGGCAAAAGCAATAGAAAAGGCAGGCGGTGAGGCAAAGCTAACTGTTTATCCGGGGGTAGACCATAACAGCTGGGTAAACGCATTTAATGAGCCGGAGCTGCTGCCGTGGCTATTTACTCATCAGAAGAAATAGTGTGTTTTAACGCCCTGGTTCGTCACTTGCCGGTATTCCAATGCTCTTTAGCTCTGCTAGTATAAGCCAATACCGGTACGCTTGAAGCTGTTTATGACTTGAAGAGGCCTTTTAAATAAAAGAGAAGGGACCGCAAAGCATGTGGTCCCTTCTCTTTTATTTAAAAGCTATTTCCTGCTTCTGCACCTGGAGATGTGACAGGATAACATTGTACACATCGACTGCCAGTATTTCCTGTGGCAGCTGCTGCTTGTTCTTGGTGAGCAGCACCGGCCATTCGCTTTTGTCTTCAGGTATGCGCCCGTGCGAGCCTTTGATAAGGGTAGCATCCAGCGGGATAATGTCCATCACCATCCGGAATCCCAGCTTTTTCTTCAGAACTTTACCCGCCACTTTCGGTATCAGGAACTTGATTTTTGGGTCTGCAAACATTTCTACCGGATCAAAACCTGGCTTTTTGTGGATGTCCACCATGCGGGCATAGTCCGGTGCTTTGCTGTCGTCGAGCCAGAAGTAGTAGGTAAACCAGGAGTTCTGATCGGCCACCACCACCAGTTCACCACATCGTTCGTGCGCCAGTCTATACTTATTACGCTCGTCGCCAGCCAACACCTCCTGCACCCCCGGCACCTGTTGCAGCAGCTTCTGCACCGCCGCTATATCAGCAGGGTTATGAATGTAGACATGTGCTATCTGATGGTCGGCCATGGCAAAAGCCTTGCTCATGGCCATGTCCAAAAGTTCCGTTCCTCGTTCGTTGCGGACAGCAATGTAGCCGTTCTTGCGCAGCACCCTGTTCAGGTGCACCGGCTGGCTCACATCCGAGATACCATACTCAGACAGCACAATCACCTGCGCACCCTTCGCCTCATAAAACTGAATCAGGTCACCTACCACGGCATCAATTTCCTGCAGGTCTTTCGCAACGCGCGGGTCACTGGGGCCGAAGCGTTGCAGGTTATAGTCCAGGTGTGGCAGGTAAATGAGCGTGAGCGTCGGGTTGTACAAGTCATCTGTTATTTTACTCGCGTCCGCTATCCACTTGCTGGATTTAATAGAGGTTTTCGGGCCCCAGTAGTTGAACAACGGGAAAGTGCCCAGCTTCGCCTGCAGCATGTCCCGCAGATCAGCAGGCTGTGTATAGCAGTCGGGCATTTTACGGCCATCGGCCAGGTACTGCGGGCGCGGCGTCAGGGTATAGTCGGCGGAGGTGTTCATGTTGTACCACCAGCCCATGTTGGCGACGGTGAAGTTGGGGTCCTTTGCGCGGGCTACTTCCCACACTTTCGGCGCCTGCACCAGCTTGTTCGACTGGCGCCACAGCTTCACTTCATCCTCGTCCCTGAAATACCAGCCGTTGGCTACAATGCCATGCTCTTCCGGCCATTTGCCCGTAAGGTAGGTGGATTGCGCCGTGCAGGTAACAGCGGGCAAAACAGGATGCACCACTGTGTTCTGCGCTTCTGCTGCCCATTTTGCCAGAAAAGGCGTGTTTTTACCGAGGAGTGATTGTGTGAGCCCGACTACGTCCAGCACTACCGTCTTCTGCATTTTCAGTGGTTTTTATGGTTGCAAGAACCCACTCCAGCTCCCGCTGGATAGATTCTGATAGGTCTTTTTTCATATCCTCCGGCAGTACGTCCCAGGTATAGGTCTCTACCTCGAGGTGAGCGGTCAGCTGCTTTTGCTGCATTAGCCTGAGTACCTCCGTAATATCCTCCTGAGTAGACTGAAGGCCCCCGTACTGTTGTGTGAACAGCGGCACATGGAAATGCATGCGCCACTCCGTAGCATTCGGCTTGCGGATGTGCTGCAGCGCGAAGGTCAGGTCGGGATAATGCGTCAGTTCGCCGTCTTCATCAAGTTCCACCACCTGGTGCAGGTAAGTGGATTCTGCAAAGCAGGCAAACGTTTCTGCCAGCTTGCCGCGGGTTACCACATCGTTTTTCGGTAAGCTTGTTTTGAGGGCTGCGCTGAGCTGTATTTTCCCTACTTTGATGCCGGCATGAGTGAGTTTTGCAAAGGCCTCGGCAGGTTTTTCATAGGCCAGCGCAAAGTGGCACACGTCGTAGCAAACCTGTATGTGGTGTAGCACTGCCTCCCGCGCATCGTCCTTGCTGAGCCCCTCCAACTCGTGCAGGGCCTTTACGCCGGCAGGAATAAGCCACTCCTGATAGAAGTTGATAACCTCTTTGCTGTTTTCCAGCAGTCCGTCCGGCTCCGGTTCTATATCTATATGGATGGTCTTGCCTGTTTCCTGCTTCAACTGTAACAGTTCAATTACCAGGGATACAAGCTTCTCTGTCGACTGGTTGAAAACAGACTTCACTTTAGAATCATCTGACTCTAAAAACCAGGGCTTGTAAGAAAGAGGAGAGGTAGAGATGCCACCCTCCATGCCATCCGGCAGGAGCTCTGCCAGAATGCGGGCCAGGCGCACCGTGTACATCAGTCGTTCGTTCGTAGTCCAATCCGGCTTGTGCACGTCGTCTTTCACTGATTGCTTATGGAAGCCACCGTACGGAAAGCCGTTCATCGTGAACACATACAAATCCTGATCTTGCAGCCACTGCTTAAACTCGTTCAGGTTATTTCCCTCCAGAATCTGCTCACTGGCTTTGTTCGAGAGGCGCAAACCAATGCCGAAACGCTGGTCCGGGGACAGCTTTTTCTTGAGTGGCGGGAAGTAAGTTTGAAGCTGTTGGAATACATCTTCCCAAGTTTCGCCAGGGTGAATGTTGGTGCAATAGGTAAGGTGATGACCTGTGTTCAGATACATGTTTTGCCAAGTTAAAGTAAGAAAACAGCAGCCTACAAACCATAAAATGCTGCTGTTTACTTAAGGATTTTGCTTAAGCCGCAGGCTGAGGGTGGTGGCGCTTTTTTAATTCTTCTACGGCCTGTAGCAAGAGCGGTTCTTCCATGTGGTGTACTTCCACACCTTCGCCTATTTTGTTCAGCAGCATGATCGTAAGCTTGCCACCCAGGTGCTCCCTGAATTCCTGAAGCCCCTTCCATATACTAAGTTGCTCAATACCTGGTTCCTGCTGCGACAGCTGCGGCACGTACAACTCAAAGCCCAAGCTTTCCAGTAGTTCCAGCACATTTTCATGTTCCTCCCTTGTTAGCATGCCTTTGAGCATAGAGTAGGTGGTGTCGAGGGCAATGCCAATGGCCACTGCCTCACCGTGGCGCAACTCATAGTTGGTGAGTTGCTCCAGCTTATGGGCAGCCCAATGGCCAAAGTCGAGTGGCCGTGAGGAACCTGACTCAAAAGGATCTGCTCCGCCAATGTGCTCCACGTGCATTTCTGCACATCGGTGAATAAGCCGCTGCATGGCAGGCATATCGCGCTGCGCCAGCTTGGTAGCATCCTTTTTTATCTCCTTGTAAAAAGCAGCATCCTTTATCAGAGCCACCTTTACGGCTTCAGACATGCCGGCCCTCCAGTCGCGGTCGTGCAGCGTGAGCAGGAAATCACTGTCGTTGATGACCGCAAAAGGAGGGACAAAAGTACCGAGGAAGTTCTTTTTGCCAAAGAAGTTGAAGCTGTTCTTTACACCAACCGCAGAGTCGTCTTGCGCCAACACGGTGGTGGGGATGCGGATATGACGGATGCCCCTGTGCGCAATAGCCGCCGCAAAACCAGCCATGTCCAGTACTGCGCCTCCACCCACTGCAATAAAGTAGGAATGGCGGTCGATGCGGTGGTTGTTTACAGCCTCCAATAGCTTTTGCAGCAGTTCAGTACTGTTTTTCACTTCCTCACCACCCTTAATCAGCATCGGCTCAGCCAACAGTTTCATTACGTCCTTGTGGCGGGATGTATAGTTCTTTATGTCTTCTACAAGGTGCGGGTGAGCGTCTGCCACACCACTGTCTATCACGAAAAACACTTTGCGGGGGGCAGTGCCTTTGTCCTGCTGCAGTACCTCCGAGAATAAGTTATTCTCAGGCTCAAAGAGGCCTTTGGTAAAGTAAATTCCATACCTGTACTGCACTGAAAAGGACTGCTCAATCGCCTTCATATCTTTTTGAAGCATCTAATTATCGAGTTGATGAATTCTCCATCTTGCATGGCAAAGTAGGAATTCAATTTCATTTTGGCCTAAATAGTATCCAATTTACGCCTTCTTTACATTTAGAACACCGGGTAAGGCTTAACAATTCTCAGGTAACAGCAAATTTCTTTGCAACATAAATCGAAACCGGTAAAAGGAGCAATACCAGTAGCCCATACTGCCAGCCGGCAAAGCCTGCGGCCATACTGGCGTTCATCACAATCAAGGCCAGAATACCGGCTTTAACCGCTTTTATTATAAGCTTCGGCTCTCTGGCAGGCATCGCTTTAACGAGCGGCGGAATAATGAGGTAAGCGAACAGCAGTAAAAAAGGAATGCTGTACCACAGGTTAAAGTGCGGCAACAGCGACAGGCTAATGATACCGGCAAACACCAACGCATACATAAACGCAGCTCCCTTCAGAGCTGCTGTGTTACCACCATGCACCTCTCCACGGCTCACCATCGTGATGGCAGCAATGTAGACAATAGGAATGAGTGCCATAAACCATAGTTGCCCTACAGCAGCAGGCACAGCACTTATCCCAAGAAGTAGGTTGCCACCCCGGCACGCTCCCATGTTGATAGGGCCTAGTAGCGTGTTATGCTTGCCCTGGTAATCATAGAGCAAAGCGAGAAAGGCTATGGCCAGCGCAATAACAGCACTAAGCAGCGACACCTGCCAGGCTGCCAGCACACCACTCAGTAACAGCAGCGCCCCTAAAGTAGCGGCTCCTGCTACAGAGGCTTTTCCACTTGGGATAGGCCGCTCCGGGCGCTCCACCCGGTCTAGCTCTGCATCAAACACATCGTTAAACACCACACCGCCGCCATACAAACCAATCGTGGAAAGCACGAGCCAGCCCAGTGGCTGCAGCGTTTCAGCATTCAAGCTACCCTCCCAGAATGGGCGCGAAAGTATAGCACCTGAGGCTGCAAAACCCATCATGATATCCGCGATAGCAGTAATGATATTAGCAGGGCGCATGAGCCGCAGGTAAGCCCAAACTTGCGTCATTAGCGTACAATGTTAGAGCCGAACTCTCCCTCGTCAGCACCCATGTCACCGACTTTAGGTGTTTGTCCTCCTCTTAAAACAGAATTGTCTGAGAACTTCTCGCGCTGGTCTACATTATTTGGTGTAAGCCAATCAGATTCATGCATCTGGCCGCTCTTGCCAAAGGCATCGAGGGCGTTCTGGTAACAAGTTTTGCGTACATCTTCTAAGGAAATACCACGCTCCAGCATCAGGGAGGCTGTCTTTGGTACAGAAAGCGGGTCACTGATGCCCCAATCTGCGGCGCTGTTCACAATAATGCGCTCAGAGCCGTACTGCTTCACGATTTCAACCATGCGCTCGTTGCCCATTTTAGAGTTCGGGTAGATGGTGAAGGCACACCAGAAGCCCCTGTCCAGCACGTCTTTCACCGTTTCCTCGTTGTTGTGGTCCACAATCACCATGTCCGGGGCAATGCCATGCTCCAGGCTCACCTCCATGCTTCGGATGGTACCGGATTTCTTGTCGCGGTGCGGCGTATGGATCTGCACCGGCATGTTTGTTTCCTTTGCCAGTTCCAGTTGCAGACGGTAATATTTATCCTCGGCTTGTGTCTGGTCGTCGTAGCCTATTTCGCCAACACCTACCACACCCTCTTTATAGACGAAGAGCGGCAGCAGCTCCATTACCTGCTCTGCCAGGGCTTCGTTGTTTGCCTCTTTTGAGTTAAGGCCGATAGTGCAGTAGTGCTTGATGCCGAACTGGCTTGCCCTAAAACGTTCCCAACCTACCAGGCTGCTGTAGTAATCTTTAAAAGAGCCGACCTCTGTGCGGGGCTGGCCCAGCCAGAAAGCAGGTTCTATAATAGCCACGATCCCCGCTTTGCGCATGCGCTCATAATCGTCGGTGGTGCGGGAGGTCATGTGTATGTGCGGGTCAATCAGCATCAGGTTCTGGGTATCCATAGGTTTTATTTTTTTGATGATGTCTTCGTTTTTCTGTTTTTACGCTAAGCCAGGGCTTTGCTGCCAATCTGGCTCCAGTTTATCTCGCCGTTCTTTACTTTATGCTTCAGCTCAGGGTGTGCCTCCAGGAGTTCTCTGGCTGGCCCGTAGCTGCTGTGTGCGCAGGCCAGTGCGGCTGCTTCACGCTCTGTCTCATTTGGTTGAGAGAACAGCTTTTGAATATCTTTGATATTAGTTTCATCTATGAAAGGACCCACCGGGCGCCATAGCTCCGGAGATACCGGACGGCCAGCTGCCCACCGCTCATGGGCATAGTCTGAAAGCATACGTGTTAGTTTCGGATTACTGCGCGAATCGATGCCGTAAATGCGATAGAGTGGCTTTCCAACAAATAGTGTCTTCAGCACCAGTTGGTTCCAGGGGTCTTCCTCCATAAACTCGGCAGGGTACGGGTTCTCCAGCGCTACGGCTTCATATACGTCGCCCATATTGGTGCGCACGCCTTCGGCTGCTCTTTCCCTGAACTTATCCGGGTAAGGCAGCAGCGGCAGGCTGCCATACAATGCCACCAGTTCTCCCATGTCGGCGGTACTAAACAGCGTCTCTACCTTCTTTACAAAAGCATCGGCGTCCTGAGCAGGTAGCGAAAGTAGCAGGAGGGTACGGGCAGCCTGGTCGGCAGTCCAGCGGCTTGGGTTAAAGCCCTTGCGAATCGTATCGGCCTGTTTTAGGTCTTCCTCATTTACGTAAAGTGTCTCTTTCCCGACAAAGCGCGTAGCAGCGCTGAAAGCAAGAAACAGGTCTTTGTCTTTAGCGGAATCAGAAGCTAGCTGGTTCATCTTTTGGGTGAGCCATTCCATGCCCTGGTCCGAAGTGCTGTTCGCGAGAAGTTTTTTAAGAAAAGCTTTGCCTGCGTTTATGTCTGCCTGATACACGAGCGTATAGTTTAAGATAAACAATTTTGAACCTTATTCTTTGGGTACTACAGCCGGTCTGTTAAGACTGCTTTTGTCCTGTTAATGCCTTTACGCTTTTAACGTTGCAGGAACCATATGTTCAGCTTTACAAAAACTGAATAGTGTGTACACTGCAACAGGAGGCAGTGCTGAGCCAGCATTAAGTTTAAACATCTTTTTTCTGTTGAACAGGAAAAAGGAGCGGCAGAGGGTGCGGCACCAGCATGCCAGCCTCCATACTGCAACAAAACACCCAGAGGTAAAGGTAAAAAGAATGATGCATATATATAAACCTTCAAAAGAGGAAATATTGGCTGCAGCAGGAAAGACTGTGCGGGATGTAATAGCACCCGATTTACTGGTGCTTTTCTGCGGCATTAACCCCGGCCTCTATACGGCAGCGACCGGCTATAATTTCGCTCGGCCCGGCAACAGGTTCTGGCCTACTTTGCATGCCGCAGGCTTTACGCCGCGCCTTTTAAAGCCGCAGGAGCAGCAGGAACTCCTTACTTACGGCTGTGGCATCACCAACTTTGTAGCGCGCGCCACAGCCACAGCGGCAGAACTCAGCACGGAAGAACTGGTAGAAGGAGGGAAGCTGCTGAAAGAAAAGGTGCTGCAGTACAAGCCGCAGGTGGTCGCTTTTCTTGGTATTACGGCTTATCGAGGTGCGTTTAGTTTGCCTAAGGCTATACTGGGGCCGCAGCCGGAAACCATAGGAGAAACCCAAGTTTGGGTATTGCCCAACCCAAGTGGCTTAAACGCGCATTTTCCTCCGGCCGCGCTGGCACAGGTGTTCCGCGAGTTGCGGGAAACGTTAAGTATGAAATAAAGCAGCATTAGTATGAGGCTGACAAGGAGTATGTTGTACTCAAGTTTCTTCTCCTACTACTGGCATAGTCCTTTCGATCTATACTCTGGCTTTCATTCGGAACTATGTTCTAAAATATATTCGCCACAAGTCGTTTTTGTAAGTGGTTGCTAGATGAAAGCAGGTGGAAAAATTGGGTGGAGGGGAAAATAAGTTTTTCCCGAAAAAATATTAACCTAAAATCTAACCTTATTAATAGAATGGGCGTAATAGGCACCGGAGCCTTTATATAGTAAATATTATATGTATTAAAGACTTAACGATCAGGTAAAAAATCTGCTGTGTAGATTAATGATACATATTTATAAAACACTCGTTTACCCTTGATATAGTGCTGTTTACACTATTATTGAAAATAATTGCAGTTATTGAGTATACTTTTGAACTATAAGACTTTGCAAATTGTCAACCCAATATAACTGAAACCTCAGAACCAAAATCAAACCTAAAAGCAAAGAACTGTAAAAAACACTATGAAGGATTATTTAGAGAGATTAGAGAGCGGACTTAATAAAAGCAAAACTTTACTTTATAAGCCTGATCAAACTGGCTTAGCGTGTTCCTTTGTAAATGGTGGATTGGTGGTAGATACTTTCATCATAGAAGATGATGTGATTGCCGATGCACTTTCCAAGAAAGGATTGAATGGTGTGGTGGAAGGTTCTAATTTTGAGATGCTGAAAAGTAATTACTCCTGGTTCTCACTGCATGTTAAAACAAAGCAGGTATACCGCGAGCTTGAAAAAGAGACAGTATAAATAAATACCAGTAGACTTTATATACAGCCTCTCCAGACAACCTTAAACAGGAAGTTTGGAGAGGTTTTTATGTACCTCATATATAATCATCAACAGAAAAGCCTCTCCTGATCAGGAGAGGCTTTTCTGTTGATGATAAAAAATAATTTTACTGTACACCACCGGCACCATTGCCGTCGCCTTGCTTCGCATCGTCGTTGCGAATGCTTTTCTTGCGCTTCGGTGCTTTCTTCTGGTCTAACTTGCCAAAGCGGTAGTCGAAGGTAACGCGGGCACCACGGTTGTAGTTGTTGATGCGGATATGCTGCTCATAGTCGATGGCATTCACATCAATTTTCATGATCATACTTTCACGGAAAGGGTTATCCAGGCCCAGGCTGATACCGCCTTTTCCAGCGAACAGTTCCTTCTTGAAAGCCAGCGTGTGGTAAGAGAAAGAGGCAAAGTTACCCTGCAACTGCACTCTTCGTGAGTTAAAGCCACCGTTGAACTGAGCACTGAATCCTTTTCCTAAAGTATAAGACGAGTTCATGTTAATGTTATACATCCAGCCGCTATTCTCATACTGGCTGCTCTTCAGGTCCACGAAATAAACGTTAGAGCTACCCCCGATGGTCCAAGCTTTCACGGGCTTCACAGATCCGAAAAGACTCATGCCATAGGTCTTGTTCACTGCCACGTTTGCAAATGTCAGCACAGTGGTGTTTCCTTCCAGTTGCGGCAGTGTTTCAATGGCATTGTCAGTCTCGCGCATATACAGGTTGGCGCTGATAGAGGAAGTATTGAAAAAGGTGCTGTACCCCAATTCCACCAGGTTCGTTAATTCGGCATCGAGGTTTGGGTTGCCACGTACTACAGTGCCTGGTGCCTGCTCCTGATCATAAGGGTTCAGGTAGAACAGCGACGGGCGCTGAATGCGCTGCGTGAAGTTTGCCTTTAGCGTGTGCTTTTCCTTTAAGGTGTAAGAGAAGGCAATGCTCGGGATAAAGTTTTCATAGTTATCAGAGAAGGCCTGCCCGGCGGTGATGAGATCAGCATTGATTTCCGTGTGCTCATAACGGCCACCCAGCTTCACGTTCAGCTTCTTCTTCACAGTAAAGCCATAGGTCAGGTACGAGGCGAGTACATCTTGCCCGTATTCAAAGACCTCCCGCTCGGTTTCTTCTGTGTCAGGATAGATGGCCTTGTAGAAGGCATCGCTGCTTACATCTCTGAAGATGGATTTTGCCCCCACTTCCAGCGTCGTCTTGTTCTCAAACGGGTGCACATAGTCTAGTTGAAAAGTGAGTTCGTCGTTGCCGCCGTCGTTGTTGTTGCGCTGCAGGTAAAAAGGAGCCTCGCCGGCGTTGTAACGATCCTGGTAGTTGCGTGTGTCGGCATCCGTGACAGAGTACTGCGACAGGAAAGTAAGTTCCTGCTGCGGCTTGTTAAAAGTGTGCACAAAGTCCAGGTTCAGGTCAGTGCCCTGGCGCTTGTTACGATTCTCAACGTCAGTATTGAAGGTGAGGTCATTCACGGGCACACCGTTGGTGGTGAAGACCTGGCGTTGGTCGTTCTTCATCCTGAACTCTCCACAGTTTCGGCGTATGCTACCTGAAAGGCTGTTTTTTGGCGTAATATCATATTCAAAGCCAAGTTGGGCATTCAGGAAGCCGCCACGCATTTTGGTGTCGCCGAGTTGCTCCCGTATGCTTCGGTTATCAGACGCAGTACTATACTTTGGCAGGATGGTGATGTTGGTCATATCGCCATGGTTGTAGAACTGCACTGTGCTGGCGTTGGCGTTGATGCCGAACTTGCCGTTGCGCATGTTCAGGCTGCCATTCCCGTTGCTGGAGCGTGTACCTGCTGTCGCACTCACAGAACCGTTTACCCCCTGTAGTCCGCTATTTTTTTTCGTGATGATGTTGATGATACCTGCTGTTCCTTCTGCATCATACTTGGCAGACGGGCTGGTGATTACTTCCACGGACTTTATCATATCTGCCGGAATCTGTTTCAGTGCATCTGCCACATTGCCTGCCATAATAGAGGAAGGCTTGTTGTTGATAAGCACGCGTACGTTGGAGCTTCCGCGCAACTGCACGTTTCCATCGGTATCCACACTCAGCGACGGTACCTTCTGCAGCACATCAGCTGCGTTTCCGCCTGCGTTGGTGATATCTTTCTCAGCGTTATATACTGTGCGGTCAATCTTTTCCTCCACGAGTGGCTTTTCGCCCGTTATCACCACTTCGCTCAGCTTCTTCACATCGGAGGCAAGGCTAACTGTTCCGATGTTCACTTCGGCATTGTCGTTGGCTATTGTAACGTTCTCGACAGTTCGGAGCTGGTAACCCAGGAAAGACACGTTGATTTTGTAATGACCGGCTGCTACTTTCTGTATTGTGAAGCGGCCTTTATCATCCACCATCGCACCATCAACTGGCTTGTCCGTGCTCAGGCTGATGAGAGCTACTGTGGCAAACTCAATGGGCTGCTTTGTTTCGGCATCCAGTACCATGCCGCTTATTGTCGCATTACCCTTAGCAGGTGCAGCCATTTGTTTCTGTTGCAGGGGGCCGCTTTGAGGTGCCTGGGCCAGCACTGTGGTGGTGCTCAGACCCAGTAATATAATGAGTAGATTCTTCTTCATAGTTTAGATAAGATGGTCTTGTGAAAAAACAGGTAAAGTGGGTGTGATGGGGTGCGTGGTCATTATTTTTTCTAGTCAGGCACAAAGTAAACCTGCTTTTCCTGACTGCTGAAACAGATTATACCAATGCATCTCATTTCTATATGAATAGGCAGGAGTTAACGACAAGTCATTCGTCGTTAGAAAGGGCTGCTTTATCGGGGTTTAAAAAGAACAGTATAAACAGCACCGGGAAAGTATAAAATCCGGAGCGGCAAAGAGAAGGCAGAGAAAGCGCGGGGCGTGCAGGCCACACCGCTATACATTAGATTGAAACAAGAACGAGTTGCGGCTGTTTATAGACTTTCAGGACCTGCTAGCGCTAAAAGAATTCAGGTAGTCAGGGCCTTATACAGCTGCCTGTGCTGCAAGGGAACTTTGGGGGCCTGACTGTTGTATAGAAAATAATCTCACATATTTGGCAATATGGTATACTATGTGAGATATATTTTCTATTTTTGCAAAGAATACTATTGCTATCCGCAAGAAATTTATAGACGAAGAGGCGAGAGAACAGGCTCCCAGACCCTCTGGCAACCATCCGAATGGAAAGGTGCCAAGTCCTGCCCAACGAAGGGGAAATATAAATTAAAGAACCATGAACAAGACATCAGGCATATTACAACCCACCAGTTTAGTACTTTATTCTGACAGCTTTACCCCATCCCTGCCTGAGATGCGCTGTTGTTGCTGTTGTTCCTGTTAAAGGATACACCCTCTCTTTCCTTAACCAGGCTGACATAGCTTTTGGCGGTTTTATAGGAACAGTCATTCTTCTTGAACTTTAATAGCGCAGTCTGCGGCATATCAGGTATATGTACCGTTAGCTGATTTGCAGAGCAACAGGTTTATGTCTTTTACCACTACTTCATATTTAACATACAGGGCCATCACGCTTTTAAAAGGTGCCTTTACCAGCAGTATTCCTTCTGACAGGAGGCACTTACGCTGTTGTTGCGCGTGGGCATGATGAATCACCCTCCTTTTGTGCAGTTTTTCTGCCCTGTGCAGCAGCTGTTGAACGTATAAACTAATTCATCACTTAATTATTGAGCAGAAGCCTTTACAGGCTCTCCCATAAAACAAAACATTTGTATGCAAAGCTTTAGATCTGAAATAGAGAACCCGATAGTAGAAAAGGATATCATTGACCTGGAAAAGAAAATCAGGTTATACCGTGAGGGCAAGTTGCAGGAAGATAAATTCAAGAGCCTGCGCCTGGCCCGTGGCGTTTACGGGCAGCGTCAGCTGGGCGTACAGATGGTGCGTATCAAGCTGCCGTTTGGCAGAATGACCACACAGCAGTTGGTGCGCATTGCCGCTATTTCTGATGAGTACTCTACCGGGAACCTGCACCTGACCACGCGCCAGGACATCCAAATACACTTTGTGAGCCTGGACAGAACGCCTGAGCTGTGGGCAAACCTGGAGAAGGACGATATTACGCTGCGCGAAGCCTGCGGTAACACGGTGCGTAACGTGACAGCTTCACCGGAGGCGGGGATAGACCCGGAAGAGCCATTTGATGTGTCGCCTTATGCCGATGCTACTTTCCGCTATTTCCTCCGCAATCCTATTTGCCAGGACATGGGCCGGAAGTTCAAGATCTCTTTTTCATCCAGCGACTCCGACACGGCTATGTCTTACATGCACGACCTTGGCTTTATACCGAAGGTGAAGGAGGAAAACGGTGAAACTATCCGTGGCTTTAAAGTAATGATTGGTGGCGGACTCGGTGCGCAACCTGCACTGGCACACACAGCATATGAGTTCCTTCCGGAAGACAGGGTGATTCCGGTGATTGAGGGTGTGCTCCGCATTTTTGACCGCCATGGTGAACGCAACAACCGTAACAAAGCCCGTTTTAAATACCTCATTGGCAAACTAGGTCTGGAAGAGGTGATGCGCCTGGTGAACGAAGAGTACAATGCCCTGAAGTCGCATTCTTTTGAGATTGACAAGAATGTCAGCTTTGAACCGGCTTTGCCTGAAGTAAAGGAAATTCCTGACTATGTTATCGAAGACACAGATAAGTATAACAAGTGGCTGAAGACGAATGTGTTTCAGCAAAAGCAGGAAGGCTACTACGGGGTGTATATCAAAGTGCTTATCGGAGACATCAGCAGCGATGCAGCAAGGGAACTGGCTCCTTTGGTGCGCGATTTTTCGGCCGATGAAATCAGGGTAACGCAGGGGCAGAACCTGTTACTTAAGTACGTGACAA
Source organism: Pontibacter toksunensis (assembly GCF_042686245.1). NCBI lineage: Bacteria > Pseudomonadati > Bacteroidota > Cytophagia > Cytophagales > Hymenobacteraceae > Pontibacter > Pontibacter toksunensis. The sequence continues at coordinate 444,545 of NZ_JBHUOX010000002.1, read as the reverse complement.
AAGAGGCGCTGCCTTACGTTTACGCAAGGCTGGATGAGATAGGGCTTGCTGAGCCGGGCTTCAACAGCGTGGCGGACATTACTACCTGCCCGGGTACTGATACCTGTAACCTTGGTATTTCTAACAGTATGACCACAGCCAAAGTGCTGGAGAATGTTATTATCACAGAGTACCCGGAGTTGCTGTTTAACACCGATATCAAAATTAAGATAAGCGGCTGTATGAACTCCTGCGGCCAGCATGGTATGGCCAACCTGGGCTTCCATGGTTCTTCCCTGAAAAGCGGAAAGAGCGTATTGCCAGCCCTGCAGGTGCTACTAGGCGGAGGCACGGTGGTGAACGGAGAAGGCCGTATTGCGCAGAAAGTCCTGAAGGTACCGAGCAAGAGAGGGCCTGAAGTGGTGCGCCTGGTGATAAACGACTACCTGGCGAACAAGGAGGAAAACGAGCGCTTTAACGAGTACTTCGACAGAAACGGCAAGGACTATTTCTACCAGATGCTGAAGCCGCTTGCTGACCTGACCACCATTACGGCAGATGACTTTGTAGACTGGGGACACCAGGAGCAGTTTGAGACTGCCATTGGTGTGGGTGAGTGTGCCGGTGTCATGATTGACCTGGTGGCGACGCTGCTGTATGAGTCGGATGAGAAACTGGAGTGGGCGGCCGAGGCAATGGAAGACAAGCGCTATGCTGATGCCATCTACTATGGCTATGCTTCTTTTGTGAGCACTGCCAAAGCACTCCTGCTGGATAAAAATGTGAAGTGCAACACCCAGGCAGGCATCATTCAGGATTTTGACACACACTTTGTGTCAGAAGGACTTTTCAACTTTGCCCCTGACTTTAAAACAGAAGTGCTGCAGATAAACCAGCATAAACCGGGCGAAGCTTTTGCAAAAGAATACCTGAACAAAGCCTTACTGTTCCTGCAGGAAGCCACCCAGTACCGAAAAGAGCAGCGTGACTTAACTGCTCCTGCCAGGCTAAAGCACGAGGCGTAGAAAACGAATTTTGAATAGCTGAACTATGAATAATTGAATAGGTGCGGGAGTGAGTTCAACAAGTATACATGAACTCCTCTTGTACTTAAATCATCTTCAGAACCCAATTATTCATTTATTCATAATTAAATCAAGATGACATTCAGAAATAAAGAAATAAAGCAGGAGAAAGGGCATGTACTAGCGGAGACGGCAGCACAGAAGCAGCCGAGGCTGACGCTGGTTGGAGCCGGACCCGGCGACATAGACCTGATTACCCTGAAGGCAATAAAAGCGCTGCAGCAAGCCGATGTGGTGCTGTATGATGCGCTGGTTAATCCGGAGTTACTGCAGCATGCACCTGCCGACGCACCAAAGCTATTTGTAGGAAAGCGCGCCGGGGCACACAGCCTGAAACAGGAGGAGATAAACGAATTAATATTGGAGTCTGCCCTTGCTTACGGACACGTGGTGCGGCTGAAAGGCGGCGACCCCTTTGTGTTTGGCCGTGGGTATGAGGAACTGGCGTATGCCGATAAGTATACTATCCCGACAGCAGTAGTACCGGGTATCTCCAGTGCTATCGCGGTACCGGAATTGCAGCAGATTCCGCTGACGATACGGGGCGTTAACGAAAGCTTCTGGGTGATAACAGGCACAACTAGGTCTGGTGATATCTCCGCAGACATCCAGCTGGCGGCACAATCCAGTGCCAGTGTTATCATTCTGATGGGAATGGGTAAGCTCGCGCAGATTGCTGAAATCTTTACCGCTACCGGCAAGGCCGACACTCCCATCGCTGTTATCCAGAACGGCTCGCTGCCTGACGAGAAGATTGTGTTCGGCAACGTGCATAACATCGTGGAGCGGGTAGAGACAAAAGGCGTGGGTGCACCAGCCATCATCATTATCGGAGAGGTGGTTTCTTACCATCCGTCGCTGCGCTACACCCTGGATCTGCAACAGGTGCAGGAACTGGTAAAAGCGTAGGCCTATATTCCTGAAGCATCGAAAAATAAATGAGTAGCTCCCCGAACACAACCACTATTCCTCCCGCTGCAACAACACCAAACGCTACGAATCCGCTATTCCCGGTTTTTCTAAAGCTGGAGCAATTGCAGACATTGGTAGTAGGCGGAGGCTATGTAGGCCTTGAAAAGCTTTCGGCCATTCTAGCCAACAGCCCGCAGGCGCAGGTGGTGCTGGTTGCCCCTGAAATTCGTCCTGAAATAGTAGAACTGGCCGCCAGCCACCCCTTGGTGACACTGGTAAAGCGTGAGTTCCTTGAGGAAGACCTGGCTGGAAAGGACATCGTACTAGTTGCCACTAACGATAATGTCCTCAACGTAGCCATACGTGACCTGGCAAAATCGCATAAAATATTAACCAACGTAGCCGATACACCGCAGCAGTGCGATTTTTACCTTGGCTCCATTGTACAGAAGGGAAGCCTGAAGCTGGCTATCTCCACCAACGGCAAATCCCCAACGGTAGCCAAGCGCATAAAGCAGGTGCTGAACGAGGGCCTGCCTGAAGAACTGGAGCAGGTGCTGGACAAAATGACGCAGCTACGGGCTACACTCAAGGGCGACTTTGCCTATAAAGTGAAGCGCCTGAACGAGGCAACCGAAGTACTCGTGGAGCCAAATGTTGCGACTGCTTCTGCCGTTAGGGAGAAGAAAAAGAAAGGAAAGTACAGCCTGAAAGTAGTGCTGATGCTTCTGCTCGCATCACTCTCTCTCATGGTGACGGGCCATATTCTCTTCAGCTATATTCCGTTCAGCACCATTGGTGCAGTGGCACTGGATGTGGCCGGACAGGTGGACAGGGAAATTTTGATTTTTATACTGGCTGGCTTTGTAGCACAGATGATTGATGGTGCCCTTGGCATGGCTTATGGTGTGAGTGCCACGACGTTCCTGCTCAGCTTTGGCGTATCGCCGGTAGCGGCGAGTGCGAGTGTGCACGCCTCCGAAATATTCACCTCCGGCGTTTCCGGCTGGATGCACCTTAAGTTTGGTAATGTAAACAGCAAGTTGTTCAAAACCATTGTGTTTCCCGGTGTTTTAGGAGCCATTGTGGGTGCTTTCCTGCTTTATACCCTGGAGGAATACGTCTACCTTATTAAGCCGCTGGTGGCCTGCTATACCTTGTTCCTGGGTATTCTGATTATCCGGAAGGTGCTGAAGAAGCACGTAAAGAAGAGCCCTGTAAAAAGGCTGGGCATGCTGGGTGCTGTCGGTGGCTTTATGGATGCGATTGGCGGTGGTGGCTGGGGACCCATTGTTTCCTCCACCCTGATAGCGAAAGGCAGACACCCGATGTATACTGTGGGTTCAGTAAACTTAGCGGAGTTCTTTGTGTCCTTTGCCAGTTCCGTTGCATTTATCTCCCTTATAGGTATCACGCACTGGCAAATAATCATAGGTCTAATATTAGGCGGCACAATTGCAGCCCCTTTAGGAGCGCTGCTGGCCAGAAAGCTGCCGGTTAAAACTATGATGATTATTGTCGGTATTGTCGTTATCATCGTCAGCCTGCGCCTTATCTTTATGGCCTTCTTTATGTAATAAGAGGACACCGGATTTTAAAACATTAATAGTTGATACGGCTTGTAGTTGCCTATAGAATCAACTACCAACGCAGCAAGCAAGAATTATTTAACATGTCTGATAAAGAAACAAAAGCCATCAGGTTGCAGGCAAAGCGCAGCCATAACCGGGAGCACTCGGTGCCACTATACCTTACCTCCAGTTTCACCTATGAAAGTGCCGAGCAGGCACGGGCAGTATTCGCCGACGAAGAGGCAGGCAATATCTATTCCCGTTTCTCTAACCCGAACGTGGATGAGTTGGTGGAGAAAATGTGCTATTTAGAGAAAGCGGAAGATGGGTTTGCTTTTGCCACAGGCATGTCGGCGGTATTCACGAGCATAGCTTCGTTGCTGAGTGCAGGAGACCACATATTGGCGGGTCGCGCTGTTTTTGGCTCTACGCACCAACTGCTGACTACCATTCTGCCGCGCTGGGGCATCACCCATTCCTACGCCGATGCCAGTAAGCCCGAAGATTGGGAAAAACGCATCACACCGCAAACGAAAATGATTCTGGTAGAGACACCCTCTAACCCAGGCCTGGAGCTAATTAACCTTGAGTTTCTGGGGGAGCTGAAGCGGAAGCATAACCTGCTTTTAGTGGTAGATAATTGCTTCGCCACACCACTTCTCCAAACTCCTGTCGACTATGGTGCTGACCTTGTTGTGCATTCTGCCACGAAGTACATTGATGGCCAGGGACGCGTATTAGGCGGACTAGTAGTGGGCAGAGCCGACTTGATAAAAGAGATTCGCTTCTTCTCGCGCCACACAGGTCCTGCTTTGTCCCCTTTCAATGCCTGGGTGTTGTCCAAGAGTTTGGAAACGCTTTCGTTGCGCATAGATAAGCATTGCGAGAACGCACTGAAGCTGGCACAAACGCTGGAAGGTAACCCGGCGCTGGAGGTGGTGAATTATCCTTTCCTGCCGTCTTTTGCGCAGTATGAGCTGGCGAAGAAGCAGATGAAGCAAGGCGGTGGCATCGTCACTTTTGTGGTAAAAGGCGGTTATGAAGCTGCAACACGCTTTATCGATAGCCTGAAGATAGCTACCATCACCTCCAACTTAGGTGATACCCGCACCATCGTCACGCATCCGGCTTCCACCACACACTCAAAACTCTCCCCCGAAGAAAAGGCGGCTACAGGAATTTCCGAAGGGCTTATTCGTGTATCAGTTGGCTTAGAGAGTCTGCAGGATATCATTGAAGATATAGAGCAGGCGTTGGCGGAGGTGTAATTGTTTGTTCCTATTCGAACAGCTGATTTTTGCAGTTGCGGGTCTGCACTTCAGTAGGAGGGTGGAAACAGCTGGGCATTCATCTTTTTGCATATAGCATATCAAACCAGTTACCTGAACCCTTTGTGGATTCTGAGTACTATATAAAATCAAAACACATGGAAGTAAATTTAACGCGCGTCGATCAGGATTTTCATTTTGCAGCTAAAGGTGCCTCTGGCGTGGAGGTGCATATAGACGGGTCTCCAGAGATTGGCGGCCACAACGCAGGTGCCAGACCAATGGAAATGCTGCTCATGGGCTTAGGTGGCTGCAGTGCCATCGACATTATTCAGATTCTGAAAAAGCAGCGCCAGCAGATAGATACATTCGATATAAAAGTAACAGCAGAACGGGTGCCGGGAGAGGTGCCGTCTTTATTCAAGGACATCCACGTTCACTTTATACTAGGAGGGCCGCTGGATGAGGAGAAGGTGCAGAAAGCAATAAACCTTTCGATGGACAAATACTGCTCCGTAGCAGCCATTCTATATAAAACATCCACCATCAGCCATGCCTTTGAATTAACTGCCGGAAAGCTTGGCATGCCTGGTGATTTGGTGTAAGATGTAGATTGTGCAGGATAAAACACACTTCCTGCCCTGCTGTGCTTAACGAGTAGCAAGCTGTTGGTGAAAACACACAACAGCGGCGTTTTGAGGAGAAAATCAGCTAATTGAGATACAGCTGTAGTTCCAGCGAGTCTGGAGACTCGCACCCATAAAATGTCACGGGATAGATTCCCGCCAGGTTTAAAAAAGGAACAGCCGCTGCGGGTATACCCGCAGCGGCTGTTCCTTTTTTAAATTACTATAGTATCAGAAAGTATTATGTCTTACGTCCTGATACTTGTGTGTTTTTATATCATGTAATTCAGTTCACTCTCGTGGGTTATGCTTTCAACCATGCCAGCGCCAACCGTCGTGAACGAAGTTTCATCAATTAAGATAAAGCCGCCATTTGCGCGGTTGCTCTCATACTTGTCCAGCAGCAGGGGGGTAGCCGTCTTAATCTGCACACGGCAGATATCGTTTAGCTGTACCTGGTCTGCATCCAGAATATTGTCCAGCGAGTTAACATCCACTTTATACTGTATCTGTCTTACAACCGCACGTGTTTCGGTGGAATTGTGGCGCAGCAACAACTTGGCACCCGCCTTAAGCGGCTTGTTGTTCATCCAGCAAATAAGTGCTTCAAACTCTTTCGTTACGTCCAGGTCTTCCTCCTGCTTCACAATTACATCACCACGGCTGATGTCTACATCATCCTCTAACTGCAGTACCACAGACATAGGCGCAAAGGCTACTTCCAGTTCCTTGCCACCTAACTCTACTGATTTAATAGTAGAAGTCTGGCCGGAAGGCAGCACCGTAACATTGTCACCTTTGCTGTATGTGCCGCTGATTATTTTACCGGCATAGCCTCTGTAATCGTGGTGCTCATAGGTATGAGGGCGGATAACGTACTGCACCGGGAAACGGGCATCGTCCAGGTTGAAGTCGTTGGATACCGGCACCTTCTCTAAATGCTCCAGTAGGTTAGGTCCTTCGTACCAGGGCATGTGCTCCGATCTATCTACTACGTTATCCCCTTTCAGGGCGCTGATTGGAATAAAGGTAATGTCTTTAACATTTAACTTGGAGGCGGCGAACTGCTTGTAATCTTCTACAATCCGGTTAAAAACGTTTTCATCGTAACCTACCAGGTCCATTTTGTTGATGCAGATAACTAGGTGCGGAATACCCAGCAGCGAAGAGATAATAGAGTGGCGGCGGGTTTGCTCCTGCACCCCATTCCGGGCATCTACTAGAATAATAGATAGGTTAGAGTTGGAGGCTCCCGTTACCATGTTGCGGGTATATTGGATATGACCAGGGGCATCGGCGATGATGAACTTGCGTTTTGGTGTGCTGAAGTACTTGTAGGCCACATCAATCGTAATACCCTGCTCACGCTCGGCCTTCAAACCGTCCGTCAGCAGCGACAAATCTACCTGCCCGTCTTCGTTTACCCTGCCGGAGCTTTCAATAGCCTCCAGCTGGTCGATGTAAATCTGGTTTGTATCGTACAGCAACCGGCCAATGAGAGTGCTTTTACCGTCGTCTACGCTACCTGCTGTTATAAATCTTAATATATCCATGTTAAAAGTATCCTCCTTTCTTGCGGTCTTCCATGGCAGTCTCCGATAACTTATCGTCGATGCGGGTAGCGCCGCGCTCACTTATTTTTGAATCGATGATTTCAGCAATCACAGAGTCTATGTCATAGGCCACCGATTCCACGGCAGCGGTACAGGTCATATCGCCCACGGTTCTGAAACGTACATTTCGTTTCACGATTTCATCTTCCGGGTCGCGGTAAATAAAGTCTGAAGTGGCCATCAGCTTTCCATCGCGGATGAGGCACTCCCGCTCATGGGTAAAGTATATGTTGGGAAGAGAGATTTCCTCCCGCTTGATGTAGTTCCATACATCAAGCTCCGTCCAGTTGCTGATAGGGAAGGCGCGTACGTTTTCGCCTAAAGAAATGCGACCATTGTAGGTGTTCCAAAGCTCCGGGCGCTGGCGTTTCGGGTCCCACTGACCAAATTCGTCTCTTACTGAAAAGATCCTTTCTTTTGCACGAGCCTTTTCTTCGTCACGGCGGGCACCGCCAATACAGCAGTCAAATCCGAATTCCTCTATCGTCTCCAGCAAGGTATAGGTTTGCAGACCGTTGCGGCTGGCGTAGCGGCCGGTTGGCTCCGAGAGGTTTTGCTTTTTGATCGTATCTTCTACGTTGCGTACAATCAGCTTCTCACCTAGTCGATCAGCCAGTTCGTCGCGGTACCGGATAGCTTCCGGGAAGTTATGCCCCGTATCGATGTGCACCAGCGGGAACGGGAACTTGCCCGGGCGGAAAGCCTTTTCAGCTAAACGCACCAGGGTAATGGAATCTTTACCGCCCGAAAACAGTAAGGCCGGCTTTTGGAACTGGCCTGCTACCTCGCGCATGATATGGATGGCTTCCGCCTCCAGCTGGTCGAGGTAATCAAGGTATCTTTTAGTCATTTCTTGTATTGTTTATTCAAATCGTGTTTCAGCGAAACGATTTTAAATTTGGGTGCAAAATTAAGGGAACTTAATAGTAAAAGCATGATTTAAATCAATTCTTTGCATCTGAAGAACAAATTTAAATCATGCTTTATGTTTTTACCTGGCGTGCAGTCCGCACTCTTTCTTAGAGTTGCTCTCCCACCACCAGCGGCCTGCCCTAAAGTCTTCGCCTTCGGCAATGGCGCGGGTACAAGGGGCGCAGCCAATGCTAACGAACCCTTTGTCGTGCAGCGGGTTGTAAGGGATGTTGAGTTGGCGCACGGCCTCACGAACCGCGTCCAGCGACCAGTTCTTGAGCGGGTTGTACTTGATAACCTGAAAACCCGGGTCCCACTCAATCAATTGTAAGTTCTGACGTGCATCAGACTGCTCGGCCCTGATGCCTGTTATCCAAAGCTGTACCCCCTGCAGTGCCCGCTTCAGGGGCTCTACCTTGCGTACAAAGCAGCACTGCTTGCGGTCTTCCACAGAGTTATAGAAACTCAGGGTGCCTTTTTCAGTCACCATCTGCTCCACAGCCTCATGCTTCGGGAAGAGTACTTCTATTTTTTTGCCGTAGTGCTGGTTGGTTTTATGCAGCAGGTTATATGTCTCGTTAAAAAGACGGCCTGTGTCCAGCGAGAAAACGCGGATAGGCAAGTTATTTTCAAATATATAATGCGTTACAAGCTGATCTTCGATGCCAAGGCTGGTAGAGAAGGCAACATGCCCCTCAAATTGTGAGGCCAGCAGTGCCAAGCTTTCTTCAATGCCTTTACCCTCCAGAAGGGCAAGCAGTGCCGGCACTTTGGTTTCTAAAGCAGATATATCGTTCATGTATACTAAATTAAAATCTTGGGAAAATGGAATTTGTTGTTTGTCATTGCTCCCGGTCTACAACTATTCTTCTCTTCTTTTTGTGCCCGCTGCAGCAGAAAATCTACTAGAGTGCGGACAACAGGGTGTCAGAATGATAAGATAAAGAGAAGTGGATACAGGAGCGCCTGACACGGCAGAGGTGCAGATATGATAAATCTATAGATCAGACTTAAAATCTAGCACATTGTACAGCAACAACAACAGCAACCTGCAGGCATAGTGTGAGCAGGAACTGTGGCAGCAGAAATGCTACCGGAAAAAGAGGACGATGTGTAGTAAGCTGTTGTTTGCATTTTCTTGTAAATTTATATGCCCCGGTCTGGCGGGATAGGACTTGGCACCTTCCCAAAAGGGTGGTTGCCAGAGGGTCATAGAGCCTATTCTCTCGCCTCTTCTCTATAAATTTTTCTTTTGACGGTTAAGCCAATTCGTATTAAGTATACAAATTTACATCAAAAAATGTTTAACTGCCTACTAAATAGGTTAAAATAAATTTGTGGAGCAGCAAAATTATACCCGCAGCTGCTCCGATTTTAATAATAAATTGCCGCTTATGCTGCCAATTTAGTCACATATTTCACCAGTGAGCGCTTCGCTATGGGCAGCAGCGCGTGCTCCAGCGGCACTGGAATCCGGGACACGACGGCAAAGGTAGCAGGGTTGGGAAACTCCTGCCGTTGCCGCAGCAACTGCACCTTCAGGTGCTCATGTGTCTGCGCCAGCCCACGCCGCACCGTTTGCAGGTGCTCAGTGTTAATGCCCCTGTACTTCTCGTAAGTGTTTTCAAATACTGTGATGCGGAATACATACACCTGTGTCTCTTTGCCCGGAAAAGCCTCCAGGAAAAGGTAGCCTTCGTTGTGGTACATGGGCGTGATTCCGATAGGGGTGATTTCGAGGTGGCGCTCCACAAAATCGTACAATTCTTTCCCTTCAGAGAGGGCTTCGTTGAAGAGAGGGGCAGCATACTGTATGATCTCTTCTATCTGCTGCATCGTCTCGTCGTCCTGCACAATTTTCTCATATACCAGCTCCAGTTTTTCAAAATCTGCCCTACTGATGCGCTGTGGAAACGATTCGTACACCAACTGCTTGTGTGCCTTTACATGTTGCAGGTTGCGGTAGTGCATGATTAGGTCAGAGAATACAGGATAGAGGCGCTGCTTGCCAAATTCATTTCTGGCGGCTTTTAGGTAAGCCAGCAAAAGATATTTTTTGTACTCAAAATCAAGAAGCCCTTCAGTGAGCCAGTTGGCAGGTAGGGTGTTCATAGGCTTTTACATTATAAAGCATAGGTTGGAATATCAGTAATATAACGCTTTATCGCTTTTCCTGTTGATACCTGTTAGGGGAAAATTCTGACTTTTTCTAAGCACAGAATGCATGCCAGGTTTAGAAAGGCCATTCTTTGGGCAGCTTCGCTTTATGTGCCTGTAGGGGAGCCACCTTCTGGTGCAGCTGCTGCAGGATGTAATTGACATCGTCCTCATACTCTATATATAAGTCCTCATGCAACTTTCTCAGCTTTTGCAGTACCGCCTGCATGCGCTTTACCATGTAATCCTGCAGGGAGTCGGCGCGGTAAAGGTAAGCTATAATAAAGTCAATGTGTTCTGACAGGTAGCGGCGCAGCAGGAGCAAGGTGAGTTGTATTTCTCCTTCTTTGTCTTTGGTGTACTTCATCTGGCGCGTAATGTCTCCACTCAGGGAGCGCATATCCATCATCAGGTAACCCGGAGAGTACGCCTCATATTTTACCTGCCGCTCTATTTCTGCTGCCACTGCCTCCCGCCTTTCCTGCAAGGTCTCACCTTGCTCCACCAGCTCGAACTGCAGGCGCTGGCACAGGTCCGGGTCTTTTTTGAGCAGGCGGAAAAGCAGCTTGTCCTTCTCTTTGTGAGACAGGTGGCTGATGGCCTCTTTCAACTCAGAAGATAACTGCATTTAACTGGTCTATACATTTACAGCTTTTCATTTAAAGCCAAACAGCAGCGGAAACAGGAATATGACAATAGTAACCCATACACCATAAATGGGCAGGAATAGGGCAATTGATTTTCCGACTCCGGCAATGTTTGACTTCTTTGTCAACGATTTGAAAAGCCTGGCTGTTACGATTAAAAGGTTGGTCAGGATAAGAAGGTTGCCGCCCAATACGGCCAGCCTGTTTGGTGTAATGCCCCATTCTGCTATCCGGAACAGGATGGCCGATAGTGCAATGCCATTGACAACTATAGTTATAATTGACAGGAGAAAGAGTATCCAGTTAGCTGTGTTGTTCTCAGTCTTTTTGGAGCTTTCTGCCACCGAAAAGAAGATAATGGCCATCACGCCAATCAGGAGTAAATTAAAGATGAGAAGAAACTCCCGGTCGTTATAGGGATCTTTGCCGGAATAGAGGATGGCAACCAGGTAAATAACGAGCATGATTAAAACCAGCGGGCTGAATATCTTAGCTATCACCGGAGAGACTTTATTCACCAGCTGCGGGTTGGTCTGTGTCAGGTAAGTGCCTACTATGGGCGCTCCTGCCAACCCGAAAATGGCGACATACTGAAAATAAAACTCCTCAATCTGAAATCCGATAAGCGAAAACAGCCCGATGGTAAGTCCTGTCATGATTCCACCGGCGATCAGTATTAGGGTTGTCATGACAATCAGGTCGCCGTTGTAGCTTAAAAACTCGAGCCGTTTGTTATAGTCTGTCAGGCTGTTGCCTACGAAGGCGGTGCCCAAGAGTACCCAGAGCAGCAATGGCAAATGAATACACGCCTGGAGCAATGTGTCGCTTGTGGTGGATACCGGGAGCATGTTAATATAGATGAGTGAGACGAGCATTACGCCGCAGATAGTAGCAACCTGCTTGAACTGCAAGTTGTTTTTCCAGGCAAAATAGGCTGTCAGGAGTGGTAGAAAGATAAAACCAATGTTCCTGGGGTAAAAGAAATCCTCCTCAATGGAAAATATACCAGGTAGCTTGGCTATGAAGCCGGCTATCAGTACAGCAATTATCACAAATAGCAGCTCCCTGCCGGTGCCCCAGTTAATGTCGTCGCTTTCGTAGTTCAGTCTTTCGTTCCAGAAATCAGCGAGCACGGTGCCTTTAAGTTCCGGATATATGGTGCTGAACTCCCGCTTGAAATGCACCTTGTTACTACGGTACAATTTTTCGAGTTGACCCGGATCGTTGAGATGTGTGAGTATTTCGTCTTTCATGGTTTTTTACTTTAAGATGTTTTAGCCGCTATTACCTGTTCTGCCCAGTCAGTGCCACCTGCTGCCGATGCTGCAGGTTTGTCTGTGTCTTTCTGTTAGTTTACCTAAAGTACTTTGAATTGCAAAGTAGTGGCGCAAAAAAAATATCAGTTCTCTTTCCTGTTATTTAAAATAAGCTGCTCCAAGGCGTCCAGGTGCTCTTGAAAAGCCTCACGACCTGTCTCTGTGGCCTGGTAGGTGGTGTTGGGCTTGCGCCCCACGAACTGCTTCTCCACCTGCAGGTACTCAGCCTCCTCCAGGGCCCGCAGGTGGCTGGCCAAGTTGCCGTCGGTGAGTTGGAGCGTGTCCTTGAGCGTGCTGAAGTCCACACGCTCCTCCACCATCAGCACCGACATGATGCCCAGCCGTGCCCTGCTCTCGAAGGCTTTGTTGATATGCTCCAGGTACGCTTTCACCCGCCTCTAGCGCTCGTGCCTGTAATACATTACCAGCCCGTAAACCACGTGCAGCACCCCGAAGCCCAGCGTCCAGGCCAGCAGCCCGTAGCCCACCCAGAAGCACGCCGCCAGCCCCAGCCCCATCTCCAGCAGGCCTAGGTAGCGGATCTCGCCCAGGGTGTACTTGCTGGCGCTGAACAGGGCGCAGCCGTAGAAGACCAGCATGGCCGGGGCCACCAGCAGCGCCAGCCCGTGGTAGAGCAGCGCTGCGCAGAACACGCCCCCCGCCCCCAAGGGGATGAGCAGGTTGGCCAGCAGCCGCTCGCTCCGGCTGTCCCAGACGCGGTGGTTGGCGCGGCGGGCCCGGCAGGCGGTGAAGTAGGTGGCCGAGCACAGGGCCACCAGGAAGACCAGGCCGGCCGCAGCCAGCAGGAAACGCCCCGCCTCCCCGTCGCCCAGGCTGCGGGCGTAGTCGGTGCCGCGGGCCAGCAGGTACCACTGAACGGCGCCGGCGCCCAGCAGCGCCGACACCCCGGCGGCCACGCCCGAGAGCCCGCTGAGCGAGATGAAGCGCGAGGAGCGGTCCATGATGCTGCGTATCTCGTGCAGGGCGGCTAACTGGTCTTGCTGTTGGTTCATACTAAAGTACTTTGTGTTCCAAAGTTAATAAGCCTTTACTAATTGCCAAGAAAATGGTGCTAAATTTTTTGTTCACCAGAATTCATTCAGTTCCTGATAGATTTCTGAAAGGAGCTACTGTGGTTTTAGGTCGCAGTTAGTGTGGTACCGAGTGTGTTAATCTACAATTCTGGGAACAGTTAATAAAGGGTTAGCTGCGCATCCTGCAGTAGTTACAGTGTTGGCACTTCAAGAATATTTCCTTAAACTTATAGCCTGTTTCACATTGAACTAAGGCGTCTTGTTTTGTGGTTAAGGAAGTGATTACTCAGGTAAATCGTGTAACCAGTTGTGCAAAAGAACTTTATCCCTTCTGCAGACAGATAAAATAAACTCTTTACCCACTGCGTTTTCAGTTCGTTTCACTTTGTCTTTGCGTCAGAAGAACACATTTGAATATATCATAACATCCCTACAGAAAAATAAATGATAAAGAAGATCTCCCTCCAACAGATTTTCTGCTTATTTATGATAAGCAGTTTTACGCTCTTTTCCTGCAGCGACAAACGCTCTGGTGAACCCCGGGTGCTTGTCTTCAGCAAGACCAGTGGCTTCCATCATTCCTCTATTGCGGCTGGCAACAACGCCCTCATGCAGTTAGGAGAGGAGAATGGGTTTATAGTTGACACAACCACCAATGCAGCTCTTTTTAATGAAGATTCTCTGAAGAAGTATTCGGCCGTTGTGTTTTTGAACACGACCGGCGATGTGCTGAACCATTACCAGGAAGCGGATTTTGAGCGATACATACAAGCGGGTGGCGGGTTTGTGGGCATACACGCCGCAACAGACACTGAGTACGACTGGGGCTGGTACGGCAGGCTGGTAGGTGGCTATTTCAACGGCCATCCGGAACCACAGAAGGCGGTTTTAAATGTAGTAAACACGGATCATGCTGCTACAGAGCACCTGCCGAAGGAATGGGAGAGAGCCGATGAGTGGTACTCGTTTAAAAACCTGAACACAAACGCCAACGTGCTGCTCACTATAGATGAGAAAACTTATAAAGGTGGCACAAACGGCGACAACCACCCGATGGCCTGGTTCCATGAGTATGACGGCGGCCGTGCCTTCTACACGGGCTTAGGCCACACAGAGGAATCTTTCAGAGACCCACAGTACCTGAAGCATGTTGCGGGAGGTATTAAGTATGCCATCGGTGAAAACCAGGAACTGGATTACGAAAAAGTAAAGACACAGCGTGTACCGGAAGAAGACCGCTTTGTGAAGGTGCAACTGACCCAGGGGCAATTCTTTGAGCCAACTGAAATGGCCATTCTGCCGAACCTGGACATCCTGGTGGCGCAGCGCCGTGGTGAACTGATGCTGTATAACCAGGAGACGGGTAATGTGAAACAAGTGGGCGCTTTGAATGTCTACCATAAAACTACAGTGCCTGATGTGAATGCAGAGGAAGGCCTGATGGGACTTGCCGTTGACCCGAATTTCAGCAAGAACAATTTCATCTATATGTTCTACAGCCCGGCGGATACTTCTGTAAACCGTTTGTCGAGGTTTGTGTACAAGAACGGGCAACTGGATGAAAGTTCAGAGAAGATCATGCTGGAGTTCTACTCACAGCGTAATATCTGCTGCCATACCGGTGGCTCTATCGCCTTCGGTCCGGGTAACGTCCTATACTTATCTACAGGCGATAACTCCACACCGTTCAACGAGAAGGGGCAGCCTTATGTAAACAATGGTTTTGCGCCTTTAGATGACCGTCCGGGACATGAGCAGTACGACGCCCGCCGATCTTCATCCAACTCAAACGACCTGAGAGGTAAAATCCTTCGAATCAAAATAAACGAAGACGGTACCTATACTATACCAGAGGGTAACCTGTTCCCGGGTAACAACCCAAAGGCACGCCCTGAAATTTATACTATGGGTCACCGTAACCCATACCGCATCTCAGTAGACCAGAAAAACAGCGCCCTTTACTGGGGCGAGGTAGGACCGGATGCCGGGGCTGACAGCCTGCAGGTGCGTGGCCCTAGAGGGTATGATGAAGTAAACCAGGCGCGCAAGGCTGGTTACTACGGGTGGCCTCTGTTTATCGGGAATAACTACCCTTACCACCGGTATGATTATGCCAAAGGGGAGACAGGACCACTTTTTGACCCTCAGAAACCGGTTAATAATTCGCCTAATAACACAGGCTTACAGGAGTTGCCGGCAGCTCAGCCAGCCTTTATCTGGTACCCATACGCCGAATCACCGGATTTCCCGCAACTGGGCACCGGCGGGCGTAATGCCATGGCTGGCCCTGTTTATTATTCAGACATGTTCCCGGAAGCGACGCGCTACTCCTCTTACTATGACGGCAAGCTCTTTATTTATGACTGGATGCGTGGCTGGATAAAAGCCGTTACCATGGATGAGAACGGTAAGTTCGAGAAGATGGAGCCGTTTATGTCCACCATAGACCTGAATGCACCCATAGACATGGAGGTAGGCCCTGACGGCAAGCTTTATGTTCTGGAGTATGGCTCCGGCTGGTTTGCGAAAAACGAAGACTCGGGCCTGTTGAGAATAGATTATTTAGCAGGTAACCGACCTCCGAAAGTAGCTGCTGTAGAAGTTGATAAGATAAGCGGAAAAACCCCGCTTACTGTTACCGCAACAGTGGAGGCCACAGATCCGGAGAATGACAAGCTGCGCTATGTGTGGACTGTTGGTGACAAGAAGAAAGAAACAACTGAGCCAAAAATCAACCATACATTCGCTGGCAAGGGAGACCACAACATCAGCGTAGAAGTGTTTGACCAGCATAATGCATCTACCAAGAGTAACGTAGTGTCGTTGTATGCCGGAAACGAGCAGCCGAAAGTAAATGTTGCCGTGCAGGGTAACCGTAGCTTCTACTTCGAAGGACAGCCTGTGCAGTACCAGGTGAAAGTAACCGACGAAGACGGCACAGTGGATGACAGCAACCTGTTTGTTTCTGTAGATTATGTAGAAGGCACAGATATGGCAGGGGCCTCTATGGGCCACCAGGTGGTGTCGGCGGAGATGCTGGGCAAAAACCTAATGCTGAGCTCTGACTGTAAAGCGTGCCACGCGATAAATGAGAAGTCTATCGGACCGACCTATATGCAGGTAGCGCAGAAATACCAGAAAGACCGGGATGCCATGCAGCACCTGACAAACAAGATAATCAAAGGCGGAAGCGGGGTGTGGGGCGAAGCAGCCATGCCTGCTCACCCGAACATGGCGCCAACAGATGCAAAGCAGATTGTGCAGTGGATTCTTTCATTGGGTAACACCGCCAACGCACGGAAGTCGCTGCCAGCTAGCGGGCAGGTAGTGCCGAAACTGGACCCACAGCAGAAAGACAACACGGTGCTGAAACTTGTTGCCACCTATACCGACCAGGGCGGAACTGGCATCAAACCATTGGCTGGCTCTGACGCCGTTTACCTCAGAAGCAGTGCAATGGACGCAGCTGACTTCGCCTCTGTCAACGGGTTTAACAAGGTAACCTTCGAAGGAGCTACCTACCTGATTTTCCCCGGCACGACAGGTTGGGTGAAAGGCAACCAGCTTGACCTGACCAACATCGGCAGCATTGAACTGACAGGCATCGGAAACGGTGAGGCAAGCCAGTACAATGTGGAAGTGAGGTTAGACAAGCCGGATGGCAAGAAAATAGGAGAAGGGCAAATCAGCCTGGCCGGTGAAAGAAAGCCTACATCTGCCACTCTCACGTTACAGAATGTGCCGGCTAACAAGTTACAGGATGTCTACATTGTTGTGAAACACGCTGGTGGTGCAACTGGCCAGAACCACGTGCTGAAGACGGTAAAGTTTGTACCTAACTCGAACTCAACAACTGCCATGAATAAGAAATAAACTTCTGGCGATAACATGCTTAAAAGAGGCTCCCTCCAAAAGGGAGCCTCTTTTTATTTTAAACTATGTACTTCCGGAGCTAGGCCTTTTCAACTTTGTGCCAGCGCCTCCGGAGTTATTTAGCCACTGTACTTTTCCTGATTGAGCCCTTTAAAGAAGCCAGCACTACACGCCGCAGCATTCTGAAGAAGACAAGGAACAGCATCCTATCGGGCGAGTTGGCACGCCAGAAGATATAGCAGAGGCCGCACTGTTCCTATGCTCCGACAAGACCGGATTCATAACAGGTCAGAGCCTCACCATAGATAGGGGTATGTCGGTGAAAATGATCTATAACTAATTTAGGGTGCGTAAAATTGCTCCCACTCAACAAAAGAATCAATAAAGAACAGATAAAGCAAAATTAAAACTCTTAGCCGCTACCTGCGGTAAAACAAGAGCAAACTTTGATGCCTATGGTATATGCACCTCAAGCTCCTTCTTTAATCTACGTAACTAATCCCATGTGCCCTTGGAGCTATGGATTTACTCCTGTGGTGCGCCGGCTGCGTGCGCTGTGGCATGGCAGGCTGATTGTGCAGGTGTTGCTGGGAGATATGTACGCGCACGCTACTGAGCCGCTATCTCCTGAAGAGAAGAGTAACCTGGCTGTGAGCTGGCACCGGATACAGGAATATACTTTTCAGCCGTTCGATTACCGTTTTTTCAAGCAGCGCGACTTTATATACAATACAGAGCCTGCGTGCCGGGCACTCTTGTGCGTGCGGTTATTACGCCCCAAGCTTCTGCTGGAGGTCCTGCGCGCCTTTCACTCTGCCTTTTTTGTTGATGGCCACGACCTGAAAGACCCGGGGGTACTGGTGCGGCTTGTTGGGTTGTTCGGTATAGAAGAGAATCTGTTCCTGGCCCTGTTTGAATCTGAAGAAATAGCGCGGCAGATGGAAGAGGAGTTTAGCTATGTGGATAGCATTGGAGCCACTTCGTTTCCGAGTGTGCTGGTACAGACAGGGCAGGGGGTAGAAAAAATTGCGCATGGGTATGTGCCGCTGGATCAGTTGGAGCAGCGTATGTTGCAGGTGCTGGAGAGAGCTTAGTCCGTTTCCTGCCGTTTCTGCAGGCAAACAGCTGATTTGCAGCCTGACGACAGTAGTGGGGGATATTTATGTAAAAAATATTTATATATTTTAATAAATAAATATAGGATAACAAGAAACATAAGAGGCTGGTTTGAGTATATATTAAAATATTAGTATATTTAAGTTATTATCTCCTACCAGTGACATACATCTTTATGAGAAGCAGAACTACAACCAATCAAGTAGACGAGTACATTGAGTCCCTCGCGCCTGAAAAACAAGTGCTGGCAAAAGAAGTGAGGCGTATTGTTGCCGCCTCTGTAGCACACCTGGAAGAAACTTTACGGTGGAATTGCGCCTGCTATTTCTTCTATGGCCCTGTTTGTTATTTTTCCTCTTCGCGTAGTGGTATTCATTTCGGGTTTTTCCGCGGCAAAGAACTCACAGACCCGAAGCGCCGGCTGGTTAGCCGCAATGGTCAGTACCCGCATGTAAAAGTGCGCTCTTTAGCCGATATTGATGAGGTTTACTTTGGCGAACTGATAAAGGAAGCTGTACACCTAAACCAAAACTAGCCGCCAAAAAGCCTGCAAAAAAACCTACATTCGTTCAAGCTCTAATCAGCTCACACATCATTGCTTCCGCTATCCTCTACAAGAGCAGCGGAAGCAATTTTTAATTACAGCAACTTTCGTTGTATGGAAGGAGCTTTGTATTATGCCTTGGCACGGAGTGAAACAGATTTCAGTCTTTAGGTTGAGCGCCTGGAGGGAGGGGCTCTCTATTTGGAGATTTTTCGGTGCCGCATCTTCGGGCAGCGCTCTGGCGCAGAAAACTCCAAGTGCGATTCTCTCAAGAGGGCCCTCGGCTTGGAGAGCACAGAGCAATAGCTATAGAACAGTGGGGTTAATGCCGCTGGTTGGGCTGTTACTACGGCAGCTCCGACAAAAAAAGTTCTTATTTCTATGGAATACTCTTTATCCGACTTGGTAATAGTAGCTACAAATCACTATCAAGTGCTGCACTAAGCAAAGAAATATGCCTCATAACAGTGTTGCCTTTGCCTGCTTACCTAAACAGCTTCCTCATGGCTACATGCTTCACCGGCTGCTTCTAGCTCCACCGTAACATGTTGTATACCGATGCTGGCCATAGCCTCCCGCACCTTTTTCTTCAGAACCTCAGCTTGATGCAACTGCATATCCGGCGTTATCACAGCATGTAGCGTCAGCACGTTATAGGTACCATCCAGGGGGCAGATGTGCAGGTCGTGTATGGAACTGATTCCAGGCAACTGCACCAGCTTATCCTCTACATCCTTTGGGGCGATATGCGATGGCCTTGCCTGCAAAAGTATCTTCATGCTTTGGCGCAGGTTACGCACCACGTTGTAAAGCACGAACTCTGTAATTCCAACGGAAAGGGGTAGGTCGATGATCCAGAAATCAAAGAAGTACAGGATAATGCCGCCTATCAATACAGCTACCCAACCCATCACATCCTCTAAAAGATGAAGCCTTACAGTTTTCTCATTCAGTGACTTTCCGCCTTTCAGGCGCGGCACGGCTGCTCCGTTTGCAGCGATACCCAATATGGTAAAACCCACCATGCCGGCGGCATTCACGGGTTCTAGGTCCCAGAGGCGTGGTATGGCCTCTGAAAGCACAATGAAGGAGCCGACGAGCAGGATAACAGAATTGATGACAGCACCTAGCAGGGAAAAAGGCTTATAGCCAAAGGTGTACTGCTGGTCGCGGGGCCGCTTTGCCACTTTTCGAAGTACCAGGCGAGTATTAGGGAGAGAGAATTGCCCAAATCGTGGAGGGCATCTGAAATGATGGCGACACTGTTAATCCAAAGCCCGCCGAAAATGTCGAGGATGGCAAAACCTAAGTTCAGAGAATAAGCGACTTTTATATTCTGCTGGCATCGTGGTGGTGGTGACCTGCATGATTATGTTTTTCTTGTGCCATCCCTTTAAAACGAATAACGGCATAATGGATATTTAATGTTACACTGCTGTCTGACTGTGGCTGTATTTATGTTGCAGTGATGCTTTTCAGATAACGGTGTTTTCCTCTTACTTTCGTATCATAACACACAGAATGAATTCCGGTTGAAAGAACGTTATGAGAATATTGTTGATAGAAGATGAACCCAAAGTTGCCTCCTTCATAAAAAAGGGCCTGGAAGAGCAAACTTATGAGGTGGACCAGGCGTATGATGGTACTTTTGGGGTGAAGCTGGCACTGCAGAACGAATATGACATTGTGATCCTGGACATCATCCTGCCCAATATGAACGGCCTGGACGTGTGCAGGGAAATCCGCAGACACAACAGCGGTGTCTCTATTGTGATGCTGACGGCATTAGGCAGCACCGATGATAAAATAGTGGGTCTAGATGCGGGTGCGGACGATTACCTGACGAAACCCTTTGAGTTTAAAGAGCTGCTGGCGCGCATCAGGGCGCTCACACGCCGCGGCGGGGAAAACGCATCAGGGGAAAAACTGGGTATCGCAGACCTGGAGATGGACGTGGCCAGGAAGTCGGTGCACAGGGCGGGAAAGGCGGTGAGCCTCACAGCCCGTGAATTTTCGCTGCTGTACTACCTGCTGCGCAACCGGGGAAGAGTTGTGTCGCGGATAGATATAACAGAGCAGGTGTGGGAGACTTCCTTTGATACGGGCAGCAATGTAATTGATGTATACATTAACTTTCTGCGTAAAAAGATAGACAAAGGCCATCCCATCAAACTGATTCATACCCTGGTGGGCATGGGCTATGTGCTGAGGGAACAGGAAAACTAATGAAAATCAGAACCAAGCTTACCCTGCAGTTTGCCAGTATCTCGGCCCTGATACTTTTGCTGTTTTCGCTGGTGGTCTATTATTTTACCTCACTCTACCGGCAGGACGATTTCTTTAACCGGATTGACAGAAGGGCCTCTGTTGTGGCGAGCCACCTGCTGGAGGCAGATGAAGTAGATGCAAGACAGCGCCACCTGAATGAAATAAGCTATTATCAGGAACTGCCTTATGAGGCTATCCGGGTTTTGCGGGCTAACGGTGAGCTTCTTTTTGCGAAGGGAGATGGAAGGCTTGGGGCTACCCCCGAGGTAATAGATAAAATAAAACAGCAGAAGCGGCTACAGTATGAGCAGGGCACCCGGCAGGTGGTGGGAATCTACTATCCCGACAACCAGGGCGACTTTGTAGTGCTGGCCTCCTCTGTGGATGCCTATAGCCTGCGAAAGCTGCAACACCTGAAAGTGATTCTTATCGTGGGCTTCTTTGGCTCCATGGTGCTGGTGCTGGCAGCAGGCTGGGCTTTCTCCAAACAGGCCATGCTCCCTATTACCGAAGTGGTGCGCGAAGTAGAGCGGGTGAGCGTAAAAGACCTGCACCTGCGCCTGAGCAATGCAGACGGTAAAGATGAAGTATCGGAGCTGGCGAACACATTCAATAAAATGCTGGACCGACTGGAGCTCGCCTTCGAAATGCAGCGCACCTTTGTGTCCAATGCCTCGCATGAGCTACGCACCCCCCTCACCGTGATGATAGGGGAACTGGAGGTAGCCCTGATGAAGCCCAGGGAGCAGCAGGAGTACGAGCGCGTGCTACAATCTGCCCTGGAAGATGCCCGCCTCCTGGCCGAACTCCTCAACGGTTTGCTGCACATTGCACAGGCCAGTATAGACTCCTCCAAAGTAGAAAAAGACTATCTTCGCTTTGATGAACTGGTTTGGATGGCCCGGGACCAGGCCCTGAAGCGGCAGCCTGATGCCATCATCAACATTGATTTTGCAAACTTCCCGGATGATGAGAACCGGCTGATTGTGAAAGGCAATGAGGCACTCCTGCTTGTTGCGGTGCTGAATGTGCTGGAGAACGCTGTTAAGTTCTCACCATCTGGTAAAGTGGCAACAGGGCGTATAATTGTGCAAAAGCAGGAGGTGTGCCTGGAAGTAACAGATAAAGGAATCGGTATTTCAGAGGAAGACCTGAAGCATGTGTTTGTGCCTTTTTTCCGGGCTGAGAACGTGCGCAGTATTACAGGCCATGGCATTGGCCTTCCGCTGGCAGAGCGGATACTCAAGCTTCACCAGGGCACTATTAGTGTTAACTCAAAAATAAACGAGGGTACCGAAGTATGGCTGAAGCTTCCGCAGGCGTACCTTTTTATTCCTTAACACATCATTTTAATCTCATTTTAATCTCCCTTTAATTTCAGCTTAATAAGGCGGCTGTACCTTTGCAGTTCGATTGGAGAGATACGCCTTGTGCTCCCGCTTCTGACACAAAGAATTTAGAAAGAATCACTGAGATTAAAATGAGAGAAAATCCGAACAGTTTAACAGGAAATTTAGGAAAAGACATACCCGCGGGCCTGGTTGTGTTTCTTGTTGCCCTCCCGCTTTGCCTGGGTATAGCCCTTGCGTCAGGGGCTCCGCTTTTTTCCGGCCTGATTACCGGTATAGTTGGTGGCCTTGTAGTGGCTTGGCTGAGTGGTTCTCAATTGAGCGTTAGTGGGCCCGCTGCCGGTCTGACTGTAATAGTACTCAACGGGCTTGAAACCTTGGGCACGTTTGAGGCTTTTTTGCTGGCAGTAGTAATAGCGGGTATTCTGCAGTTGGTGCTCGGGTTTGTGAAAGCAGGGGTAATTGGACTTTACTTTCCTTCCTCCGTTATCAGGGGGATGCTTGCCGCTATCGGACTGATCCTGATCCTCAAGCAGATTCCCCATTTTATGGGTGCTGACGAAGACTTCTTTGGAGATATGGAGTTCTTCCAGCCGGATGGGCGCAATACCTTCTCTGAAATAGGGTATGCTTTCTCTTCGGTACAGCTAGGGGCCCTGATTGTGGGTATCGTGTCCCTCATCATCCTGATAGCCTGGGATAACCAAAAACTCAAGCGCTATAAGTTCTTTAAGCTAGTGCCAGGCGCCCTTATTGTGGTGTTACTTTCCATTGCCCTGAATTTCCTTTTTGCAAATTACTTCCCACAGCTTACCATTGCAGACTCGCACTTGGTGAGTATACCGGTTATCGGTAACATGCAGGAGCTTGGGAACGTGCTGATGCTGCCAGACTTTGGTGCATTCGGAAATCTTGATGTGTACATAGTGGCTTTTACAATAGGCATTGTTGCCAGCCTCGAAACGTTGCTGAGCGTCGAAGCTGTGGACAAACTGGACCCACATAAGCGCCGAAGCGATACCAACCGTGAGCTGAAAGCACAAGGCGTTGGTAATATTGTGGCTGGTATGCTGGGTGGTTTGCCGATGACTGCTGTGATTGTGCGTAGCTCGGCGAACGTTGCCTCTGGTGGCCAGACAAGGGTTGCAGCCTTTGTACATGGGGTGTTCCTTGCTTTGTCTGTGTTTTTCCTTGCAACGTTTCTTAACCACATACCACTCTCTGCCCTTGCCGCTGTGCTGCTGATGGTAGGATTTAAGCTTACCAAACCAGCCTTGTACAAAGGGCAGTTCAAACTGGGGCATGAGCAGTTCATACCGTTTATTGTGACCATCGTTGCCATTCTTTTCACCGACCTTCTGATAGGTATCTGTATTGGCCTGGCGGTAGGCGTGTTTTATATTCTGAAGGCGAACTACAATTCTCCTTACTTCTTCCACAAAGAAGAATCTGCCAACCGTCATATCATCCGCATCCGGTTAAGCGAGCATGTGTCTTTCCTGAACAAGGCCAGCATTATCATGACACTGGACCAACTACCTTCAGACAGCCACGTTATTATTGACGGTGAGAACACGGAATATATTGACTATGATGTGCTGGAGGCAATCCAGGAGTTTAAAAAGACAGCGCATGAGCGCGACATCACAGTTGAGGTGCTCAATATTAAAGAGGTGAGCGTACTGGAGATGCACTAAGTCTGCACAGAAAAAATTGAGTTTGTTGCTTTAAACTTTTATAAGAATAGAAAAAATATTTGAGGACAATAAAAAATAGGTTGCTGATAAGCTGGCTCAGGACAGTGAATACTTCAAGAACCTGGCGAAAGGGCAGGAGCCGCGCTACCTGTTGTTTATTGGTTGTTCCGATAGCCGCGTGCCGGCAAACGAGATATTAGGCACAGGTCAGAGCGAGATGTTCGTGCACCGGAACATTGCTAACATGTTGGTGCATTCAGACATCAACCTGTTGTCGGTGCTGCAGTATGCGGTATAGGTACTGAAGGTGAGAGATGTTATTGTGTGTGGCCACTATGGCTGTGGCGGCGTGGCTGCGGCCAGCAACAGGCAGTTTGGACTGATAGACAACTGGCTGCGCAATATTAAGGATGTTATGCGTCTGCACGAACAGGAGTTATTGTCTATCGATGAAGAGGAACTGCGCCTGCGCCGCCTTGTGGAACTGAATGTGATGGAACAGGTACACAACCTGTCCAAAACCTCCATCATCCAGAATGTCATGCAAACAGATACTCCACCGAGGCTTCATGGGCTGGTTTACGATATCAGAGAAGGCCTGCTGAAAGACCTGAATGTGAACGTAAACTCTTTTGAGCGTTATGAACACATCCACAATGTGAAGGATGAAACTGTGGAACAGAAAGTTTCATAAGACTTTCAAAACTCAGCTATAAAAGAAGAGGCCCCTGCATAACAGGGGCCTCTTCTTTTATAGTTTTATTATAAATATTAATGGCCAAGGAAATAGCTCAGCATTAAGCTAAAACCGGAGTTACGGCGCTCCTTGCCGGCAAAGGATCCTTCATCATCAATATTTTTTAAGCCGCCATTGTACCTTACCTCCAGGCCAATTCCATTGTCTGCGCGGTAACCGATACCCGCTACATAACCAAAATCTATGGTATAGGGTTGGTCTGTGATGTCTGTTTTATAGGAAGTGGTCGTGCTGCCGGATGTAACCTCCCGCACTTGGCTTGCACTTGAAATAAAGGACACCTGCGGTCCCAAGTCAAAAAACAAGCCGCTGGCAGATACGTGAAACAGGACGGGCACATCGATGTAGTTCAGGCGGAAAGACTCCTGTACTTCAGTGTTGCCGGAATTGCCCTCTATCTTAGCACCCTTCGCTGTATACAGCGCCTCTACCTGAACACCTATTAGGTCTGTGATATGCCGCTGAAGTACTAGTCCTGCCGTGTAACCAAAACGGTACTCATAGTCCTGTGCATCATTCCCTTTAAAAGTGGTGTACGTTGCACCTGCTTTTACGCCGAGGCTTTGGGTGAATCCTGTGGTAGTAGCAAAAGCCAGAACCAAAAGCAGCATCATTTTCTTCTTCATTTCGGTCGTTCTTGTTGTTTAATAAGGTTGAATTTAACTCTGTCCTGAAACACGTATAAAGCAGTATAGTGGCCTGTAAATATAGGAATAGAACCTTAAGTTTAGTATAAAATAAAAACCCCGCTGCAAATAGCAGCGGGGTTTTCAGTGGAGATTCATCCACTATTCTCAGGTAGTACTACCATAGTTAGCGGTTAGCATAGGGCCTCTTATAGGAGTTTCTACCACTCGTAGTCTCTTCTCGAAGATGATCCGTAAGAGTAGGGAGGTCCGCTATAGGAGTTTCCTGTTGACCGACTCCCATATCTGTCGTTGTCGTAGTCGCGGCTACCATAACGGCTGTCGTTCGAGTGTCTGCCGCGGTTGTCGTCATCATCACCAAACCAAGACTTTACTTTTTCAGTGGCCTTGTCAAAGAATCCACGGTCCTCGTCATTGTCTCTGTTTCTACCGTAGCTGCTTCTATCGTAGTCAGAAGAGTAACGGTTTCTATCAGAGGATGAATAACGGTCCCTGTCGGAAGAACCATAAGATGATCCGTAGTTAGAGGTGGTATACCCTGTGCCGTAGGTTGAACTACCATAATTAGGGGTGTTACCCAAAGAGGAACCTGAGCCGTAGCCGGTAGAGCCTGAGCCTAAAGAACCTGAACCATAGGTACCCGATCCGTAGTTGCTCGAAGAACCGGAACGGTAATTAGATGACCCATAATCATTATCAGCACCATAGCGGCCTGAGTAGCTTGAACCAGAGCTGTATCCTCCAGAAGAACCATAGTTACGGTTTCTGTAGTTATCATTGTCGTTATCGTTTGTTGCTCTGTCCCAAGCATTAGATGCTTTGTTTTTTGTTCTCTCCCAGGTATTTTCTAACTGGTCACCCCAACTGTTGTCGTTGTCATTACGGTTTCTGTCATTGCCGTAGCGGTTAGATGAGCCGTAAGAACTGCTGCCGAAACCGGAACTATAATTGTCTCTGTCGTTACCATAACGGTTTCTCGTAGAGCCATAGTTATAGTTGTCGTCAGAATTCTGGTATTCTCCTCGTGAACGGCCGAAGTCGGATGAAGAATTGCTGTAGCCTGAGTTAGAAAAATTGTTACGGCCTGAGCCGCTGTTACCTAAGCGTGCATTTCTTCTTTCTCTGTCTGCTGGACCAAAGTCACCGGAATAGATATTTCTATCATATCCTCCTGTCTGTCCTCTGTCATTGCTGTTATATGGGTTATTGCCTTGAGTTCTATAGCCTCCTGAATTTTCATAGCTTGTCATAGTTCTAATAGTTTTTAGTTAAAAGATTATTTTCACATGTAGAATGCTGTTAAAGGCAACATTCTCTCTATTTTTTTACGGTTATAAACTCTTAAAGTTATAAAACGGGTGCTATTCCAGATGTAAAGCTGTAGTGGTTTCTTTATGTATTTGAGTTGAATTCTAATCTTACTTTCTGTGCAATTTCTGCTTGAACCAGATTAATAAAGGGGTGCAAATAAAAAATTAAGTGATTGTACTTTAATTTATAATTTTTAGAAGAGCCAACTCGTTATAGCAAAAGTCTTCCTTTTTATTTAGTTGATGTGCAATGCTGTAAAGATGTATTTGCAGGTGCAGGTCTTTAATATAGTATATTGTAAATTATAAATTTTTATGAAAGGAATCTTTGACTTGTAAACATTGTTTCTAAATTTGCATCATGCTTCTGGTAAGGGTGCCGCTGGAGGATAAAGTCAGAGAAGTACAAATTTATACTGCCTCTAGAGGTGGTCTTTATAACTTTTAGCCAATATTATGAAATTAAGATCAATGCTCGCCTCTATGGCAGCGCTATGCTTACTTACAGCATGTGAGGATGTGTTTGAGGACAATAGCCTGGAGCCAGATGGATCTGTTCCGAGCGTAAAGGTGAATAGCCCGACGAAGAACCCAACCGTTACAGCCTCTCAAGGTTTACAGGTGTATGTAACCGTAGTGGATAAGGATAAAGTAGACAAATTAGACTTCCAGGTTTTAGGCGCCAGTGGTGAGAAGCCTCTGATTGATTTCAGCAAAAAGCCTAACAAATCTGTGGTGGAGTTTGATACCCTGGTGTCCCTGCAAGGCATCGTGCCCGGTACCTATACCTTGAAGATCAGCGCCAAAGACATGCGCACGAACTTGTCAGAAAAAGAAGTGCAGTTTACTGTTGTTAAATAAATATAGGGAAAGACAAACAAAGAGCGGCCACTGTAGCATAACAGTGGCCGCTCTTTGTTTATATAAGTGCGGTTTTAGAATAATGTTCGCGCTTGTGTAGAGAACCAATCAGGCTTGGTTAAAACTGGTAGACCACCTGCCATTGATCATTCAGTTTTAAAGCGGCATCGAAAGGCTCACCTGTTTTTTCAGAGATGAAGCCTTTAATCTTCGGCGTTTTGCCTTTAAGAACAAGTGCGGCAATTTGCTTGTCCGTTAATTGCCTGCCGCCCATCTCAAACGGCACCAGGAACCGGCATCCTTCCCGAAAACGGCTGCAGCCATAGGCGGTATTGCCTTTCAGCAGCTTGCCTTGCTTGCAGCGCGGACACTGGTCGAAAGGATCTGCAGCAGGCGCTTTCTCTACTTTCTCCAGTACCAGTTGGTTTTCCCTGCCAAGCCTGACAACTGCATCAAAGCTTTCACCCAATTCATCTTTGAAACCCTTTATAGTAGGTGTTTTGCCTTTGCTGAGTAAGGCTTGTACCTGCTTTTCAGTAAGCTCCCTGCCTTGCTGCTCAATTGGGATCAGAAAGCGGCAGCCTTCCTTGTAACGGATGCAGCCGTACGCTTTAGAGCCCTTGAGTATGTGGCCTTCTTTGCAGGCAGGGCAGGAGCCAAGCCAGGCGACTGTAGCCGTCTCCTTTGCTGGCTTTGGTGCAGTGGAAGCCTTTTTCTGGGGCTTCGCCTGCTTCGTGTCTTCCTGCTGCGGCTCCAGAGTCACAGTGGCGGCATGGTCGTACTTTACCTCCTGCACCAGGCTGATAACAAAGTCCTGTAGCTCCTGCAGGAAAGCCTCTGCCTTGAATTCTCCTCCTTCAATCTGGCGCAGTTTGCGTTCCCACTGCCCCGTCATCTCCGCCGATTTCAGCGTCTGGTTCCGGATAACACCAATCAGGTCGATACCCATCTGCGTAGGCACAATCTTCTTTTTTTCTTTTCGGATGTACAGGCGCTTATAGAGGGTTTCGATGATGGCGGCCCGCGTGGAGGGGCGGCCGATGCCGTTTTCCTTCAGCGCCTCTTTCAGTTCATCGTCTTCTACCTGCCGGCCGGCTGTTTCCATGGCGCGTAACAGCGTCGCCTCGGTATATTCTTTTGGTGGGCTCGTCATCTTCTTGTCCAGCAGCGGCTCGTGCGGGCCGTGTTCTCCCTTTTCAAAGTTTGGCAGCACACCGGCGGCCTCCTCTTCTTCTTTGTTTTCGCCTTCTTTGCCAGTAGGTGCATCAGAAGATTTTACGTCGTCGGCTCCATACAGCACGCGCCAGCCCGGTTCCAGTATCTGCTTGCCCCGCACCCTAAAGGTATAGCCTGCTGATTCGGCCATTACCGTGGTGTTGCTCACAATACAGTCGGGGTAAAAAGCGGCGATGAAACGGCGCGTGATGATGTCGTACACATCTGCCTCGCGGCCATATAAGCTGCCTGCCGCTGCGCCGGTCGGTATGATGGCGTGGTGGTCGGTGACTTTGTTGTTATTGAATACCTTCTTCGTTTTCCGGATTTTGCTTTGCAGCAGCGGTGCCACCTCCTGGCTGTAATTGCTCAGGCCCTGCAGGATACCGGGTATCTTCGGGTAAATATCATCGGGCAGGAAAGTCGTGTCTACACGAGGGTAGGACACTACCTTTTTCTCGTACAGGCTCTGCACTGTCTTCAGCGTCTCGTCAGCAGAAAGGCTCAGCTTGTTGTTGCACTCAATCTGCAGGGAGGTCAGGTCGAATAGCCTCGGCGGCGACTCCGTGCCTTTCTTTATCTCAACATCCGTTATCGTCAGCTCCTCCTGCCTGATGGCATCCAGTATCTTCTGCGCCTCTTCCTCTTTCTGAAAGCGGCCGTTGGTGCTGGAGAAGGTGGTGTCGCGGTAAATTGTCTTGAGCTCCCAATAGGGCTGCGGTACAAAGTTAGCAATTTCGTGGTGGCGGTTTACCAGCATGGCCAGCGTTGGTGTCTGCACCCTGCCAATGGACAGCGTCTGGCGGCTGCCGTTCGCATATTTCAGGGTAAAGAGGCGGGTGGCATTCAGGCCTAGCAGCCAGTCGCCGATGGCGCGGCTTTTACCTGCCTGGTAGAGCGAGTCGAACTCAGAACCCTCCCGCAGCTTCGCAAAGCCCTGCCGTATGGCGTCCTCGGTGAGCGACGAAATCCAGAGGCGCTTGAAGGGTTTGCGGTAATTTGCCTCCGTTAATACCCAGCGCTGTATTACTTCTCCTTCCTGGCCCGCATCGCCGCAGTTTATCACCTCATCGGCTTTTTCAAGCAGCTTTTTAATGATACTGAACTGCTTCTGAACCCCACTGTCCTTCATTAGCTTGATGCCGTAGCGCTCGGGCAGCATGGGCAGGTCATACATGCTCCAGCGCTTCCACTCGGGGCGGTAATCGTCTGGCTCGCGCAGGGTGCAGAAGTGGCCGAAGGTCCAGGTTACCTGATAGCCGTTGCCTTCATAATAGCCGTCCTTCTTCGATTTGGCGCCTATTACCATGGCTATCTCACGGGCTACACTCGGTTTCTCAGCAATGCAAACTTTCAAGTAATTCAGAATTTAGTTTTTCCTACAGAAATCAAATTTACGACTTTTGGGGCTTATATACGAGGCGCAGCAGCTATAATATGCTGCCATATCATTTGTTTCAGCTACTTTAAAGTGCGTGCACAGGATAGCCGAAACATTCAGGCAGAACAGGAGGTAGTGTAAGGTGAGAAGGGAAAGAAATCCTGCTCAACAGTTATCTGAACTACATCAACCTGAAATAAAAGATGCAGCCGATAGGAAAGACAATCGTTATACTTGGCGTAATACTGGTGCTGGTTGGGCTGGTGGTGTGGATGGCAGGAGACAAGTTCAGCTGGTTCGGTCATTTACCCGGCGATATACGCGTGGAGCGGAAGAACATGCGCTTCTTTGCGCCCATCACCAGTATGATCCTGCTGAGCATTCTTTTCTCGCTCCTTATGTGGCTTTTCCGAAAATTCTTTTAGCGGGATGCTTTTTATGCTTTGAGCATAATGCCTAAATTGCCACGGCCAAAGGATTATCCATTTTATAAACAAAGACTCCATAAAGGTCTGCTCGTCCTCCTGACGGTCGGCGAGGGTTGTCTGTTGCTTTGGCTTTTCTTTAAAATTCGCAGGGCAATGTTTTTCATCCTTTCCAAAACACTCCATTTTTTCCTGATGCCTTTTATATGGGTGCTGGTCCTTCTGCTGCTGGCGGTGTTCCTGAAATCTTTGAAGTGGAGGCGCATCAGCCTGTTCGCAGCGCTGGCCATACTTTTTATATTCTCTAACCCTTTTCTGGCAAATGAAGCCTGGCGGGCGTGGGAGGTGGAGGCAACCCCGGTAAACCAACTGGAACAGTATGATGTTGCGGTTATCCTGACAGGCGTAACGGCTTTCAGAGAAGATATCCCGGACAGGATCCATACCCACAAAGGAGCAGACCGCTTCCTGCACCCGCTGCAGCTTTACCGCATGGGCAAGGTGGAAAAGTTTCTGGTTACAGGTGGTAGCGGGCGCGTGTTGGCTGGGTTTGTGCCGGAGGCAGAGCAGGTGGAGAAAGTCCTGCTCATGGCTGGTGTCCCGGAAGAGGATATACTGACGGAAGGCAACAGCCGGAACACGCATGAAAATGCTGTCAATACAGCCGGGCTCTTAGAGCAGCACCCGGAATGGCAAGACTTGTTGCTCGTTACTTCTGCCTTTCATATGCGCCGCTCAGTTGGCTGCTTTGAAAAGGCAGGTGTACATACCACCCCCTTTAGCACCGACTTCTATGCCTCAGAGCGACGCCTTACGCCTGACGAAATCATTATACCCAGTATCTCCGCCTTCAGCAACTGGCACCTGCTTATACACGAGATAACTGGTTTTGTGGTGTATAAGATTCTGGGATATTGTTAGCGAACGTACTAAAATTTGAGAATGAGTACTGAATCCAGATTTAGCTACTAATGTTGGTGTATTAGTCAAGAATTGAGTAACAGTGAGATAAGACATTCCATTTCAATAAATTACAAGTGGTTCAGTACTAAGCTTCTGACTCAGCCGGATATTTCAGAAAGTGCACAGGTCTTTCTCTCTTCAGGTTTAACTACACCCAGGCAGTCAACCAACCTCCATCTGTGTCAGAACACCAAGCTGTTGCCTTGTATTATGATTTGCTGCAGCAGAAACCTTTTAGGTCAGGAATAGTTAAAAGATAAGTTTTCCGAAATATTCTTTACATTCAAGCACCTGATTACCCCAGGCAGCGCCCTATTTATAAGACATTGCAAAACCAACCAACCCACAAAATTACGGAGGAGGAACTGGTAGCCCGTCTCCGATCGCAGGATACCGCTGCTGTGTCAGTGCTGTATGACATGTACAGCCCCACGTTATTCGGGGTGGTTTTGCAGATAGTAAAAGAAGAGGAAACAGCTGAAGATGTGCTTCAGGAGGCATTTGTGAAGATCTGGAGCTCTTTCCAGAGTTATGATTCCTCTAAAGGCCGCCTTTTTACCTGGATGATCAACATCTGTAGAAATCTTGCCATCGATAAAATCCGCTCCAAGCAGTACCGCGTAAGTCAGAAGACAAATGAAATGCCTGCCTCGCTCCGCGCAACTTACGGCTCTGATGGATTTAAGCCGGAGCACATTGGCTTGCGGGAAGTAACTGAAAAGCTAAACCCGGATCAGAAGCAGATCATCGACCTGATGTACTTTGAGGGTCTGACGCAAAGTGAAATTGCGGAGGAGTTCAATATCCCATTAGGCACTGTAAAGACAAGAGCGAGAAGTGCTATCAAAACACTAGGAAAACTGTTTAAAGGACGTGAATAGCGAAGATGTTTACATAGCGTCCGGAGTGCTGGAACTATATGCTGCAGGTGCACTAAATGAGGAGGAGCGACTGGATGTGGAGCGAATGGCTGCCAACTCACCGGCCGTGCGCACTGCGCTGGATGAAGCCTGTGCTGTGATGGAGCAATATGCCACTTTGCATGCTGTACAGCCGTCTCCTGCCTTAAAGGCGAGGGTGCTTGATACAATTGTACCCCATACTCCTGCCGCAGCAGGAGAAGAGCAGTCTTTCCGGCCGCTTTACCCTGTGGAGGATGAGCGCGAGGGTTCTGCCTATAAATGGATGTTTGCCGCAAGCATCGCCCTGTTTCTTTTGTCGGGCTTCATGAGCATTCGCTTTTACCAGAACTGGCAGGAGGCAGAGGAAAAGCTGGCGCAGGCCTTGGTTTCCCAGCAAACGCTCGCGCAGAATTTTCAGACTACCTCTTACCGCCTGGAGCAACAGGAACAGGTCCTGCGTGTGCTCCGGGACGAAAGTTTTCAGTCTGTCAGGCTGCAGGGAGTGGAGGCACACCCTGAAGCAAATGTGCTGGTATACTGGAACCCGGAGCAGCGGGAGGTATATGTAGATGCTGTTCAGTTACCAGCGCCCCCTGCCGGGAAACAGTACCAGCTGTGGGCCATGCTGGATGGTAAGCCCATCGACGCAGGTCTGATCAACCTGAAAAACAACCAGCTTTCGATGCAGCAGATGAAAGAGATAGGTGCCGCACAGGCTTTTGCCATAACACTTGAACCAGCCGGAGGCAGCGTAAATCCAACGCTGGAGCAACTCTATGTAATGGGAGAGGTGAAGTCCTGATTCCTTTACATAGATAAATCATAAAATCATTTGAACTCTCTGGAGCAGGACAAAACTCAACTCGTGAATTCTGAACTTATTATCTTTATTTGAGAAAGAATTTGGCTGCTTTTATGAAAATCGCAACAAAATGCCGTGGAGCAGGTAAAGCATAAGCAAAGAAGAGCAACTGTTGTTTACTGCACCCACCGATACCGCTATCCTTCTGTTTGCACATGCAGCGGAACATGAAGTAAAGTCTAAAACTTTTTCTTCGTGCCACAGCGCGCAGGCAAACAAAAGAATTGCCGGTGCCCTGCTCAGGCACACGCTAAAGACAATCAAAAAGTCAGGGATTCCTTTTTTTACTGTTTTCACAAACCAGCAAAAGGGGAGAACCTTCGGCGAGCGTTTGGCCAATGCGTTTCAGGATGTCTTTCAGGCGGGGTACCAGCGGGTGATTTGTGTGGGAAGCGATTGCCCGGCCCTCACTCCGGCCGACCTGCTGAAAGCCAAGTATGCCCTGCAGGGGCAGAGTATGGTCATTGGGCCAGCCGCTGACGGTGGTGCTTATCTGATTGGCATGCACATTGAAGCTTTTGATCCGGAAGCCTTTGGTATGCTGAACTGGCAGACGGAGCAGGTCATGCAGGAACTCACGATGTATTCTTACCGGCAGGAGGTGCGCCTGAACGCTTTTGAGCTGTTGCAGGAGAAAGCGGACATCGACACCTACGAAGATCTGGGTATTATTTTACAAAAACTTCCAATCCTGAACAGGCTGAGAATACTCATCCTTTCTATACTATCAAAAAGCATAGCGCGGGCACATGCACTTCGTGGCTTTATACTGGAGCCACGAGATAAATACAGAAATGACCTGCTGTTGCGGGCACCGCCATTTCAGCCGCTATAAATTCTCTTTTTTATTCTGAACAATGCAGTAGCTCACAGGTTGCTGCTGTAAACACGTTTACCTTGCAGCTAGGGTAGCACGAGGCGAAACGTATTTGTTTCTACTTTTCAAAAAATAGAAAGCTAAAAGGCAGGAGCTATCTTTCGCTGCCTCCTTGTTATCACTATATATTACACTACATAAATTCAATAACCATGGATAAGACATACTACAACCCGGCTGACTTATCAAAGTTTGGCAACATCTCAGAACTGCAGCCAGAAATGGGGCGCAAGTTCTTCGACTATTATGGCGAAGTCTTCAAAGAAGGTGCCTTAACAGAGCGTGAGAAGGCGCTGATAGCGCTGGCTGTGTCGCATGCCGTGCAGTGCCCTTACTGCATTGATGCCTACAGCACAGATTGTTTGGAGAAAGGAGCCGATGAGAATCAAATGATGGAGGCGGTGCATGTGGCTGCAGCCATAAAAGGCGGCGCAGCATTGGTACACGGCGTGCAGATGATGAACAAGATCAAAGAGTTATCCATGTAGCCAATGGGATCTACAGTAAAGTCATTAAAAGGGCGGCAGCACGAGCTGTCTGACTCTTCTTTTCAGTTAAATGTGCTGCAGGCGCCCACACAGCACGGGGAGCAGTTTCCGGCTTTTGCGCGGCGCCTGCAGGAGCACGACCTTTACCCCCTGAAGCCAACAGGCACCACTATTCTGCAGGTAAACATGGGGAAGATGTGTAACCAGACCTGCAAACACTGCCATGTGGACGCCGGCCCTGACCGCAAAGAGATAATGACGCGCGAAACCATGCAGCTGTGCCTGGATGCGCTGCAGCGCTCTCCACAAATTGCTACCGTAGACCTAACAGGCGGAGCACCAGAGATGAACCCGGACTTCCGCTGGTTTGTAGAGGAACTCTCGAAGCTTGGACGGCAGGTGATGGTGCGCTGCAACCTTACCATTATTCTGGCAAACAAAAAGTACCACGACCTGCCGGAGTTCTTCAGAAAACATGGGGTGCACGTGGTGTCTTCCCTGCCATATTTCCAGGCTTCGCGCACTGATGCACAGCGGGGTGACGGGGTGTTCGAAAAATCAATAAAAGCTTTGCAGATGCTCAACGAAGTAGGGTATGGCCTCGAATGCAGCAACTTGCACCTGGACCTGGTTTACAATCCGTCAGGAGCCTTTATGCCAAGTGCCCAAGCCTCGCTGGAGGCGGAGTTCAAGCGCAGGCTAAGCAAGGGCTATAACATTGCATTTCACAATCTCTTTTGCATCACAAACCTGCCCGTTAGCCGCTTCCTCGATTACCTGGTGCAAAGCGGCAACTACGATGGCTACATGGAGAAGCTGGTGAATGCCTTTAATCCTGTGGCTGCAGCGGGCGTAATGTGCCGCAATACCATTTCTGTAGGTTGGAACGGCTACCTCTACGACTGCGATTTCAACCAGATGCTGGAGCTGAAAGTGGAGCAGAACTCTCCCCGCCATATCCGCGATTTCGACGCAGCAGTTTTGGATGGCCGTAATATTGTGCTGAACCAGCATTGTTACGGCTGCACTGCAGGAGCCGGATCCAGCTGCGGGGGCGAAACAGTAAAGTAGGTGATTTTGATCGCTAATCCTTTTTCGAGAGGATGAGTACAGCAGCTTTTAGCGCATCAGAAAACGTTTAAAATAACACCAGGTAGCAGAAACAGCTGATTTGAAAAAGAAACTGTATGTAGCGTCGGCTATGGTGTGGCTGGTGGTATTGAAGGCATTCGGGCAAACGACTGATAGCGCCTATGCCTTGATGCTGAAAGGCATGTACAATTATTCAGTGCCTCAACTAAGTCCTACAGAACTGCTAGGGCTGTTGCAGCGTGTGAAATACAAACCCTTACTACTGGACACACGCAGTTTGCAAGAGTATAAGGTGAGCCATTTAAGCGATTCCTGGTTTATTGCCTACGATGACTTCCATGTTTCCCAGCTGAAGGACGTGCCGAAAGATACACCCATCATCCTTTACTGCTCCGTTGGCTACCGCAGTGAGCGGATAGGGGAGCAACTGCAGCAAGCAGGTTACCATAATGTGAAAAACCTGTATGGAGGCATTTTTGAATGGATAAACCAGGGATACCCGGTATACAACAAAAAAGGCAAAACAAACCAGATACACGCTTACTCCAGCACATGGGGAGTATGGCTGCAGAAAGGGGGAGAAAGTATATGAATGATAAACAATTGCTGATGCTGTTTGTGCGCAATCCGGAGCTGGGCAAAGTAAAAACCCGCCTGGCAGCAGCCGTTGGGCCGGAGAAGGCGCTGGAAATCTACCTGCAGTTGCTTCAGCACACTTATAGCATAACAAAGGAACTGCCCGTGCAGAAACTGGTATACTATTCTGAGGCCCTAGACACCAACGACCTGTGGCCGAATGAGCAGTACCACAAGCGGGTGCAACCAGCGGGTGACTTAGGTGAAAAAATGGCCGATGCTTTTGCCGCTGCCTTTTCAGAGGGCTATACCTCCGTCGTGATTATCGGCAGTGATTGCCTGCAGCTAACTCCAGACATTATTTTGCAGGCGTACCGGGAACTCGAGGAGCATGATGTGGTAATTGGACCTGCGCTGGATGGCGGCTATTACCTGCTGGGCATGAACCGACTGCACCCGGAGCTCTTCCGGAACAAACGCTGGAGCACAGCGGATGTTTTTCCTGCTACCGTACACGATATTCACAACCTCAGGCTGTCATACACCTTGCTTCCGCGCCTCTCGGATGTAGATTACGTGGAAGACCTGGAGGCAACACTTTAAAGTAAGTATACAGCAACCTTATCTCTCTTCTTTATTTCTCCTGCGTCAGAGGAGGCAGCACATCATAGCCGTATATATCGTCTCGGAACTGCACCTGCATGTCCGCATTGGCCCAGGCTGTGAGGTACACAATAAGCAGCGGCAATGGCTCGTGCACGGCCAGGTAGTGGTTTGGCTTAAACTTCTTCCAGAGCCGGTCAACTTTTTCTGTCGTATAGCCGGAGCCTCTTTCCAGCAGATAGTAAGCGAATTCAACCGGTTTCTCCAGCCGGATGCAGCCGTGGCTCAAGGCACGGTGGGGGTAATCAAAATATGCCTTGTCAGGAGTATCGTGCAGGTACTGCGGCAGGATGTTCGGGAAGGGAAATTTCACCTGCCCCAGTTCATTGTCGCTTCCCTGTAGCTGAACAATCCGGTAGTTAAAATTAGAGCTGTTGATGTTATGCCAGTTCACGCGCCATGGGTTTACCCGCGCCCAACGGTCACCAGAAAGCCTTTCCAGCTTCATCCTTTTACTGGCGAGGTAGCCTGGGTTTCTCCGGAGCAGGGGCACTATTTCCTCAACAGCTATGGAAGTGGGAAGGTACCAGTAAGGGTGCAGGACCACCGTGGTCAGCTCACTTCTCACAGGAAAAGTTTCCAGTTCAGGCTTCCCAACAATTACGCGCATCTGAAGCACTGTTCTGTTGCTGTCTATAACCTGCAGGGTATAATCCGGAAGGTTGATGATAACATAGGGCTGCGTAAGGTCAGCAAAAGCAGTGTCCCGGCGGAAGAGGTTTTGCTGCAACTGCCAGAGGCGGTAGGCAGGTGGTACATTGAGTGCTGCAATGGTAATTGGCCCCAGTACTCCATCTGCCATTAGCCCGTGCCGTTGCTGGAAGTTTCTGACTGCTGCCGTTATCGCTGGCGTGTATAGGCCACCAAGTGTATCCGAAAATGCAGCAGGTTTGTATAAGGCAGGGGGTAAATCACCAGTGAGCAGGAGGTTCTCCTGAAGCTGTAACACAAACCGGCTACTGTCTCCGGGCCTCAGCAGCAATGTGTCCGGGAGAATGTGCCACTTTCCTGCCTCGGTTATGGCTTTATACTGGCTGATTGCCTGCAGCAGGTGCGTGCGGCTATAAGCAGGCGGCTGTTGTACCACCTGCTGCTCCTGCCCGTATCCTGCCCCTGCTGCTAAAAATAAAGACAAGAAGAAGAGAAACCGCGCCATAGAAACTAAGATCAGGTGCTTACCTTAAACTATACGCGACCAACTCAGTTATGGACAAAACAGCTTTTTAGAAGAAATTAAGCGAGATTTGTAAGTCTTTCAAAATGAATTCCGTTGTTAAACAAACGCAGGTCATAGCA
Source organism: Pontibacter toksunensis (assembly GCF_042686245.1). Lineage (NCBI taxonomy): Bacteria > Pseudomonadati > Bacteroidota > Cytophagia > Cytophagales > Hymenobacteraceae > Pontibacter > Pontibacter toksunensis. The sequence continues at coordinate 406,263 of NZ_JBHUOX010000002.1, read as the reverse complement.
GTTTATCTCTGAACCTGCACCTGTTGTAATCAGTAAATGCAATGTGCCAGCTTTTCTGAAACGAAATCCGGCGCTCCTGAAAATGTAGCATCATCACATGTCAACAATCATACAAAAAAGTACCCTTCATTTTTTAGCAGAACTGGCAGAGCATAACACCCGCGAATGGTTTGCAGAGCATAAAGGCCGTTATGACACTGCCCGTAAAAACTACATCAGCTTTCTGGATGAGCTGCTGCAGGAGATGCAGCACTTTGAGCCGGCAGCAAGAGGGCAAAAAGGAAAAGACCTCGTATTCCGTATATACCGCGATGTACGTTTCTCGAAAGACAAGAGACCTTACAAGGACCATTTTGGAGCCTATGTGGCAGAGGGCGGAAGGAAATCGACTTTGCCCGGCTACTACCTGCACCTGGCGGGCAACAACAATTCGTTTGTTGCCGGAGGGCTCTGGATGCCACCGGCAGACCAGTTGAAGGCGGTGCGGCAGGAGATAGACTATAACCTGGACGCCTTCAAAAGCATCGTGGAGGCATCAGGCTTCAAGAAAAACTTTGGAGAGCTGCAGGGGGAGCAACTTAAAACCACACCCAAAGGCTACGACAAAGAGAATCCGGCTATAGGCTACCTGCGCCATAAAAGTTGGAACGCTGTAATGCCCATACCAGATGAGGTGGTGCTGCAGGATAACTTTATGCAGGTGGTGCTGGATGCTTTTCAGGACCTGAAACCCTTTAACGATTTCCTGATGCAGCCGCTGCAGGATATGGAGGAGTAGGCGGGGTGGAGCATCTCAGGCCCTGCCTGATTTTTCTTTAATTTCCTCTTCTGTTATCAGGTGGCGCTGCCGCTGTCGGTAAAGGTAAAGCTCTACCATAAGCCACAGAAAAACAAGCGCGTACTCCAGCACAATGAGTCCATAGCGCTCGCTGTTTGTGCTGTTCTGGTAAGCGGCATACGACAGTATGGCCAACCCGGACCAGGCAAACGCAAAGCGGAAGCGGCTCATAGTGGTTAAGGCCAGCAAGGTAGTAATGTACCAGGGGTGTACAGTAGTTGCCAGGAACAGGTAAACTGTTAAGGCGGCTGCCATATAACCCGCTAATCTCCGGATAGAGCCCAGCCTCTTTTTAGTGGCTAAATATACTATAACAAAGAGGGTAGTCAGTGAAAGCAAGGGTCCCAGTACCCAAATGATGTTAAAGCCCGCCAACTGAAATCCAATCCAACGCAGGAGGTAATAGACGCTGGCATTAAACTCAAATTTCTGAAAGTATAAATCCAGGCTCTGGAAAATATGCTGTAGCACCTCCACCGATAGCAGCGGAATGAAAACTACCAATATAGTTGCCAAAACTGCTCCCCCAAATTTCAAGAATTTGTGCAGGCCCAGCCTGCGGAGCACGAAAGGCAAAAACATGAGCGGAAGGAGTTTGGTGCCGATGGCCAGGCCAAAGGCTATACCTGAAAATAAATAGCGCTGGTAGTACATCTGGTGCAGGGAGATCAGCAGAAAAAAAATCATCAGCGCCTCGAAATGCAGATTGCCTGTTAATTCCAGTATCACGAGCGGGTTCAGGGCATACAGCAGTACATCTTTATCCGGGAGCGCCATCCTGCGGAGCAGGCGCAGCAGCAACAGGATGCTCCCCACCTCAGCCAACAGCAGCACCAGGCGTATCACCAGCGCACTGCCCACCAGGTTCTTTGTAAAGAGCGCAGCAGACAACCAGAACACTGCCTGTGTAACAGGCGGGTAAATGCTGTAATAAGCAGGGGAGTTCAGCTGCTGGTAAAGCTCAGTGGTAATACCTGCCAGCGGCGGAGCATCACCGGAAACAAAGTACTGAGGCAGGTGCAGGTAGGGGTTCTGACCTTCGGCCAACAACCTGCCATCCCATATAAACCGTACATAGTCATCAGACAGGGCGGGCTCAGCGAACAGAAACAGGAGCCGGAACAGCACCGCTGCCCCGATACCATACCATACATTCAGGCGGGAGTTGACAAGGTAAATGTAGCAGCCAAAGGCCACCGCGAACAGCATCAGCAACTGCGTAAACTCATAGCGTGGCGTAGCATAGGCCAATGCAAGGTAAGCCAGTGCCGAAACGCCAATCAAAAAATGGCTCGCGGTGTTACTTTTTGTCATCATCAGGCACGCCTGCTGTGAAGGATGGAATAAAAGAACACGGTGCCAAACCCGTAGGCCAACAACACATGAAAGGGCAGCTGCCCATAGTCCTGCAACCTGAACGCTGCCCAGATACCAAACAGGAAGTAGAGCGCCAGCAACCCCTCCAGTATAGTAACAGGACTTATACTTTTCATGCTATAGCCTTGTTTCCGCCAAGAATCCTTTGGGTGCAGGATGTTGTATTTCGGCGTCCGGATGAACGGCGTTTTTTTGCCTAAATAGCCCTCTATTACGGCAATGCTGTTGTGCAGCGAGAGCCCCATTGAGATAGACAGGAACAGCAGGAATTCCGGTATAAATTGAACAGTTGAGCGCCAGGCGGAGGCACTGTGGGAAAGCTGCGCCGACCAGTAAAAAGCAACGAGCGCTGCTAAGCTGAGCAACAGAACGTACCCTAGCTTAAACAGAAAGGCCAGGTCTGGAACTTCCTGCTTTAGGAACAGCACAGGTATACTTAATACTGCCGTGAGCAGCACACAGATAAAGATGGCACTGTTGAGCAAATGAAAGAAAGCGTGAAACTTGGTAGGGAGCGATACATTCGAGTGCAATACCCGCCACAGGTGCTTACGGGCAGTTTCCGCTGCTCCCTTCGTCCAACGGAACTGCTGCGATTTCAGGGCTCCCATAGCAGCGGGCAATTCAGCCGGGGCCTCCACATGCTCCAGAAACAGGAACTGCCAGCCACGGAACTGTGCACGGTAGCTGAGGTCAAGGTCCTCAGTGAGCGTATCAGCCTGCCAGCCACCGGCATCCATAATGCAAGCCTTTCGCCAGACACCGGCTGTGCCGTTGAAGTTCATGAAGTGGCCCCCGCTGTTGCGCCCTGTCTGCTCCACTGTAAAGTGGGCATTCAATCCAAAAGCCTGCAGCCGCGTAAGCAGCGAATAATCTTTATTTAAGTGGCTCCAGCGGGTTTGTACCACGCCGACCTGTGGATTGGCGAAAGGGGCTAAAGACTGCTTCAGGAAATCAGGTTTGGGTAAGAAATCCGCATCAAATATAGCGATGTATTCTCCTGTAGCCTGTGCCAGCCCATGCTGCAACGCGCCGGCTTTGTACCCGGTCCGATCCGGCCGCCGGATGTGCTGGATGTTCAGGTGCGGGTAATCTTTTATCCTGCCATCGATAATGGCTGTGGTGTCATCTGTAGAGTCGTCGAGGAGCTGGATTTGCAGGCGGTTGTGCGGGTAATCGAATGCGGCCACCGCCGCTATGAGCCGTGCCACAACATAGCGTTCGTTATAAACCGGTAGCTGCACTGTTACCGCAGGCCATTCCTTATGCTGAACAGCAACGCTTTTGAGATTTCGGGTGCGGCTCCTGCCGCGCGTCCAGTAGAGAATGGTGAGGTGCAGTTGGGCCATGCTATAGCAGAAGATGAAGGCAAGGCTTAAAACATATACAACCAGCATCAATCCTTCTGCAACACTCATACCTGTGGTTTATAGATACTTAAATATAGTGAGAATGATTTTATAACCTGCCATGACGGTGCCCTTAACAGTGCCCGATACTTTGGAGACGCCAATCCGCTTCCGGTAAGTTACGGGAACTTCCGTATAGCGGATTTTCTGCCTCGCTGCTTTCGCCTGCATCTCCACGGTCCAGCCGTACGTACGGTCGCGCATCGAGAGCGCCAGCAGCGTATCCAGCTTTATAGCCCGGAAAGGACCGAGGTCGGTAAAGCGGGCTTTGTAAAACCAACGCAGCAGGGACGTTGCTAGCCAGTTGCCGAATATCTGCTGGGGCAGCATGGCCCCCGTTGCGCGTTTGCCTAGGGCCCTGGAGCCAATCACCATCTCCGCCTGCCCCTCCACAATAGGCTGCACCAGTTGCGGCATCTCCTCCGGGTAATCAGAAAAATCGCCATCCAGAAAAACAATGATATCAGGGCGGGTATCAGCAGGTTTGGCAGCAGCGTAGGCTATTCCTTTTAGGCAGGCGTTACCGTATCCGGGGGTTGGCTCTTCCAGCACAGTAGCACCGGCGGCGGCCGCAACTTCAGCTGTGTTGTCTTTGGAGTTGTTGTTCACCACAATCACATCCGCTACAAACCCTGACGGAATGGCATGCAGTACGTTGGCAATGGATCGTTCCTCGTTATAGGCAGGAATGATAACGTTGATTCGGGGCATAACTTAAATGTGGGCACAAAGATGTCCAATTTCTTTTTCTGATGCTACTAATGCCGCGCTTCTTTGGAGTTTTGCCATAACACAAGTTACCTTTGTAAACTTAATTCTGCATGAAGTTTGTTATTAGCTAGTTATGTTACTTGAAGCACTTATAAATGAGGATGCGGTGAAGGAAGGGGATATAGCCCCTGACTTTGAACTGCAGCGGCAGGATGGCGGTTTGTTCCGCCTGCACGACCTGCTGAAGGAGAAGAATGTGGTGCTATACTTTTACCCGAAAGACAGTACCTCAGGTTGCACCAAACAAGCATGTGAGTTCCGGAACCAGTACGAAGTCTTTAAAGAATACGGCGCTGAAGTGGTTGGCGTGAGTTCTGACAGCCTGCAATCGCACAAGAAGTTTGAGCGGGTACATCACCTCCCGTTCACGCTGCTGAGCGACAAGGGCGGCCAGATTCGAAGTATCTATGGGGTGCCACGCAAGTTGGGTGTTTTTCCGGGACGTGTTACCTATATCATAGATAAATCGAAACGGGTCCGCGCTATTTACAACTCCATGTCTAAACCTCTGGAGCACATCAGTACAGCAATAGAGGTACTGCGTAGCATCAATGAGGAGCAACAGTCTCCACAATAGACAGCTGTTATTCTATAAACGAAAGAGGGGCGCCTGCATATGCAGGCGCCCCTCTTTCGTTTGTCCTTTTTTACTAAGTATTTTTTAGCTGCAGTACTTTACCGCCATTAAATTCCAGGCGCAAAAAGCCAAAAGCTTTATTAAAAAGAATCCGATTCACATCACCTGCTTTGGTGCTGTTCGTTACCACCTCATACACATCATTGTAGACCTTGCCGTTTACCTCATAGGTAGCATAGGTTGGTTGCTGTTCATCTAACTCCCAAACGCCCTGTTCTGCTACACCTATTTCAACTAACAAGTCACCTGGCTTGGTAAAGATGCGTGTAGAGAGGGAGGGCTGTATGTCCTTCACATCTTCTATGACGGTCCTTATCTCAATATTTACTTTTTCAATGCATTCGTCTGTAGCAGTATAACCTTCACCCGCAAACTCATTTGCAAAAATGCCGGAGCGGGCATACACCACGTTATTGCCTTCTGTGGATACAAACCTGATGCTGTCTTCCCTTTTATAGACCAGCCATGCTGCATCTTCCGGCGTTGGTTTTGTAACGGATATTTCACCACACTTCTCACAGGATGTCAGCACAGCGGTTGCAAAGAGGAGTACAAAAAAGGAAAGGAGACTTATTTTCATCTTTTATTTAAATTCTGTTTTGTATTTTCTGCAATAAATAAGGTTATGTATTTGCATTATAGTGACCCGCTGGTGTTGTATGGGGTTGCACCTGACCAGCTTCTTTAAACCATCTTACTACCATCGGAAAATGATCACGCACCGCATCCTGGTGTGTCAGGATGTTGATATGGTCATAATCATGCAGGTGGCCGTTGGCTTTGCCCAACACCCGGAAAGCAGCATGTTCGCTACCTGTTTCCAGCAGCAGTTTCTCTACATCCACCGGGTTGCCCAGCACATCATCTTTAACACCGGTTATATACAGGGTAGGAGGTACCTCCATTTGCTGCAGTGCTGCTGCGTAGTCAAACTGGTCGTGCCAGTGGAGCCAGTTCTTTCTTACAACCCAATCGTTTGTTTGGCGGTGGGTGAGGCGTGTTTCATTATCGGAACCCATCTTCAGCTTTTTGGCGGGCAGTGCACCGGTTGTTGCCACCGCTGCTCTGGCGACCCAGTTCCACATCACGTCAATCATAAAAAACTTCTTGGGGCTCCAGATGCTGATGCGGCGCTTGCTCGCGAAGAAAGCCATCGCCTGTACCTTTACAGGCACCACGGGGCGCGCAAGATAGGCCAGCATGAGCACACCGCCCCACGAGTGCGCACCCCAGAACTGGTGAACATCCCCCTTCAGTTCTTTTATTTTATTTATGAACGCAGGAAAATCTTCTTCTAAGGTATGGGTTAATCCGAAATCTGATTTACCAGAAATGGCAGGTTTGCTTTTACCCCGGCCCCGCAGGTCAGCTACAAATACATCATACCCTTGGTGCGCCATATAGGGTGCAAATCCCTTGTCGGACTTGGAGTAGAAGATGTGGCCATTTTCGATGGAGCCATGCACCAGCAGCACCGGCGGCCCCTGCTGGTTTTGGCTGAAACGCTTCAGGTGCAGGGTATCGGTGGCGGTAACAGGTATGTAAATAGATTCTTTTTGCAGGGAAGTAGTAGCAGCTTCTACCATGTGGGGTAAAATCTAGTTTGGGTTGATAAATGCCTGAACGCCTCTCTGGCCGCTCCTGAGCAAGGCTACTTTATCATCTTCGGTTAATTTACGCACGCGTGGGCTGTAGCCCGCTGTGCTCACCGAGATAGTACGAGCCCAGTCGTGTGTTGTTAGTCCCTGCCTGTTCAGGTTCTCTTTTACGATGGCATAAAAGGCACCCATATAGTCTCCAAACTTATCTATTTTGTAAGGTGCCAGGCCTGCCTGCTTCCTGTCGTAGGCAATCTGCTCGTCGCGGTCCAGGCGCAGGCCCAGCGTTTGCGGGTTATGAAACCTGCCAGCGGCATCGTAGTTTTCAGGCCGTGGCTGTGCTTCGTGCAGGTATTCTTCCTTGTCAAAAACATCTAACGGAAAGTTAGCCAGTACACCACCATCAATCAGCACATCCACGTCCAGCCCTCTCCTGGCTTTAGTTACTATCTGCCCCTGCTGGTCAAGCAACACAGCGCGGTAGTACAAAGGCACCGACATGGAGATGCGCACCGCGTGCTTCACCTGCATGTTGGGGTAAGTTTCGTGTGAGAAAATAACAGTGCACTGGTCTGTCAGATTGGTTCCTGTTACGTAAAGGTCGCGGAAGTTCTCCTTACCATTTAAGGCATGCAGTTCTGCAAAGGTGATGTCTGACTTGCCTGTTTTGGCTTTTAGCTGTTCCCCCAGCCACTCTGTGAACTTGTCGCCACGGTACCAGCCGTATTGCTTGAAGAGGCGATTGGTGCCGCCGAAGAAAATAAACCTGCCGTCGTTGAACTGCTGTACTGGTGTCCGGAATGTGATGTCTGTAATTTCATCAGGAGTATACCCTACTGCCAGGAGGGCAGCCTGTATGGCTCCGGCCGAGGTGCCAGCCACGCGTTTGATTCCCGGTAAAATATGATGGTCTTCCAGTTCAGTTAAAGCCCCGCCGTAAGCAATGCCGCGAATGCCTCCACCTTCCAATGCCAGGTTATAGTAGCGGGTCTGGGTTTGGCCAAAAACAGTTGTGCCAACCAGCAGGCAAAGTAGGAGCAGGTTAATCTTTATCATGGAAAACTCACCTTAAGGTATTGTTATCTCCAAAGATAAAAAATAGCTGCTATACTTTTGTGGCAGGTTGGCACTTTCAGGATTTACTTAAAAGCACTTAGCTTCTTACCGGTACAGGCTGTGGTTTCAGCTTTGGTCTTAGTACCAGCCAGGCCAGTGTACCGAAGATGGTGCCGGAAAAGAAAGCCAGCGCCGTCACCAGAATACCATTCACGCCGCGTTGTTCTGCATCATAATATACCCATGTCTGGATAAACACAAGCAGCATCATGTATACACCAATAATTGTCAGAAATAGAAAGTTTGATATGTCCATTGTTCGTAGTTCTTTAGGTTAGCTTACTATTTGTATTGATTCGGAAATGCTATACACTTCTATACTCTTATATAAACTCTTTCTGTGGCACTATGTTTTTAACTATATCAAGAATAGCGTTGCAATATTAGGTTTAGCTAAATAAAGATTTGTATTTTATCTACCGGTGTGCCTAACAAGCAACCTGCATAAATTGTATTGCAATAGGTGAAGTGTACTCTCTTTTATTTTGCCTGACCTAAGTGACTCAGACAAAGGGTATGGTATTCTTCTGCCATTACTGTTTCTCGACCTGGTGCGGTAATTTATCTTATTACTTGGTGTGGGGGGAGTCTCCAGACTCGCTTTTCAATGTAAGGTGAACTAAGGTACTGTATATATATACTTAGCAGAAGAATGGAAAAGCAACATCAAAGGATAGAAAACATGAATCATCCTGAATTTTAGAATTTGGAATAAAACAGGAGGTACTTATGTCTACTGCCTGTTTTAACGCCCCCGACGAAGCTGATGTTCTCTCACTGGCCAACATCCTCAATGAGTTTACCTACTACTCCCGATTAATAAGTTCGGGATGATTCATGTTTGATGAAGATGTACATTATTATGAAAGGCTAAGGTGATAATGTGCTGATGCAGCTCTGTTTTACTAAAAAGCCTTGCTCTATGAATGAGGAAAAAATCATTTCGGCTCTGCGGAAGGGAGAGCAGGGGCGGTTTTATCGTGCTGTCGAAGCAGCAGTTGTAGCACTTCCGTCAGGTAATCTCCACTGTGTGGACCGAAGAAACTCATGCTGCGCGTCTCATACTTGTCCAGGTTATAATGCTCTGCAGGCGTTACATAGCCAATGTAGCCCCCGTTAAAACTGGTAGCTATCACCTGCAGTCCCTCCTGCGTGGCAGTATACATTAACTCATCCATAAACTCACCGGAATAATCAGCAGGGGCACCGAGCAGCACCACATCGCCAATCTGCAGACTGGTAACATAAGCCGGATGCTTTCCGAAGAGCCAGTTAAAGAGGGTTGGGGCAAGGCGCAGGTTCTTACTGATGCGCCATTGTGGCTCCGGCAACAGCAGGGGAACCCTGTTATAGCCAAGCGTGCGGATGAAGGATGTTTCTACCTGGTGCAGTTCATGCCGCAGGAGGGCAGCCAGCCGTTCCCCAACCTCCTCTGCGCCTTCAAAAGGTTCACGCTGAAAGTAAACAGGGCTGTGGCTACCTACTGCCCCGGCCGAGAAGGCAGCGAATTCCACCCTTTCTTCCAAATCATCTACCAGCACACCTGGGTAATCACGGGAGAGAATGGGCTGCATGGAGGGCAGGGTAGTGGGGTGGGCTGAGAAAAAGGAAAGAATGGCAATTGTGCCATCCGGCCGCTCAAACTTCAGGAAGCGCAGTTCGGTGTCCCGGTCTTCTCTCGATTTGGTGAGGCGGTTGTTTACCAGGCTGGCCGCGTTGGCGCTGCCGTAGCCTATCCGTGTGGGCTCCAGGTTTTTCCGGGCCAGTTGTATACTTTGCACAATCTGCTGCGTCAGCTGCTGCACAATTTCTTTTTCATAATCCCCGGCCAGCAGCTTGATGCCGATTTTACGGCCCCAGCCGCCAAAGCTGGTGTGGCTGTGGGTGGCGGAAAGGTATACCTGCTCTGGTTTCAGCCCCAGTTTCGGGTATTCTTTCTCCAGTTCCTGCAGTATCAGCATGGGCACAATCAGCAGGTCCAGTGACACAAAGTATGCCTCTGTCTGGCCGTTGTCAAAGGCAAAGGTGCGTACCCATGCGGTATCATGTACTTCCTTGTAGTCCATGCCCAGTCGCTTGCCGTAGCCGGCCAGCGGGGCAGGTGCCGGCGGTGTAATGTTTACTTTCGCCCAGCCAACTTCCAGTGTATCACCGGTTGTAACGGTGGCCGGGCCACTGTTCAGGTTGGCAAGTGTCTCTTTATAGTAATCAGTTTCCTGGTAAGGCGTACGGTCTATGCGCTGCACAATACAGGCAGGAAACAGCAGGAGCAACAACAGCCAGTACCAGCTTCGGGAGACTTTCTTTTTTGATGCAGTGTTCAATCCTGCGCAGTTTTGATTTGGTAATGGATGAATTGGAGATTTTACTAAAGCACTATGGCTAAACAACATAACAAACCGATGTGTTAGCTGATGCTCTAAATTTTTTACAAAGCTACAATCTCATCAGGTTAATCTTTCTACTTATGGCAATATACTTTAAATTTGACCTTTCGATAACCTACTGATTTCAGAACATGACCAGGAGAACGACAGCAGGGCAGGTACCACAACTTCATTCAATCAGACCCACAAGCCCTGACGCGGCATAACTTCTATCGCGCTGCTTCCTTATTATACATCATAAAGAAGTAAAGCACCTATTTAAATTTCCGGCATTCTAAGCCTTGCTGCAAGTATCCCATTTATAACCGCATTCAAGTATTTCTAAAAATATGGAACAAAATATTGATCATCTCTTAAAGATTGCCACTGAGCTTACCATCACCATCAAGCAAGTGGAGGCTACGGCCACCTTGCTGGACGAGGGAGCGACGGTGCCTTTTATTTCCCGTTACCGCAAAGAAGTGACCGGCTCGCTGGATGAAGTGCAGATTGCCGCCATCCGCGACAGGATGGAGCAGCTGCGCGAACTGGACAAGCGCCGTGAAAGTATCCTGAAATCCATCCGTGACCAGGAGAAGCTGACGCCGGAGTTGGAAGCACGCATTATGGCGGCCGAAACCATGGCTGTGCTGGAGGACATTTACCTGCCATACAAGCCAAAGCGCCGTACCCGTGCCACCATTGCCCGCGAAAAGGGACTGGAGCCACTGGCGGAGCGTATTTTCCAGCAGGAGAACTTCGACGTAACGGCAGAGGCTGCCAACTTTATCTCTGAAGACAAAGAGGTAAAGGACGCGGAGGAGGCCCTGGCTGGTGCCCGCGATATTATGGCGGAGTGGATGAACGAAAATGCCGAAGCACGTGCCACGATGCGTCAACTCTTTGAAAAGAAGGGCATGTTTAAGAGCCGCGTGATGATGGGTAAAGAGGAAGAAGGGCAGAAATTCAAAGATTACTTTGAATGGGATGAGGCGATAGAGAAAGCTCCTTCGCACCGTATCCTGGCCATGCGCCGCGGCGAAACCGAAATGGTGCTGATGCTGAGTGCACAACCTGAAGAGGAAGCAGCGCTTGCGAAGCTGGAGGATATGTTTGTGAAAGGCAATAGCGCTGCTTCAGAGCAGGTGCGCCTTGCAACCAAAGACTGTTATAAGCGCCTGCTGAAGCTGAGCATGGAAACAGAGGTTCGCCTGAGTTCCAAGAAGCGCGCTGATGAGGAAGCCATACGCGTTTTTGCGGATAACCTGCGCCAGTTGCTCTTATCCTCACCACTTGGTCAGAAAACAGTGCTGGCGTTGGACCCTGGATTTAGAACAGGCTGCAAGCTGGTGGTGCTGGACAAGCAGGGCAAGCTGCTGCACAACGAAACGATTTACCCGCACACTGGCCAGCACAAGGCGCAGGAAGCAGGTCAGAACGTGAAATACCTGGTAGATAAATTTAATGTAGAAGCCCTTGCCATTGGGAACGGTACGGCCAGCCGCGAGACGGAAACTTTTGTAAATAGCCTGAACCTGCCGAAAACTGTGCAGGTGGTGATGGTAAACGAAAGCGGTGCCTCCATCTACTCAGCCTCTGATGTAGCCCGCGAAGAATTTCCTGACCAGGATGTGACCGTACGTGGTGCCGTGTCCATCGGTCGCCGTTTGATGGACCCGCTGGCGGAGCTGGTGAAAATCGATCCGAAATCCATTGGTGTTGGCCAATACCAGCACGACGTAGACCAATCTGCGCTAAAGCATACGCTGGACGACGTAGTGATGAGCTGCGTGAATGCGGTGGGTGTGGAAGTGAATACCGCCAGCAAGCAGTTGCTGACCTACGTATCTGGTCTTGGTCCGGCGCTGGCGCAGAACATTGTGGAGTACCGCAACCAGAGCGGCCCTTTCCAGACACGGACTGAGCTGAAAAAAGTAGCCCGCTTAGGTGATAAGGCCTTTGAGCAGGCGGCAGGCTTCCTGCGCATTCGTGACGCCAAAAACCCGCTGGATGCTTCTGCAGTGCACCCGGAAAGCTACCCGATTGTAGAGCAGATGGCAAAAGATTTAGGTGTAACGGTGCAGGACCTGATCAAGAGCGACGAACTGCGCAAGAAAATCGAGCTGAAGAAGTACGTGACTGATACGGTTGGTTTGCCTACGCTGAAGGATATTGTGAGCGAACTGGCAAAACCAGGCCGCGACCCGCGTGAGACGTTTGAGGCATTCAGCTTTACAGAAGGAGTGAATGAGATGAGAGATCTGCGCGCCGGCATGAAACTGCCGGGCATCGTGACCAACATCACGGCCTTCGGTGCTTTCGTAGACATTGGGGTGCACCAGGACGGACTCGTACATGTGAGCCACCTTTCCGACCGCTTTGTGAGCAACCCGCATGAAGCCGTGAAGGTAGGGCAGAAGGTAGAGGTAACGGTGCTGGAGGTAGATGAGAACCGCAAGCGGATTTCGCTTAGTATGAAAAGCGATCCTGCTGCTGCCAGACCGGCAGGTGGCGGTGGAAATAAGAAAGGCGGTGCCAAAAAAGAAGCAGAGCCAATGGATGATTTCCAGGCGAAGCTTGCCCAGTTAAAAGGCATGTTCAAATAAGAAAAGATAAAAAAAGCGGCTTGTACCATATACAGGCCGCTTTTTTTATGTCTTTAGCTAAAAAGTAAGGGTGGCACTAAGTGAGCCGGATTGCAGCCCCACCTGTGGTGTCAGCAAGAGCCGATGCCTCCTGTTCTTCAGTTTCTGGTTTACCACATCGTAAAGCCGGTTTATACTTTTAGAAGTTAAGTACCCAACTGCCGCACCCGCCAGCACATCTGTTGCCCAATGGGCGTTATCATGGATGCGGGAGAGGCCAACAAGTGTAGCGGTACCATAAGCCAGTGGCGGTACCCACTTACTGTCTTTGTACACCGTAGCCACCGATGTAGCCATGGCAAAGGCGGTAGCGGTATGTGCAGAAGGAAGCGAGGTGTTTTTACCCTCTGCCAAACCATCAAAATGATGGTTTTCTGTGGCAGAACTAGGCCTGTGCCTCTGCAGGGCCTGCTTCAGGGTGTTGGTTACAACTGCAGTGGCCATAATGCTCCCCAATGAGGCAAAGCCTGCTTTTTGCAGCTTAGGGTCCTTAAATAGGATTCCCGCTAAAGCTGCTGCTCCTGCAAAATGAGCCAGGTTACCAGGTTTTCCCAAAGGCTCTACTGTACGGGCTACAGCAACAGTAATCCGGCTGCGGTTGCTCTGCGAAAATTCCTGCAGGGGCTCATCCGCTATTAAATAAGTGCCGGCAAGAATTCCCATTCCGGCACCTACTTGGGCGGCAGTTTTTCTGAAAGAAGATTTCCTGGCATCAGCCTCCTGTAAAGACAGGTCAGGCAGGCTTAGCGCTGTGTCAAGAGGCTGTGTATTGTGCTGCAACAGGTTTGCCTGGTCTGACAGGGGAACCTGTGCCCAGGATATTTGCTGGAGAAAGAGAAGAAAGAGCAGGGGAAAAAGGCTGCTGTGCTTCCATTTTTTTGGAGAAGCACTGTAATGGTCTGACATAAAAGGTCTTACAGGAAAAGGTGAGTGTTTAAAAGTTATTTTCAAACTACACACTTTCATAGTAGAATAGTTTCTTGCTGGTTGGATATCCGCTTTATATTATAATTATTGTACGCGTAGTGCAGCAGTGGCGTGTGCATTTTCATGAGTATGCTTTTAGCACATCCTAATGCAGCCATTGCCGCTGCGAAGCCGTATGACTGGCTAATGTTTTTGTTTAAAAATCAAATGCTTACGAATATGCGCTTATACTATTCATGCTACCTCTTGGTCGTGCTGCTGCTCGCTGGCTGCGCTGAACCTGCCGATGCACAACTTCCGGCCGATGCCAAGTATGAGTTGGAGGAAGCCTATCCATCGGTAGAGTTTAACAGCCCGGTAGAGGCCGTGTGGGTGAAGGAGGGACAAGGGCGGCTGTATGTGGTTGACCAGGAGGGAAAGATTTTCTGGCTACCGGGTACGGCAAGCGCGGGTACAAAACAAAACCTCTTCCTCGACATCTCCGACAGGGTAGTGGCAGGCGGAGAAAGAGGGCTGCTGGGGCTGACGTTTCACCCTGACTTCCAGAACAACGGCTATTTCTATGTCAACTATACGGCAGGAAATCCGCTGCAGACACGGATATCGAGGTTTAAAGCACCAACTGGCAACTCGGGGCAGGTGGACCCGGGTAGCGAAACAATTCTGCTGACATTTCAGCAACCCTATGGCAACCACAACGGGGGCAAAGTAACATTTGGCCCCGACGGCCACCTGTATGTAGCTGTAGGGGACGGCGGCAGTGGCGGCGACCCACAGAACAATGCGCAGGACAGGTCCAACCTCCTTGGCAAGATACTTCGCCTCGACGTGAACAACACCTCCGGCAACCGCACCTACGGTATACCGGCCGATAACCCGTATGCAAATAACCCGGAGGGCTTCCGGGAGGAAATCTTTGCCTATGGCCTCCGAAACCCCTGGAAGATTTCCTTTGACCAGGAAACTGGCCGCTTATGGGCAGCGGATGTGGGGCAGAACAAAATAGAAGAAATCGACATTGTTGAGAAAGGCGGAAACTATGGCTGGCGCATCATGGAAGGATCAGACTGCTTTAAGCCCTCCTCCAATTGCGACGAGAAAAATCTTATTAAACCAGTACACGAGTACACGCACGCAGATGGCGTTTCCATAACTGGGGGCTTTGTATACAGGGGCAAGGCCATGCCGGAGCTGCAGGGCAAATACATTTATGCAGATTATGTCAGTGGGAAAGTATGGGCCTTATCACTGAACAAGGATGGCACAAAGGCCGACAACGCACTGCTCCTCACAACAGGTTTCCCTGTTTCTGCCTTCGGGCAAGATCAGAACAACGAGTTGTTGGTGCTCAGCTATGGCAGCGAGGGCAAAATTTACAGGCTGAACCGGCAGGCAAAATAACGATAACTCGCAAGCAGCACAGGTCATTCCAATTATTACATTATATTAGAGTGAAGATGGAATAGGGAAGAAAGCCAATCTTTTGATTACCAGTAGAGTAAAAGTATCTATAAATTTCTTTTTAACAGCCCTTGCAGCTAGCTGCAAGGGCTGTTATTTTGATGGATAAAGGTATAGGAGGTGGTATAACGTAGCCTTTGTGATGTAAATAAACTGTATTATTTAGTTAAAAATTATTGATATTCTGTGTGGTATAGTACCTTTAGAATATAAAGCATCAAAGCTATGAAAAAATTCTATCTATTTTTAGTGGCTGTCATGGGAATGGCGGTTGCTGCTGAGGCACAAAGCGTGTCTTTTGGTCCACGGATAGGGGTGAACTTCGCCACTGTTCGAGCTGTAGAAGGTGATGACGATTTTCGGGAGGAGTTCAATGATGAGATGGAGTTTTCCACAGGGGCACAGTTTGGTGCAGTAGTCAATTTTGGTATTTCTGATGTGTTTTCTATTCAACCGGAAGTGCTGTATTCTCAGAGAGGTTTTGAAGCAAATACTTCTTTGCTTGAAGATGATCCGATGGGGGATATAAGTGTGAAATTTAAGATGAATTACCTGGAGGTGCCGGTGCTGGCTAAAATCTCGTTTGGCGGCGATAAGGTGCAGGGCTTCGTGACAGCTGGTCCGACAGTTAGCTACTGGATGAACGGTAAACTTAAAACCTCTTTTGCCGGGGAAAAGGAAGAAGAGGATATCGAGTTTCAGGATGACTATGAAGATGGAGCAAAGCAAAACCGGTTAGACTTTGGAGCCAGTGTAGGCGTAGGTATGGCCTATCGTCTGGGCGCTGGTGCCCTTAACTTAGATGTGCGCTATGGCCATGGTTTATCAGATATGACCAAGTATGAAGAAGACCGACCGAGCGAAGAGCCTAAAAATGCTCATCGGACAATTGGTGTGTCTTTAGCCTACCTGTTTGGCGGAAAGTAAGGCACCAGACCGAATTTAGAAAGGCGTCTCCGGCATGTGCCGGAGACGCCTTTTTGTATCTGGAATGCTTGATCACATTACAATCTTTATTGCCCATCTACCCAAACGCAAGGAGCACATAGGATGATCGGGGACAGACTAATTAAGAGCGGTAGAGTAGGTGAAGAAGCGTTATAATGCGGGGGAAATAATTATTTATATATCAAAAAAATTAAATGATAATATATAGTATATTAAGTGTATAAAAAATAAAATATGAAAAGTAAAGTTTTGATGGTTTTGATTGTTGCCATAGGTATGGCAATCGCTGCTGAGGGACAAAGTTTGTCTGTCGGCCCACGTGTAGGTGCCAGCTTCACTACATTTAGAGCTTTAGGTGGTAATGACTCCTACCGGGAATCGTTTAACGATGAATATGATTATGCTATTGGGGCCCAGTTTGGAGCAGTGTTCAATTTTAGTGTTTCAAAAATTGTTTCCATTCAGCCGGAGATTCTCTATTCCCAGAAGGGCTATGAGACACACCAACCATCAGTTGCAGGAGATCCTACCGGAGACATAAGTTCAAAGTTACGCATGAACTATCTCGAGGTGCCGGTAATGGCCAGGATCTCCTTTGGGGGCGAAAATTTTAAAAGCTTTGTTACCGCCGGCCCGTCCGCAGGTTATTGGATGAACGGTAAGTCCTGGTTTTCTTTTGCTGGTAGAGAGGAAGAAAAGAGCTATGAATTCCAGGATAGGTATGTAGATAGCATGAAAGACAACCGATTGGATATAAGTGCAAACGTTGGCGTTGGTGTGGCTTATAATGTAGGTGCTGGTGCGCTGAACCTAGACATACGGTATGGCTTTGGCTTATCAGGTATCTCTAAGTATGAGAATGATCGCCCTAGCGATGAACCTAAAGTAGGGCACCGAACCTTTGGCGTATCTCTGGCTTATCTGTTCCTGGTAAAGTAAGAAACCTGCGCTTGCGTAAAAAAGGGGGCTGCGGCATGTGCCGCAGCCCCCTTCTGTCTTCAAAAAGAAGTGAATATAAAGATTTAAGAAGTAATAAAAGTAACTTGAACAGTAAATGAATTCGTATCCATTAAAAAACCTTTACATATGGATACTTATAACTCTAAAATGTCTGATGTGCTTGATACACAGTACATCTCCCCGCCTGCAACTGGCTCCAGCCACATAAATGTAGGAACAGCGGAGCGGATCGCTTCCTTGGTGGGAGGTGCTTTGCTGGCCTATTATGGGTTGCGCAAGCCAAACCTGGGCGGTCTTGCTATGGCTGCTGCCGGAGGCGCTATGTTGTATAGGGGTTCTACCGGCTTCTGCCCGTTAAACAGCACCATCGGCCGCGACACCTCCAACGGCACAAAAGACATTTCCATTGAAATTACCCGCAGCCTGACTATCAACAGGTCCCGCAACGACGTGTTCCGGTTCTGGCGCCAGCTTGAGAACCTGCCGCAGTTTATGAAGCACCTGCAGGAGGTACGCCAAATGGGCCCCAAGCGCTCACATTGGGTAGCTAGAGTTCCGAAAGGCGTAGGCACGGTGGAGTGGGATGCAGACATTGTGAAGGAGGAAACCGACGCCCTTATCTCCTGGCGTTCTTTGCCTGGCTCTGATGTAGATAATGCCGGAGAAGTCCGCTTTACGGATGCCCCTGCCGACAGAGGGACGATAGTGCAGGCCACTATCTCTTACAGGCCACCTGCCGGGGCCGTGGGAGGCCAGATTGCCAGGTTGCTAAACCCCGCTTTTGAGCAGATGGTGAAGAACGACCTTCGCCGCTTTAAGCAACTCATGGAAACAGGTGAGGTGACTACCGTAGAAGGCCAGCCGGCCGGGGAGCGCTAAAGAGCCAGAATTCCTTGTTCTTATCTAAATAAAAACAACACTATGAAAGCACTTTGTTGGAATGGCATCAACGACCTTCGGGTGGAGCGTGTGCCGGACCCGGCTATTCTGAATCCGGGCGATGCCATTGTGAAAGTAACCATGTCGTCGGTATGCGGGTCTGACCTGCACCTGCTTGATGGTTATGTGCCCACTATGAAAGCCGGTGATATTATAGGCCATGAATTTATGGGAGAAGTAGTGGAAGTAGGCCCTGCCGTAGCGAAAATAAAAAGAGGCGACCGTGTGGTGGTGGGCTCTGTACTGGGCTGCGGTGGCTGCGAATTCTGTCAGACTGACCAATGGTCGCTCTGCGATAATTCTAACCCAAACCCGGCGATCCTGGAAAAAGCCTACGGTTACTCCGGAGCAGGTATATTTGGCTACTCCCATGCCTTTGGCGGCTATGCCGGCAGCCATGCCGAGTATATACGCGTGCCATATGCCGATAACGGAGCCTTTAAGGTGCCGGATGGGGTAACGGACGATGCGGCCGTATTTACCTCCGATGCCTTCCCGACTGGTTTTATGGCAGCTGACATGTGTGGTATAGAGCCCGGCGACACAGTGGTGGTATGGGGTGCCGGCGGTGTGGGCCAGATGGCCATGCAAAGTGCCTGGCTCCTGGGTGCCGGCCGCGTTATTGCCATAGACCGCTTTACAGACCGGCTGGCAAAAGCAAAAAAGCATGCGAAAGCGGAAGTTCTGAACTATGAAGAAGTAGATATACTGGAGGCGCTGAAAGAAATGACCGGCGGGCGGGGACCGGACCGTTGTATAGATGCCGTGGGCATGGAGGCGCATACTACTGGTGTGGAGCAGTACTACGACAAGGCCAAGCAGTCGCTAAGGCTGCAGACAGGAAGACCTGCTGTACTCCGCCAGGCTATTGTGGCCTGTCGCAAGGGAGGTACGGTATCCATAGTAGGGGTATACGGTGGCCTGCTCGACAAATTCCCGATGGGAGCAGCCATGAACAAAGCCCTGACCTTGAGAATGGGGCAGATGTTTGCCCAGAAGTACATTCCGCAACTCCTGGATAGAGTAGCCTCAGGGGAGGTAGATCCGAGTTACATGCTCACTCACAAATGGGGCCTGGAACAGAGCCCTGAAGGCTATAAGATGTTCAAAGAGAAAACCGACAACTGCATGCGGGTGGTGTTCACACCTTAAGTTGATTGAGAACTATCATAGTGTATTTATAAGTACCTTCAGAGCGTTTGCTAAGATTCGCTAAGAAGTGTTTGTCGGTGAGAAGATACAACTACGGCACTTCTATCTGAGGCGGAACTATACTTTAAAGTGAGATTAAAAAGGAGCCATCTGTACAGTTGGCTCCTTTTATTTTATACCAGTTTCTCTGTACCAGAAAGCATGCCGTTCTGGCTCATGACTTTGCGCGGCAATCTTACACGTGACGCACCGTGGGCATGTTTTAAGTCTCGCTTGTGAAAAACAATTTTTTGGATACCTGTTAAGTAAAATGAAGTATGGCACAAGCGCGTTGATATTAAAATGTTTTATTTAAAAGTGGTATCTCATTTATCAGCTGGTGCGTAATTTGCTTATTTAGAGGGGAATAATTTAAAGGGGGATGAAAAAGTACACATGTTTTTATAGCCTACTTTTGGTAGTGGCTGTGCTGTTTTCAGGGTGCAAGCAGGCCAGTGATTTGAAGGCATTTACAGAGGCAAACTATTCCTTAAAAGAGGTGCAGGACCTGCAGCTGAATGGCGTAGATGTAATGAAGAAGCGCGGACCCAACGACTTCACCACCAGCGAAGGCGACAGTCTGTTAGCCTCCATATCAGATAATACGCTGCGCGCGAGCACTACTTTATACTTGCAGGTGCAGATGCAGGAGCCGGAAGAGGTGCGGCAGATGACCATTACCGAAATGAAGTGGCAGCTGCTGGTGGACGGCGAAGAAACGCTACAGGGCGTGGTACAGGAACCGATGTACCTGCACCAGGGCCTGAATGAACTCCCCATCCAGACTTCCGTGATGATGTCGGAACTGGAAGGAATGCGCAACTACGAAGGCCTTTCTAAACTAATGACACTGCTCTCCCAGAAAAAGGACCTGCGTCAGAACCTCATCTTTCAGATAAAGCCAACAGTGCAGACGCCAGTGGGAGAGGTAGAACTGCCAAACTATATTACCGTTTCTGGTCCGAAGAATAGTTGAGGCTAAGAATGAACAATTTGTTAAGACTAGATTTTATGGAATCAACAGAAATAGAAATAATTCCCACAGATTCTTCAGGGGAGCTTGGAGATTTAAATGCTGATGTTTTTTATAAAGGAATAAAATGTGAAATAAGGATTGTTTCTGATAAAGATGCTTTAAGAGTAAATGCCTATAAGTCATTTAAAACTGATTTGATTGAATGTCTAAATTATATAGAAGAGTATGAGCATCAATCTTCTAAAATAATTAAAACAGCTTTATTTAAAAGCCTAGTTATTACTTACGGGAGATGCTTTGCAGAATCAAAAGAGCGAGGAGGGATAAAGCTAGAGCCCAATCATATTTTTAAACGATCGGAAAATGTAAACCATAAGGTTTCACACAATTATATCATAAAACTAAGAAACGATCATATAGCCCACCATAGTGACATGGATGCCGAAAAGAGTAAATTATTTTTCGTTATTCCGCCTACAATCTGTCCTGATAAAACACCTGTAGTATTAACAACTTCAGGTAAAATAAACATAGACGACATTTCAGAACTAACTACTCACAGGATCAAAGAAACAATCAATTTTGTCTTAGAACATGTGACCAAGCAGGTCGATAGGTTTTTAGAAAAATTAAAAAGAAGCCAATTTGACTCTCTATAAATCAAATCACTTTTTATCTGTAGGTGTAATAGCAGGCGGTGTAGTACGAAACACTGTAGCCTCTGTATCCCGGAACCAGGCATGTGCACTTGGAACATCCTCAAAAAACTGCATCTCAAAGGGATAGATGTCTCTTACGTTGTCCATTAAGTCTTCCAGAATAAGCTTGCTGTGCAGGTCCTTGGGTTCAATCAAAGCCATTTTCCTGATAGCGGATTCTTCGGCGAGTCTGGGAGCATTTACCTCTGTTGCCCATATCTGGTCTTCTGGTGTTATGATGCCGCCCTCCCGGTTGTTCACCAGCCAGAAAGGGAACTTCCTCTCAATAGCAATTTCAGTAGCAAGGGAGAGGCCGTGGCGATAAGTAGCAGTGGGCACAGTGCCATTTGCCTGTATAACTATAAGTTGAAGGGATTCGTCAGCGTATACCTTCAACGCTGGTGTATCAAGATACAAAGTCATTTGTTGCAGTGCTCTTTGCAAAGGCACATTGGCGTACCTTCACTAAAGCTCCCGACAAGGTACTAACTTTAGGATTAATCTACAAAAGAGGGGAGAAAAGCAACATGGCTATGTACTATTTTAATGAATCTTCCTTTTCCTTATGAGGGTTTCATTTATTACCTGCCCCAGCAACAGACCGGCTATACTTCCTGCCAGGCCATACAGCATCGGGTTTACCTCAGGCTCGAGGTACAAAGCCAGTAGCCAAACACCCATCCCAGCCAGCATAGAAGCAATGGCAGCAGCTGAACTGGTTCTGCGCCAGAACATGCCAGCCACCAGCGGCATAAAAAGGCTTACCAGACTCAGCGCCGACGACTCACTGACTAACTCATAGATATTGCTGTGCAGCAGCGCCATCGCCAGAGAAACAGCCGCTACCACCAGTACACTGAAACGGGAGAGGCGCAGCAGCTTGGCATCCGTTACGTTCTTCAGCAGTGGGCGCAGCATATTTTCACTCAGAATAGAGGCCGGAGCCAGGATACCGCCGCTGGCCGTGCTGATAATAGCGGAAATCAACGCCCCAAAGAAAAGCACTTTCACGAGCATAGAAGAAGACCGCAGGATAAGCCCTGGCACCAGCAGTTGTGCGTCCTGCTGCATCAGCTCCGGGTACAGGTGTTTGGCGTAGGTGGCTAGCAGCAGCGGCATAAAAGCCACCGTCAGGTAAAGGAAGCCGGCACTGATGGAAGCCGCCACGGCCACCCGCTCCGATTTTGCCGACATCACCCGCTGAAACACGTCCTGCTGCGGAATGGAGCCAAGCCCGATCGTAATCCAGAGGCCAAAGTAGTTCAGCCAGCTGACGGCATCGCGTTCTTCGGGTACAAAGCGGAAGAAGTCGCCCGGGAGGCCGGCCTGTACCTCTTCCAGCGGCACCTCCTGCAACAGGTTCCAGCAGATAAAGATCAGGCCACCGATTATCATGACGGTCTGTACAAAGTCTGTGATGGACACCGACCACATACCACCCAGGAAAGTATAGCCTATCACGATGCTGCTTCCAATTAGTATTCCTGCTATGGTGGAAATGCCGAATACCTGGTTCATCACAATACCCAGGGCCACCATCTGCGCGGCAATCCAGCCGAAGTATGAGATAACCATAAAAAAAGCAGCAATCTGTTCGGTGGTTTTATTGTAGCGCACCCGGTAGTAGTCGCCCAGGGTGAGCAGGTTCATGCGGTAGAGGCGTTTGGCAAAGAACAGCCCCACCAGCACCAGGCACAGCGCCGCCCCAAAAGGATCTTCAATCACACCCAGTAAGCCATGCGAGGCAAACTCAGAGGAGGCACCTAAAAGGGTTTCGGAGCCAAACCAGGTGGCAAACACCACGGTAGTAGAGATGTAGAACGGAAGTCGGCGGCCTGCCAGCAGGAAATCGGTGGTGTTGTGCACGCGGCGCGATGCCCAGTAGCCAATGCCAATGTTAAAGAGCAGGTAGAGCAGCACAAACAGGATGAGCATAACGAGCGTAATTTCCTGCTAAAATAGGAAGGAATGCTGAATGTGAGGGAAACACCCGAGATTCAAGCTAAAATAGCATAGCAAAGTGGTCTGAGATAGCACAATGAAACACTTTGGCAAAGTACTTGCATGTAAAATATCAGCTGTGAAATATCGTTTTACTTTAACAGCGCACCTACAGATCTGACTATGCTAAACATAAAGAAACTTGCAATATCACTGGGACTGGTGTTAGCCCCTGTATTGGGCTATGTAGCTACTGCTGCTACTGACGCTACCCCGACTCCTGAAACAACCGAAGTTGCTGATACCCGCGACATTGTGCAGGAAATTATCAACGTGGTGGGGTTAAAGCCCCGCTTCGAACTGCGTGCCGCTGATATAGATAATGCCGTTGCCGTAGTTTACAACGGCAAGCGCTATATCCTGTACAGCGACCGCTTCCTGTCCAGCATCAACAACGCCGTGCATACTGATTGGGCTGGCGTAAGCATCCTGGCGCACGAAATCGGGCATCACCTGAACGGACATACCTTGTCGGGAGGTGGCAGCAACCCGGCAGATGAACTGGAGGCCGATGAGTTCTCTGGCTTTGTGCTGCGTAAAATGGGAGCAAGTATGGCAGAGGCACAGGCTGCTATCGATTTACTTTCAGAAGAAGAAAACTCCCGGACACACCCTGGCAAGAGGTACCGACTGGCTGCCATCAGCAAAGGCTGGAAAAGCGCCAACGACCAGTTACTGGCCAGCGCCCAGGGGCCACAGCCTGACCAGCGTGCGATAGTGCCGAGTACCAGACCGGCTGAACGCCAGGTTGCTACCGCACAACGGCAGAACACATCTCAACATCGGGTTTCAATGGACAGCAGAAGTGTGCTGACCCGGGTGAATTTTACCAAAGCTCCCCGCGAGCAGTTTTACATCACTACTCGTCTTTACCTGGTGCACATGAGTGAGGATGGCGTGAGAGTGATAGGAAAGCTGGCGAAGACAAATAACCCGGATTACCCATACTATTTCGAGAGTGAGATTATGGATACTATCTTCGTGACGGATGAAGGCTATCTTGTGAACAAGCGTGGCCAGCGTGTAGGGCACCTTTCTTAAGCCAATCCTCCTTTTTAGAGGAGTACAGAGGCCACACCTTTCAGAGGGTGTGGCCTCTGTACTTTAGGGATATATGTTTTTTCAATATATTGCTGCATCAAAGTCTGCCTATCTCTAAATTCCAGAAAATGAAAAATATAAAATACCTTCTCGTCCTACTGGTTCTATTTCCGCTCTTTACCTCCTGCGATAGTGAAGGTTTATGTATGAAGGGGGAGGGAGACACCGAAACACGTTCTCTGGATATAGCGCCCCTGGAAGGAATTGATGTGAGTGGCAGTATGCGCGTGTTTATCCGCAAGGGTTCTCCGCAGCGCGTGGAGGTGGAGGGGCAACGGAATGTGCTGGATGAACTGGGAACAAAGGTGCAGGACGGTGTCTGGGACATCGAATTTAACCGCTGTATACGCGACCATAATCCGGTGATGGTGTACATTACCACACCGGAAATAAGACAGGCGAGTGTGGGAGGCTCGGGTTATGTGGAGCTGGAGGACGTTTTTGAAAGCGAGGAGTTTGATGCCAGCGTCTCCGGCTCCGGCGACATGAAGCTCAGGCTGGCGACCAACCGCCTGAACTCCCGCATCAGCGGATCTGGCACAATTACTGCAGCAGGGGTAGCCAGCCGGCACGATATTTCTATTTCCGGATCTGGCAACAATCAATCTTTTGACCTGACGACGAGGGAGGCCGAAATAGATATTTCAGGCTCCGGTAAAGCCGAGGTAAACGTAGAAGAAAGGATGGATGTTGAAATTAGTGGCAGTGGGCGCGTATACCACCAGGGTAGCCCTACTATCAACGCTGATGTATCCGGCTCCGGAAAGGTTATCAGGAAGTAAAGATTAAAAAGAGCAGAGCATGATAAAAAAGTTCGCAAATTTTACGCTGTTGCTGGCCCTGCTGGTGCTGAGCTTTGCGTGTAAAACCAAAAATGATGTAGAGGCTTTTAAAGAGGCAGAATACAGCCTTAAAAGCGTGGATAGGGTGGAAGTAAACGGCATTAACCTGCTGGAGAAGAAGAACCCACAGGATTTCTCTTTTAGTGAGGCTGCCAAATTGTTTTCGGCTGTCTCCAATAATGATTTGAAGGCCACCTCCACCCTGGGGCTGAGCGTATCGCTCGGGGAGGGGCAGGAAGACCGCACCATGACTGTGACGAAGCTTAAGTGGCAGTTGCTGGTAGATGACCGACAGGCACTGAGCGGGTTGGTAAGTGAACCTGTAGAACTCAGGAATGGCTTAAACACCATCACTGTAAGCTCGCCCCTAAAGCTTGTAGAACAGAACGGCAGCCCCGATCTGAACAGCCTGCTGCAACTGGCAACCCTCCTGAACCAAGACAAAACAGCCCGGCCAAAAGTAACCCTGCAGATAAAGCCAACGATTCAGACTTCCATTGGGCCATTTGAACTCCCTTCGTTCATCAACATAAAAGACTAAAGAGAAAGCCAGGCGTAACGCCTGGCTTTTTTGTGCCTGAGCTATAGCGTTTTGACCAAAGGCCATTTTCGTAAGGGTTGTGCAGCGTATCGAAGTGTAAATGACTTTTACTGCTCCAGGGCTTTCACGCACATCTGGAAATTTAATTCAGCATAGATAAAAAATGTAAAAACATTTCAGAAAAAACGGCGTAGCTGGCATGCTGCTTGTTTTAGTTATTCCGTCGACAGTTGTCGAGATAACCTAAACCGCAAGACGATGAACTATAGCCACAACCAACCCGGAAGCCCTTTGTGTCAAGCTGATGTAGCTAGAACCTATATTCGTAATGGCTGGATACCTGTTGTAATACAGGTACTGGACAGGGATAGCAGAAGACGGCAGGAGGAGCACCAGCCTGGTTATAACAGGCCGCGCAACAGAAACATGAAACGAAAGTGGAGCTGGATAGCCTGGCCTTGGAAGTAGCCTTCTCCCGTATGGCAAATACAGCCACTTGTATTACAATAGAGTTTTAAATTCAAGGATGAAAAAATTATTTGCGCTCTCACTAGTTCTTGCTATACCATTTGTAGGAATGGCGCAGCGCCCGAAGCTCAACAAAGAACAGCTGCTGAGAGATATCAAAGTGCTGTCTGCAGATTCTTTAGAAGGACGCCTGAGTGGCACCAAGGGGAATAAGATGGCGCAGGAGTATATCCAGCAGCGTTTCAAGCAGATTGGACTTACACCCTTTGGGCAGGAGTATAAGCAGCACTTCAGGCTGGAGACAAAGCGAATGGTGGTAGAGCAGGCAACCAACCTGGTGGGGTATATACAGGGCAAATCAGATAAAGCCATTGTTGTTACCGCTCATTATGACCACGTGGGCCAGCGGGATGGAGAAATCTATAACGGTGCCGATGACAACGCCTCAGGTGTTGGCGCTTTGCTGGCGGCGGCCTCTCATTTCTCAAAAAGCAAGCCGGAGCATACCCTTGTTTTTGTGGCGCTAGACGGCGAGGAGCTGGGACTGCAGGGGGCAAATGCTTTCCTGGAAAATCCGCCTGTGCCCTTGCAGAACATCCTGCTGAATGTGAACATGGATATGCTGAGCATCAATAACAAAGGCGAGCTCTATGCCAGCGGAGCCCACCATAACCCAAAGCTAAAGCCATACCTGGAGCAGGTAAAGCCACAGCCGCAGGCTAAACTGGTGCTGGGCCACGACAGGCCGGAGCAGGGCCACGATGACTGGACTTCGCAGTCAGACCACTACCAGTTTCATAAGCGCAAAATCCCTTACGTGTACTTCGGGGTTGAAGACCACCCGCATTACCACAAACCCACAGATGATTTTGTGAACGTCAACACGAAGTTTTACCCGGATGCAGCAGCTCTGGTGATTGATTTCATCAGCCTGATGGATACTAACCTGGATAAACTGGAAACTACCAAATAAAAGATAAAATTGAAGGCAGGTATTAACTCTTAGGAGAGCAGATGCCTGCCTTTGCTAGTATTTGAGCAGTATCAAAAATTAAAGCATAGCTGTCTCCAGCTAACGATCAGTAAACTTTTGCTTTTGAATCGAGTTGAACGTAAACATAAAGACAAGTTCGGGTTAGCGTAACAGAACGCTCTACATACAATCCACCTTTACCTATGAATGGTAAATCTTACCTTTTTCTCTTAATATGTTTCCTGTGGCTGTTAATCATAAATACAGCTGAAGCCCAATCTATATTCAACAAGAGGGAAGGCGTTAGCAGAGTACCGGATGAGCGCGGTGTAGTGCTTGCCGTGGGCGGTGGTTTGGCTGCCGTCAGAAGTGATATTTGTGGCCGCCCTGGCTGCAACAGGTTTGGCCCGAATGTGCGTATCGGGGCGCTTTATTACTTCACGAATTACCTGGGTATTAGCGGCGGCATCGGTTATTTGCGCTTAGGTGCTACCGAAGGCTCTCCACATCGTCCCCTAGATGTTTCTTTTCGGTCTGAAGTAGTTGAAGTGACCGCAACCGTGGTGATTAACTTGCTGGACAGCTATGCTGGCAGCGCAGGCTATCGCTCCCTGAGGAAACGCTTCCTGGTGCCATATATCCGGGCTGGCGCTGGTTTAGTGTATTATACGCCCACCTCGTACCCTGGTCAGGGTAAGTTAAATGAATCTCAGACTACTTATGAGCCGGCGCGCAGGTATCCTGCCATTGCCGCTGTCATTCCCTTTGGAGGAGGCCTGCGCTTTCGCATTAACAACGAATTCAGCATAGCACCCGAGCTCATTTACCACATCACCACCACCGACTATTTAGACAACATCGGACCAGCGCCGGGATACCCAAACAGGGATGACCACTATGGCATTGCCGTTGTGAATGTGCTCTACACACCCGTGCTTCGTAACAGGCTTTTCTCCCGGAAATAATACGGCAAAAAGCATCATCAGCAACTTTAGTTTTAACTACTCATCAATTGGTGTCGTAAAGGTGTGGGCGGATGCTCCTGCATTAACGGGCGTGGTGTTTCCCATAAATTCTTAATTGACCCTAACTATGAAAGCGAACGACACAAAAAAACTATGGTGGGTGGCCGCCGGTGCAGGAGCCATTATGGCAGCGAGAGCCGCCATCAGGAATTTAGGAGCCTATGACTTCAACCATAAAGTAGTACTGATAACCGGAGGCTCCAGAGGCCTGGGCTTGGTAATGGCGCGGCAATTGGCCGAAGAAGGTGCCCGACTGGTACTTTGCGCCCGCGACGAGTTTGAACTGGAGGATGCCCGCATGGAGCTGGCAGGCAACGGTGCTGACGTGCTGGTGCAGAAATGCGATGTAACGGTAGCACAGGAAGTAAACGATATGGTTACGAATGTGCAGAACGAGTTCGGACCGATTGACGTGCTTATCAACAACGCCGGCATCATCCACGCCGGTCCCGTGGCAGAAATGAATCTGCAGGATTTCGAGGAGGCCATCAACACCCATTACTGGGGACCTGTTCATACTATCATGGCGGTACTGCCAAGCATGAAAGCTCGTGGGGGCGGGCTTATACTTAATGTTTCTTCTATTGGGGGAAAAATAAGTGTGCCGCATCTAGTTCCTTATAGTGCCAGTAAGTTTGCCCTGACGGGGCTGTCGGAGGGGCTACGAGCAGAGTTAAAGAAGTATAACATAAATGTAACCACTGCTACACCAGGCCTGATTCAAACAGGAAGTCCCCGCCATGCGTTTGTGAAAGGTCAGCACAAACAGGAGTATGCACTCTTCAAAATTATAGATTCCAGTCCCTTAACCTCAATGAGTGCGGAGGCTACAGCCAAAAAGATATTGGATGCCCTGCGCTTCGGAGATGCTGAAGTAACGACTACACTGCCTGCTAAGTTAGCGGCTCTGCTGCACGGCCTGTCGCCGGAGTTCATGACCAACGTCTTTGGCATGGTAAACAAATTACTTCCTGGCGAGGGCGGCATCGGCAACAAAAGGGCGAAAGGCTACGAGAGCGAAACAGCCTTGTCAGAATCCTTTCTTACAGAGCGGACGCAGGAGGCAGCGCAGCGCAATAATGAGTTATAATTCTGTTACGGGGCTTAGTAAGGCTTTTTCTGCAGTTGGCGTACTTTTGCTATCTTGTCTAATGACAATAATCTCCCTTAAAAGCTAGAAATGTTTATGCTGTAAATGCCTTCGCTCGCGCCCCGCGAGCGTGAGTCATTTCTGGGCCTCTGTCCAAGCCGGTACAGACAAGACTTCCTTTTAAGCTAAGTCTGAAATTTGCGCAGTGTAAGAGAGATTAAAACGAATCTGCCTCCAAAGGGAAAAAATGAAGCTTGTCTTATAGTATGATTGAAATTTGAGAGCCATACTCTTGGCAAAAAACTTGAAAACAATGAAAATAAAGAAAAGAGAAAAAGCCTATGACGGCTATTTTAAGATAAATAAAATAACTGTAGAGCAGGAAGGGCAGACTTTCACCCGAGAGCAGTTCGATCGTGGAAGCGCCGTGTGTGCCTTAGTATACGATACAGAAAAACACCAATATATTCTCACAAAACAGTACCGGATTGGATCTGAATCGGAACTGGTGGAAGTAGTGGCAGGTATGATAGATGAAGGAGAACAGCCGGAGCAAAGTATCAGAAGGGAGATAGAAGAGGAAATTGGTTACCATGTGAATAAGCTGGAGCATCTGTATACATTTTATTCTTCTCCGGGCGGCACTACAGAACAGGTATCTTTATTTTATGCAGAGGTGTCGGAGCAGCACGGTGCGGGCGGTGGAAGTGCGCAGGAACACGAGTATATTCAAATTGTGCGATATTCAGCTCAAGAATTAATAGACTTAGAGACACATGATGCTAAAACGATTATCGCACAGCTGTGGCTAAAGCTGCAACAGAAATAATTTGTTTTTATGGTTAGAGGGGTAAAACAGCTTCTCAGGGGAGGCTGTAAGCTAAACTGCGTTGAGGGTGTTTATCAAAACCATTGACAGAGTTAGGTTTACAGCCTCGGGAAAAAACGCTATTTTAGAACCATTCATCCTGTTTCTCCGGAAGTCTGAAAATATTTAAAATTTTACTTTAGAATACTGAAGCTGACCGCTTATATTTAAGACTCACTTACATGTTGGCGGCTTCTGTTATGACCTTCTCTAAAGTACAAATTCTATTGCTTCGATGTATCACCGCGTGCGTCTTCTGTCTTTACCTTGTTTCTTGCCAGGAATCGAATACAGATGGCTTGTTTAACAATATATTAACAGACAGGGAGGAGAGGCAGCAGGTGGAGGTCCCGGCTTCGTTTACCGCAGCCAGTGCCCAGAAGCTTGGGCATCAGGTAGACTCCATTTTTACCTACTTGCATAAGAGAAGAGGCTTTAACGGAACGGTGCTGTATACAAAATACGACCAGGTGATTTACAAGGGGGCGTATGGCTATGCCGACTTTTACCGAAAAGATAGCCTGACCACGCAAACGGCTTTTCAGCTGGCTTCTGTATCCAAGCAATTTACGGCCATGGCCATCATGATGCTGAAGGAGCAGGGCGAACTAGATTATGATGACACTGTGCAGCAGTACATCCCCTCGTTTCCTTATAAAGGAGTTACCATCCGGCATTTGCTTACCCATCGGTCTGGCTTACCCAACTACACGTATTTCAGCGATGAACTTTGGCCCGATCGCAAGAAGTCAATCACAAACGATGATGTCCTAAACCTGATGGCGGAGCATAAGCCACGCGTTTTTTACAAGCCCGATACTCACTTCAATTACAGCAATACCGGTTACTTTCTGCTGGCCTCTATTGTAGAAAAGGTTTCTGAAATGTCCTTTGCCGCCTTTATGCACCAGCATATATTCGAGCCTTTGCAAATGACAAACACCTTTATGTTTCATGACCTGGAAAGCCAGACCGGGAAAGTAGCCACCGGCCACACCCGGGCCAGGCAAAAAAGAACCTCAGATTATCAGGATACTGTGCTCGGAGACAAAGGAATGTTTTCTACGGTAGAAGATTTATACAAGTGGGACCAGGCCCTGTACACGCAAAAGCTGGTAAGGAGAGAAACTCTTGAGGAGGCTTTCAGAGGCTCCCGCCCTGAAGAGAAAAAAGACGAGGACTATGGGTTTGGCTGGCGTATCAAAGCTGTTGATAGCGGTGATACTGTTGTATACCATGCCGGCTTATGGCATGGCTACACGACCTATCTGTTGCGAAACCCAAAGGACCACAGCGCGCTTATCATTTTAAGCAATCTACCCAATGGTAGCCTTCAGCATCTGAAAGAAGTCAGAAGCTTCCTATATCCCGCCCAGCCCGTTACCATTGCCAATAACGAGAAAAAGCAAGGTAAAGCAGCCGGTGCTAAAATGTAAAAGTCTTAATCGTCAGAAAGAAATTTGCAACTGCGCTTCCGTTCTAGAATGGTTGTTTAGTGTCAAAACCATTAGATAAGATGTTTTATACTTCTTATACTTTTGACAGACTACTTGTGGGCTGCTTCGACTGCTTATTGATGCAGCTAAATTCTGTCAGTTTATGGTTTAAATAATCACACAGGAACTCGAGTAATTCTGTCTGAACTCTTTTGGAGTGCTTCCTTTTTCCCTTTTAAACACCCTGTTAAAGTAGGAGAGGTTATTGAAGCCGCATTTGTAGGAGATTTCTGAAATAGTTTCGGTGGTGTCAATCAGCATACGGGAGGCATGGCCGAGGCGTATCTCATTCAGGCTTTCCACAAATGTTTTACCTGTGCGCTTTTTTATAAAACGGCTGAAGGACACCTCCGGCATGTTCACCACTTTCGAGATATCAGCCAGCGTAATGTCTTTGTCATAGTAGGTTTGCATGTATTCAAAAGCTTTTTCTATTCTTCTGCTGTAATAGCTGAACTGATCTGAAGTAAAGGTGCTGTTGGATAAAGTCCGCATGTTGCGTGACGTAGACAGGTCATGCAGAATAGAGATGAGTTCCAGCACAGAGTCGAAGCCGCTCTTCTTAGCCAGTTGCTCAAGGCGTGGCTTAAAAGCTTCTTTTGTTTCCTGAGAAAAGGATATTCCCTTGGAGGAGCGTTCCAGCAAAGAACGGATAAAGCTGAGTTGGTTGCGCCTCAGAAATTTCTCGTCGAACAGGTCGCGGTGAAACTGGATGGTTATTTCGTTGATGCTCTCGCTTTGGCACTGGTGCGTAAACCAGCCGTGCGGCAGATTGCTACCTACCAGCACCAGTTCAAGGTCGTCAATCAATTCAATATTGTCCCCCACAACGCGCTTGGATCCGGTTGCATTCGATATCAGGTTCAGTTCATATTCCTCATGATAGTGTAAAGGGAACTTGAACTCTTTCTTCGTCCTGGAGAAAACGGTAAAGCAGTCATTCTGGGTTAGCGGGGTTATCTCTCTGTAAGCAGCAGTTGTCATGGGTACTATTAATTTAAAGCTAGTGCTGATTTTGTACTACTGAGTATTATGATAGCGGAAGGTAAAAAAAGTATTGGTGCTTTTGTATGCCTGTCCTATCTCTTCTTTTGAATTGATTCTGTCTAATTAAATGACGTGCATCAACTCGGGTATTATCTTATGTCCAGGAGCTATCACTTCAGGCCTACCTGCTTGGTAAGATGAAGCATGTTTTAATGATGGGCTGCTAACTATACACTAAGTTCCTTTTTAATTGAGGTCACCTTCAAGCCTGTTCACATCCTCCTGTTAAAAGACAGCGTGCCGAATAGGAAGTAATTTAGTCAAAGTTTTGGTAAAATAGTATTATAAACCTGAGAACAATCTATTTAGTTTTGTAATTAAGAAACAAAGTTGCTGATTACTTACTTATTACCCTTCGTTGTTATTCCGACCTGTTTGTATTGAAGTGCTCTTTATATCTTTTCTGTTACGGAAAATACCCTCTAAGTGGCTTCTTTAAGGGTCTATAAGCAATGTTGAGGAACTGGGAGAGCAGCATATCTTTGGTTCTGATGCATAGATGTTTAGGTGAAAAGAACAGACCATCTTATTTGATCCTGTATGGCCCGTATTGTCCTCTTTGGTTTTCTTGCTTTCCTCTTCCTGCAAGCGTCCTGTTCTCAGAAACTGCAGGTAACTGATACTCACATCCTGCCAGTAGACCCGAAGGCAACACAGGAAACAAAGAACCTTTACGCCAACATGAGACGCCTCTCAAAAGAAGGCATCATGTTTGGGCACCAGGATGACCTGGCTTACGGCATCGGGTGGAAGTATGAAGACGGGCGCTCTGATGTAAAAGAAGTAGTGGGAGCATATCCTGCCGTGGTTGGCTGGGACCTGGGCCATTTAGAACTCGGAATTGTGACCAACCTTGATAGTGTACCTTTCGACAGAATGCGTGCCTACGCACAGCAGGTGTACGAACGGGGTGGACTAAACACCTTTAGCTGGCACCTGAACAACCCGCTTGATCCTTCGAAAACAAGCTGGGACAAGATGGACTCTACCATTCAGCGCCTTTTCAACGACCCTGTGGCCCTTAAGCGCTACGACTCCTGGCTCGACAATGTGGCAAACTTTATGACCAGCCTCAAAGGGCCCAAAGGAGAGTTAATTCCAGTCGTTTTCCGCCCGCTGCATGAGCATACCGGCAGCTGGTTCTGGTGGGGTCGTGACCATGTTTCTCCTGAAGATTATAAGAAAATGTGGCGCTACACCATCGATTACCTGCGAAACAAAGGAGCCAATAACCTCCTTATTGCCTACTCCACCGACAGGTTTATCTCCCCCGAAGATTATATGGAGTGCTACCCCGGCGATGACTACGTGGATATTGTAGGTTTTGACCTTTACCACCGCCCAAAAATAGACCCAGCTGTTGCTTCCCCCGCACCTGACACGGCTTTTATAAAAGATGCCAGACGCATGGTGGAAACCGTGGGCCAGATAGGGCAGGAGAAAGACAAAGTATGGGCTTTTACCGAAACAGGTCACGAAAAGGTTCCGCTGACAGAGTGGTGGACGGACACCCTGCTTCCGGTAGTGGAGAATGCCGGCCTCTCGTATGTGCTAGTCTGGCTAAATGGGCGGCTAGACCACTATTATGCACCTTATCCGGGGCATAATAGTGTAGAGAACTTCAGGGAGTTTTATAACCGCGACAATGTATTTTTTATGAAGGAGGTGGATGCTAGGAACATCTATAGTGCACCTCCGGCAAAGTAATAACAGACGCTTGCAGGTTTAGCATAAGCCATACTTGTTCTTCCTAAGAATTACTCTCCCATAGCCTTAGACAATCAGCCAAAAATATATAAATGAGATTAACTGCAATTGATATTGGTATAGTTGCCTTGTACCTGGTAGCCGTGGCGGCTATAGGATTGGTGATGCAGCGGAGGGCAAGGGTAAACAAGAATGCCTACCTCTTGGGTGGTAACACCCTGCCATGGTACGCACTGGGGCTGTCCAACGCCTCTGGTATGTTCGATATCTCGGGTACCATGTGGATGGTGATGCTGGCCTTTGTCTATGGTCTGAAAAGTATCTGGATTCCGTGGCTGTGGCCATCCTTTAACCAGGTTTTCCTGATGATGTTCCTGGCAGCCTGGTTGCGACGGTCTAACGTTACTACTGGTGCTGAATGGATGCTGACCCGTTTTGGTAGAGGGAAGTTTGCTGATAAATCACATGGCATCGTCGTGGTGTTTGCCCTTATAAGCTGCCTGGGCTTCCTGGCGTATGGCTTTATAGGCCTGGGTAAATTCGTGGAAATATTTGTGCCGTGGTCTTACGTGCAGCCTTTCCTGCCGTTTGATCTTCCTGCTGAATTTGTGCCGCACTTCTATGGCCTGCTGTTTACTTCCTTCGCTGTCTTTTATTCTATTTTAGGTGGTATGTCCAGTATTGTCTGGGCCGATGTGCTGCAGTTTATCATCATGACAGTAGCAGCCGTTGTGATTGGGGTAATGGCGATGAACAACCTGGAAAAAGCTTCTTTGAATGTGCCGGAAGCATGGAAAACTCCCTTTTTTGGTGCCACGCTGGAAGACCTGAACTGGACAGGAATTATAGATGAAGTGAATGATAAAATCCAGTCAGATGGTTATTCATTGTTTGGCATCTTCTTCAGCCTGATGGTTTTTAAAGGAGTACTGGCCAGCATAGCAGGGCCAACGCCAAACTACGACATGCAGAAAATTCTTTCAGCGCGCTCTCCGCAGGATGCCGCTAAGATGAGTGGTTTTGTGTCACTGGTGCTTATCCCGACGCGTTACCTGATGATCATTGGTTTTACTGTGCTGGCCTTGCTGAATTACGAGCAGCTCAACCTGGAATCGGCAAGCGGTATCGACTTGGAAAGAATTCTGCCTTCTGCCATTCAGAACTTTGCTCCAAATGGATTGATGGGCCTGATACTAGCCGGGCTATTAGCTGCCTTTATCGGTACATTTGCCGGTACGCTGAACGCCGCCCAAGCTTACCTAGTAAATGACATCTACCTGAAGTACGTAAACCCGACGGCAACAAACGACACCGTAAGCCGCATCAACTACACCACGGGTGTGGTGGTCGTGCTGGTGAGTGTAGTGATTGGCTTCTTCGCAGAAGATGTAAACAGCCTGTTGCAGTGGATCGTGGCCGGACTCTACGGCGGCTATATTTCTGCGAACGTGCTGAAATGGTACTGGTGGCGCTTTAACAGCAGCGGTTTCTTCTGGGGCATGCTGGCTGGCATCGTGCCTGCGCTTGTCTTCCCTTACCTCTTCGACGGTCTGGATTTATACTACTTCCCGCTGCTGCTCCTTATTTCGCTGGCAGGGAGCCTTATTGGCACGTTTACGGCACCTCCTACCGACGAAGAAACCCTGCAGAGCTTCTACAGAAATGTGCGCCCGTGGGGATTCTGGGGACCTATAGCTGAAAAAGTGAAAGCAGAAAACCCGGAAGCAACAGAAAACAAGAACTTCTGGCTCGACGCCTTTAATGTGGTGATTGGGGTGCTGGGGCAGATGTGCTTAACGGTTCTCCCGATATACCTGGTGATTGGAATGGATACGGAGCTGTATGTGACCATCGGTATTTTGCTGGTGGTGTGCATTATCCTCAAAAAAACCTGGTGGGACAAGCTAAATACACACAATGCCGCTATTCCGAAGTCTGAAAAGGAACCACTTATTACACATTAAGCGGCGGCTCTTGCTGTGCATGTGACAGCATTGTTGTTAGCCTGGCCAACTGACAACAGCGGATAATCCCGCTGTGTCTTGGTAAAAAGAGGAATTACCCTGGTAGATAGATCAAAATAATTTTAGTAAAAATTTCCGATGAACACTGCATTTAAAGAACGACTCAAACAATTAGAAGAAGCACATAATAACCTGATTACACGGCAGAACAAAAAGGAGCCGCTGGGGAATGGTATCTATGATCGTTATACGAATCCTATCCTGACGGCGCAGCATGCCCCGCTCTTCTGGCGCTACGACCTGAACTCGGAGACAAACCCTTACCTGATGGAGCGCATCGGCATCAATGCTGCTTTCAATGCTGGTGCCATTAAACTGAACGGCAAGTATCTGCTGGTGGTGCGGGTAGAGGGCGTAGACCGTAAGTCTTTCTTTGCGGTGGCTGAAAGCCCGAACGGCGTGGACAACTTCAAATTTTGGGACCGCCCCATCACCTTGCCTGAGACAGATGAGCCGGACGTAAACGTGTATGATATGCGCCTGACGCAGCACGAAGACGGCTGGATTTATGGCCTGTTCTGCACAGAGCGCAAAGACCCCAATGCGCCGCAGGGAGATGAGTCTGCTGCCAACGCCCAATGCGGTATTGCCCGCACAAAAGACCTGGTGAAGTGGGAGCGCCTGCCAGATTTAGTAACAAACTCTCCGCAACAGCGCAACGTGGTACTTCACCCCGAGTTTGTTAATGGCAGGTACGCCCTGTATACCCGTCCGCAGGATTCCTTTATTGAGGCTGGTACGCGCGGTGGCATTGGGTGGGGCCTGGTAGATTCTATGGAAAACGCGGTAGTGCCAGAGGAAACCATCATCGATGAAAAACGCTACCACACGGTTTATGAAGTGAAGAACGGACAGGGACCGGCTCCGCTTAAGACTGACAAAGGTTGGCTGCACATGGCCCATGGCGTGCGTAACACCGCTGCTGGCTTGCGTTACGTGCTGTATGTTTTCATGACCGACTTGCACGATGTGACAAAAGTGATACACAAACCTGCCGGTTACTTTATTGCCCCGGAAGGCGAAGAGCGTGTAGGTGATGTATCGAATGTAGTGTTTGCCAACGGCTGGATACCGGAAGAAGACGGTACCGTGTATATCTACTATGCCTCATCTGACACCAGGATGCATGTGGCCACTTCCACTATAGACAGGCTTTTAGATTATGCCATCAACACCCCGGAAGATCAGTTCCGTTCAGCTGCCTCTGTAAACCGGATCAACCTGCTGATTGACCAGAACCTGGCCTACCTGCAGGAGCAGGGAAAGGTATTGGAGGTGAATGTGTAAGAAGCGTTTGAGAATGAAGTCAGAAGGAAAAGAAGTTAAAAGCAGGCTCAAGATTTACAAGGAAGAGGCGGAAGCAGAACTGGAAAATATCCTCTCTTTCTGGATGCAGCATGCACTGGATGAAAAGCAGGGCGGCTTTATCGGGAAAATGGATAACAGGGGAAATGTTGTGCAGGATGCTCCGAAAGGGGGTGTCCTGAATGCCCGCATCCTGTGGACCTTTTCGGCCGCTTACCGACATACTAATAATGAAGTCTACTTAGAGGTGGCTGATCGGGCTTATAACTACCTGATGCAGCATTTCTGGGACTATACCTATGGCGGCACTTATTGGTCTGTAGATGCGAAAGGAAATCCCCTCAGTACGCGGAAGCAGATTTATGCCCTCGCTTTTGTGCTATATGGCCAGAGTGAATACTACATGGCGACTCAAAATGAGAAAGCGCTGGAGGGCGCAAAGGCGCTGTTCCGGTGGATAGAAAACCAATCATTCGATCCAAAGCAGGGCGGCTATTTTGAGGCGTTCAGCCGGGAGGGAGGCTTGCTGGACGATTTGCGCTTGAGTGAGAAGGATCGAAACGATCCAAAGACCATGAACACGCACCTGCACATACTGGAAGCCTACGCCAACCTGTACCGGGTATGGCCCGACCAGCACCTGGGGCAGCAGTTAGAAAGGCTACTGGAAGTGTTCCTGCAGTACATGGTGGGAGAGGATGGCCACTTGATACTGTTCCTGACAGAAGACTGGAAGCCAACTGCAGACCTTGTTTCTTTTGGGCACGATATAGAAGCTTCGTGGCTGCTGCAGGAAGCGGCAGAAGTACTGGGCAGGCAGGAACTGACAAAGAAAGTAAAAGCAGTAGCCGTGGCTATGGCAAAAGCTACTTCCGAAACTTTGCAACCGGATGGCAGTCTTTACCATGAACTGAATCGTGAAAACAATCACTACGACAAGCACCGAGAATGGTGGGTGAGCGCCGAGACCATGGTAGGTTTCCTGAATGCATATGAGTTGACAGATAATGAAGCTTACCTGCATCACTCCTGGAATGCCTGGCAGTTCTCTAAAGACCATTTATTAGATAAGGAAAGGGGAGAATGGTTCTGGGGCGTAAACGACGACTACAGTTTGATGGAAGCGGAAGATAAAATCGGTTTCTGGAAATGCCCTTACCACAACGCCCGCGCCTGTCTGGAGGTGGTGCATCGTTGTGAGAAGATGATAAATAAATAATTTTTTCAAAAAGCTGGTTACAAAAACTGGCTTTTTGTTTTCTTACCGTGCTGGAAAAGCTGGCATGAGTTTATTTAATAGAATTACCCGTTAATCCAAGACAACCTAAAGTTTTACTTACATACCTATACATGACAAAGAATCTCATCCTTCAAATCATTCTAGCATTTAGTTTAATGCATACTGCGTGGGCTGTGTCTGTCCCGGCCATTTTCAGCGACCACATGGTATTGCAGCAAAAAGCAGAAGTAACCGTATGGGGCTCGGCCAAGGCGGGCGAACCAGTTACGGTGGTAGGCACCTGGAATAACAAGCCTGTGACGACTAAAGCCAGCAACCTGGGCAAATGGTCTGTTAAGCTGAATACTCCTGACGCAGGAGGTCCTTATGTGGTGACCGTGAAGGGGTACAATACCATAATAATCAATGATGTGTTGATTGGCGAAGTATGGCTTGCCTCCGGACAGTCAAACATGGAATGGTCGGCTGCGGCGGGTATAGAAAGCGCCGAAGTGGAAGTGCCAAAAGCAAGTTACCCTGAGGTACGCTTTTTCAATGTGGCGCACCAGACAGCCGACGGTCCGCAACTCAACCTGCAGGGCGATTGGGTAGTGAGTACTCCTGAAACCATGAAACACTTCAGTGCTGTAGCCTACTTTTTCGGGAGGGAGTTGCACCAGGAGCTTAGTGTGCCGGTAGGGCTCATTAACAGCAGTTGGGGTGGTACACCCGGAGAGGTGTGGGTAAGCCCTGAAACCATTGCCAGCGACCCGGTATTGGTGGAGGCTGCAGCAAAGCAGAAAGAAGTAGAATATGGTCCTTCACAACCTGGCAAAGCCTACCATGCCATGATAGCCCCGCTGATTCCGTACCACATTGCCGGTGCCCTCTGGTACCAGGGTGAATCTAACACCGTTGCTCCGGAGGCCTATGAAACCCTGCTGCCAGCCCTCATAAACAACTGGCGCAGTGAGTGGGGCTATGAATTTCCTTTCTACTTTGTACAGATTGCCCCTTATAAGGACTATGGTCCCTATGCCGGCGCATTATTAAGAGACTCACAGCGCAAGAGCCTGAAAGTGCCGGATACCGGTATGGTGGTGGTAAGCGACATCGGCAACAACGACGACATCCATCCAAGAAACAAGCTGGACGTAGGAAAGCGCCTGGCTAACCTGGCATTGAATAAAACATATGGCAAAGAAAACCGCCCTGCCTCCGGCCCTTTGTTCCGCGAGATGAAAGTGGAAGGCAGGAAAGTAAGGCTGTACTTTGACTATGCAGATAAAGGACTGGTGAGCGAAAGCAAAGCGTTGCCAAACTTTGAAATTGCCGGCGAAGACCGCAAATTTGTGAAAGCAGATGCCAGAATAGACGGAAACACGGTTGTGGTGCAGGCTAAGTCGGTGAAGAACCCTGTGGCAGTACGCTATGAGTGGAGCAATACGGTGAAGCCAGGTTTATTTAACAAGGCAGGGCTGCCCGTATCTTCCTTCAGAACAGACAACTGGCCGATGCAGCAGTAGCCTAACCTGGAGCAATTCTCAAGGTTCGTGACGCAAAAAGAATGTTGAGTCTCCGGCTTAACTGGGCCGGAGGTCCAAAAACAGTAAGTCTGAAGAGGACACTCGTACCAAATTGTATGAATCAGCGAGAGGAGCATAGATGTTAAGAAGGCTGTCGGTAAAACCACACAACAATGGCAGCAGTGTTCTTCTATTCCTCAGGTTTGGAGGTAACAAGTGATAGGGTGAGTTAACTTTCCTGCTCCATAGTAAACACCACTTTCCTTTAAGAACCAAAGACAGAAGAGCCATTCACTTTTATGAATGGCTCTTCTGTTTACCAATAATGTCTAATATCCAACCTGAGTTTAGTTTCTGCTAATCATCGTATTCATCTCTGTCCTCCCACTTCTTCATTAACATACCTCCAAGAACAATTCCCCCAAGGGCCAGTGCGCCTTTCAGGATATCATCGCGGTGGAGACTCAGCCATACCTGCGGACTGGAATAAGTGGCCTGGTCGTCGAAGGTTCCGTGTGCGCCATGGTCTCCTGGTATAGGTTCATAAAGATTGTGTTTTCGGTTAGGATCTTCCGGCACGTCTGTCTGCTGCCCCTCAATACCGTTTTTAGCTAGAACATAATCTGCAAACCAAGGGGCTATTTTGTTCCCGATAATCGCCTGCAAGGTAGGATACCCTACGCGGTATTCCCGGCGTTCATGTTCCGCGGCGTAAACAATTACCTTTGCAGCTACCTCTGGCTGGTATATTTTACCCATTGGCTTCGGTTTGTTTGGCAGGCGGGTCTTTACAAAGCCAAACTGTGTTGTGTTCATGGCAGGCAACTGCACCATCGTTACTTTCACGTTGCTGTTGTCGTGCATCAGCTCTGTGCGCAGTGAGTCATAGAATCCCTGAATGGCATGTTTAGACCCACAGTAAGCAGACTGCAGCGGAATACCACGGTAAGCCAGTGCGGAACCAACCAAAACAATGGAGCCCCGGTCGCGGGGCAGCATGCGTTTGAGGGCAGATAAGGTGCCGTACACCTGTCCAAGGTAGGTTACCTCCGTTACACGCTTGTAATCATCCGGCGTCATCTCCTTTACCGGGCTGAACACACTGTTCATGGCGTTGTTCACCCATACGGTAATCTCCCCGAGTTCCTCTTCAATTTTGGCAGCAGCGTTTTCTACGGCCTCGGCATCAGCTACGTCTACCTGTACATATACCGCTTTGCGGCCTAAGGCTGCTATTTCTTTCTTTGCTCCTTCAAGTCCTTCAAGTCCACGGGCAAGCAAACCTACGTCGTATCCCTCCTGAGCAAATTCACGGGCAATGGCCCTTCCCAAGCCAGCTGAGGCACCGGTCACAACCGCTACGCCTTTGTAGTTACTGTTGTTGTCTTCATTCATATTTATGGCAGGTTAAGTATAATTTTCTCCTGCTGTTGGTACGCCTCCTTTACTGACTTAGTTATATTCAGAGCAACTAGTATTAATAGTATAACTAAGGCTTTATGTTTGATCTGCTGCAGGTAGTTCAGGAACCCATACCCT
The DNA here is from genome assembly GCF_042686245.1 of Pontibacter toksunensis. NCBI lineage: Bacteria > Pseudomonadati > Bacteroidota > Cytophagia > Cytophagales > Hymenobacteraceae > Pontibacter > Pontibacter toksunensis. The sequence goes on along the minus strand of NZ_JBHUOX010000002.1, from coordinate 364,634 downwards.
GATGGCGCGTAAATCAAAGTGACAAACGAAAAGACTATGAAAACAAAAAAAACAGTAATAGACAAAATCAGAGAAGACAACACAGAGATAACCCGGTACCGGCGTCTGATTGCAGCCCAGTCTGCCCTGGGTTTGATAGACTTTAGCCTGATATCCCTGTTCCAACTGGGCTTTATCAAGAGCATGCCTGACCTGCCCGGGAAAGTATTTGACACAGAGAAAGTAAACTCATCACAAGATGCCGTGCTACTGGGCATGCCGGATGGCTTTGTAAGTTTAGGAGCTTATACGGCTACCATGCTTTTGGCCACCGCCGCTACCCGCTTCAAAAAGCAATCGCGCATACTAGATGTGGCCATGGGTGCAGTTATATTAGGGCAGGCTGCCGGTGCTGCGCAGTATCTTTACAAAATGGCCTTTGTTCAGAAGAAGGTATGTATTTATTGTGTGGCTGGTGCTGTTATCAACTTCTCTTCTTTAAGCCCCATGCTTAAAATCCTGAAGCGTCGGGATTAGTAGTAGCTGGCAAAGCAACCCGTGGCTGATGCGGATTTTCCATCCTGCTCAATAGCATATATTTAAAAGTAGAACAAAACAAAATGGCAGTGAGAAACCTACATCGGGTCTCTCACTGCCATACTTACCACCAGTCATCTCATCTAATCGGTGTGGCTGGATAAGCCGCTTGCAGCAAAGCAGCCAATTCTAATAATCTTCAATCAGTTTCCTTTGCCTCATCCAGGTGCACCAGGTAACGCGTCAGGTTATCCCATTGCAGAGCCTGCACGCCGGCCCATCCGCCTTCAGCTACCAGCGTATTCAGCAATGCCCGGTCGCCGGCCTCTTCTCCCTGGTTGTTGATGCCTTCGTTCTTTCCAATCTCATATGCCCAGATGGTTTTGCCCTCACGCACCACCCGGAAGGTACTGCTAGCCTCCTTAATGAAGAAGTGCTTGATCTCTTTCTCTTCCTGGCCGCGCTGCTCGGGTTTTTCACTGGGGTGCACCACAAACTCCGCCATATTCTCCTCTTCCCTGATATCCGTTACCTTTACCCAGTTTTCTATAGTTGAGGCAGGGAGTATAATTTCAATGTAATAGCCTATTTCAGGTTTTTGGGCTGTGGTACGGTGTCCCCGGCTGTCATAAAGACGGAAATCGGAGTTAAAGCTGGCCATTTTTGTCCACATATTTACATCAAAGAGTTTCTGCTTCGACCGTTCAAACTCCTTTATGGCTGTGGCTTCATCAGCAAACTCCTTGTGGTTGTTGTAGACTTTGTCTTTGGTCTCCTCGCCCTGCACCACCTTCACTTCCTTCTTCAGGTTCTCAAACATATCTTTCAGTCCCATATCGCTGCGCTTCCTCCTAAGCTTTAAATTCTAGTTGTTTCACTCAGAAGCAATACGGTCCTCATGGCCAGATGTTGGTGTAAAGGCCTGCTTTAGTGGCTTTAGGAGGTGAAATATCATTATAGTTCTGTCGGCGTATAAAAAATCTGTGACTCATAAGAGTATTTCTTAATCCTAACAGAGAACAATGGAGGACGATAAGCACAAAGAGAACGGAAAGCACGAGATGGGTATGCGCGGCGTTACCAGGCCAATGGCTGAAAAAGAGGTGCGGCAGCATAATGAGAACATGCACAGCGACGGGCAGGACGAACATAACCAGCACCAGCACAAAAGAGGAGACTATCAACATGAAGAGCAGCAGCACAAAAACGGCGGCAGCCATGATATGAATATGTCGGAGGAGATGCGCGAGAAAATGCTGCACATGCACCACATGCAAACGCTGTGGGTGTATTGGATGATAATCATACTAGGAGCCTGGGTGCTGCTCTCGCCGTTCACCTTCGACTACGGCATCGGTACGGTGCAGCCATCGGGTGGCAGAACAGTATGGCTCACCCTGGACCAGCGTATCATTTTCATGAAGTGGAGCGACATTATCAGTGGTGCACTCCTAATCTTTTTTGGCTGGCGCGGCCTTACACCTAACCGGCCTATAAGTATTTGGATCTGCTGCTTTATCGGCGTCTGGCTCACCATGGCACCGATTGTTTTCTGGTCTCCTACAGCCGTAGCTTACCTTAACGACACCATGGTGGGTGCCCTACTGATAGCGCTGACCATTCTGATACCAGGTATGCCCAACATGATCATGTACATGAAGATGGGACCTGACACACCACCCGGTTGGAGCTACAACCCCTCCAGTTGGCCGCAGCGGTGGATTATGATGGTGCTGGGTTTTGTGGGGTGGATTGTGTCCCGCTACCTCGCCGCTTTCCAGCTAGGGTATATTGAGTCAGTCTGGGACCCGTTCTTCGGTTCGCAAAGCGAGCAGGTGCTGAATTCTGCTATGTCGCATTCACTGCCCGTCTCTGACGCAGGACTTGGTGCCCTGGCTTATACCTTTGAGTTTTTGATGGGCTGGATGGGAGCCCCCACCCGCTGGCGCACGATGCCCTGGATGGTCGCTTTCTTTGGCATACTCGTCATACCGCTGGGGATGGTGCATATTTTCCTTGTCATCAGCCAACCGGTGGTGGTGGGAGCCTGGTGCACCTTCTGCATCTTAGCCGCTGTTATCATGATTCCGATGATTCCGCTGGAGGTAGATGAGGTGATTGCGATGGGGCAGTTTATGAAGCGGAAGGTAAAGCAGCAGGGAGAAAGCTTCTGGAAGATATTCTGGAAAGGAGGAACAGTGGAAAGCGACGAAAAAGATGAGGCTCCAGCCATGATGAAATTCCCGCAGCAGCCGGGCGCTGTTTACCGTTCCTCCATCTGGGGCATCAGCTTTCCCTGGACGCTGACAGTGGCGACGCTGCTGGGAGCAACTGCCATGGCGGCACCGGGTGTGCTGGGTGTGAGCATCCATGAACCAGTAGCTAATGTGTTCCACCTGGGTGGAGCGCTAGTGGTGGTGGTATCGGTTTTTAGTATGGGGGAGCCGTTGCGTCTCTGCCGCTACTTTAATATCCTGTTGGCTTTGGTAGTAGCTGCGGCACCATGGTTCATGCAAGACAGCCCGAGCAGCCTTAGTATAACCGGCTTGATTCTAGGGTTGGCGATAGCAGCATTGTCTTTGCCACTGGGTCCGAAAACGCAGCGCTATGCTGGCTGGGACGAGTACATCAAGTGAAAGTATATATGAAGTGGATAGACAGAGATAACTTTAATTCCTATTGGAGGTAGGGCGTTATAGAGCACTATGAATGAGAATGGCGAGTATGGCAGTGCGAATTTTTTGGTGACTTCCTGTCGGAAGCTTATGCCTCGTACTTCATGCTAATGAGGCGTAAACAATTGATAATTAACCTTAAATATGCTGGCCCCGTTAAAAAGTACAAGTAACAGGTTCAAACCACTATAAAATAAACACTATGGAAGAGACACTTTTAGGATTAGGTATTTTCGGCATTGTACTGGGGCTGGTGGTGCTGGTTCTTTATTTATGGAGTATTGTTTGGTCTTATAAAGATGCGGAACGAAGAGGAAAGCCGGGTTGGCTGGTAGCCATTGTCGTAGCGTTTCTTGCGTGGCCAATCGGATTGCTCCTGTGGCTCCTCGTTCGGCCAAGCAATACAACCACATATCGGCACTAGAAAAAAGTATATAAGTATAAACTGTAAAACCTGCCTTTGTGCTACTCGCGCACGGGCAGGTTTTACGGTTTAGTAATGAGATGAACTTCCTGTCATACCTGCCGCTCCCGCCATACAGGTAAAGGAAATATCATATGGTTTACGCATGCCAGCTTTTAACATTTGAGACAGATCGATTCCTAAATGGAGAAGGTTGAAGTTTAGTAAGTCAGGTATAAATATTCATTCTAAAAGCGAAGAATAAGCAGGAGCCATACATTTGTGCCTCTCAAAACAAAATAGAATTACAGCAGTGTATTTTGATGGATTTATAACTTTTCCGATCTGTATTTTTGCTGGCCTGGAATAAGAGGTAAAACCCCTATCAGAAAATATTTTGCAAGTATTTAGAATGCGATCGTTTTATGTATATAATTTATTGATTTACAAAGCATTGCAAAGTGTGGTTGCGCCTTGAACAGCCCCTTGTGAAGCAGGAAAAGGAGTGCCTGGCTTTTTATTAGTAAAATGGATTTTGTACTTTTGTGGTTCAGTTAATAATGTTTCAATGTAAACGCTCTGAAACCAGAGTCGTAAAAACCACAAGTAATCAGAAGAATGAATAATAGCAACGTAGCTATCCTCGGAGCAGGAAATCTCGGAATCGCCATTGCAGAAGGCCTGATAAGCAACGGCCAGTTTAAGCCTGAAAACGTTTTTGTAACTAGAAGAAATACCAAGTCTATTCAGTTTCTCAAAGACAAAGGACTGCAGGTAACAAACAGCAACAGCGAAGCCGTGAAGCAGTGCCGTTGGATCATGCTGTGTGTGCAGCCCGCACAGTTAGATAACGTGCTCAACGACATAAAACCACACCTGAACCCGGAGCAGCATGTGTTGCTAAGCGTGATAACAGGTGTAACCATTGATAAAATAGTGCTGTCGGTAGGGGAGTTCCCCATTGTGCGCAGTATGCCGAACACCGCTATTGCAGTACAACAATCCATGACTTGCCTGGCCTTTAACGGGATGGCTGCACAGGTAGAGAACGAGGTAGTGGGTATTTTTAACTGCCTGGGCGAGACGCTCATTATCGAAGAAGAACTGATGGCAGGAGCTACCGCCCTTTGCTCCAGTGGCATTGCGTTTAACATGCGCTTTATCCGTGCGGCTACACAAGGCGGTATTCAGCTGGGATTGGATGCTGAAGATGCGCAGAAGATTGCTGTTCAGGTAAGTAAAGGAGCCTCTACTTTGCTTGCAGTAAACGAATCGCACCCTGAGCAGGAGATAGATAAAGTAACAACCCCTGAGGGTTGTACCATTGCCGGCCTGAACGAGATGGAGCACCAGGGGCTTTCCTCTGCGGTTATCAAAGGCTTAGTTACCTCTTATGATAGAATCCGGATACTGAAAGAACAGCGGGAAGCTGAGTCAGTATAGTGGCTTAGCTAATGCTTGTTGCTGCTCCCATACTTTAGCATGAAGTGTTATTGGTGTGGGAGCAGCAATATTTTATTTCAGGTGCCCGGCTACAAAAGCAGTTCCACATCATTTCTCTTTACTCCTTTTGACGTTCATAAGCCATCCTACTAATAGTAAACTATAGCAGCTATTTGTGTAGGTATGCATGATCCCGTTTTACAGTGAGCCTGTCTTTTAGTTCTGAATCAAATACCGGCAGCATTTGCGCTTGCAAAAATTAGAAGGAAGCGTTTTAGCCTTTGCTAAACCCACAATTTTGGCCACAGAATACCCAGGAGCAATTCAAGGGAGGAATGCCTGCGTTTAGCCGAAAATCAATTTTTTTATTAAGAAATAATCATACATGGATCACCAGGCGCAGCTTGTTGTTGTAAAAATAGGCTCTAATGTTCTTACTAAAGACGATGGCTCACCAGACAGGGAACGCATGGCTTCCCTGGTAAAGCAACTCGTCTTTCTGAGGGAGCAGGGGCTGCAGGTGGTATTGGTTTCGTCAGGGGCAGTGGCCTTTGCCAGAAAGCACATCACCTTCGACGATAAAACAGAATCAGTAGTAAGAAAGCAGATATTGGCCTCCGTCGGGCAGATAGACATCATACATGCTTACAAAGACCTCTTTCAGAAAGAGGGGCACCAGATCGCCCAGATTGTAGTAACACCACAGGACTTCCGGTCCCGCAGACATTACCTGAACATTAAAGACTGCCTCCTGGGGCTGCTCAACCACGACATCATACCCATCGTCAACGAAAATGATGCGGTAGCTGTAACCGAGCTGATGTTCACGGACAACGATGAACTTGCTAGCATGACGGCCGCCATGATTGATGCCGATACCCTTATTCTGCTGACCAACGTGGATGGTATCTACAAAGGGCATCCCAATGACCCTGCCTCTAAGCTTATAGAGCGGGTAAGCCGCAGGACCTCAGGAGTCAGCCGTTATATTGCTACCTCAAAGTCTGCTTTCGGAAGAGGCGGTATGCAGAGCAAAATGAAGATGGCAAAAAAGGCAGCTTATCTGGGGATACATGTTTACATTGCAAACGGAAACCGCGAGAACGTGCTGCATGAATTTTATCATAAGAAGCTGAAGGCAACTTATTTTGAGCCGGATTCATCTAAGCCAAACCCGCGGAAGTGGGTGGCGCACAGCGACAATTTCACCAAAGGGGAAGTACACATAAATCAGGGGGCAAAAGAGGCTTTATACTCTGATGAGGTGACTAGCTTACTGCCGGTGGGAATAAAACATATCACCGGAGATTTCACCAGGGGAGACATCATCCGGATCAGAGATGCGAATGGGGAGAATATTGGGCTGGGTAAAGCGGAATACTCCTCCAGGACAGCAACCGATAAAGTAGGACTGAATAACCAGAAACCGCTCGTTCACTACAATTACTTATATTTATTTAAATATCATAACGTCTAAACTATGGCATTGCAACAGGTTTTCAAAAGCGTGAAACAGGCTAGCAGAAAGCTAAACCTGCTTTCAGAGGAGAAGGTAGTAAAAGTGCTGCAGGACCTGGCCGCCAGGGCCGTTGAAGCCACCGAATTTATTCTGTCTGAGAACCGGAAGGACCTGCAGCGCATGGACGCCAGCGACCCGAAGTATGACAGGTTGAAGCTGTCGGCAGAACGGGTGGAGAGCATAGCCGCTGACATCAGCAATGTAGCCAGTCTACCTTCTCCGCTGGGAAAAGTGCTGGCTGAGCGAAAGCTGGAAAATGGACTGGAGCTAAAGAAAGTGTCTGTACCCTTAGGTGTTATCGGTGTAATATATGAAGCGAGGCCTAACGTCACCTTTGATGTTTTCAGTTTGTGCCTCCGTTCAGGAAATGCGCTGCTGCTAAAAGGAGGCAGTGATGCAAAGGACTCTAATACAGCCATAGTTAGCCTGATACATGAGGTGCTGGAAAACAATGGCGTAGGTAAAAACATTGTACAGCTCCTGCCGCCAGACCGTGAGGCCACACACGAGATGCTGCATGCCGTGGATTATGTAGACATCATCATTCCGCGCGGGAGCCAGGGACTTATAAACTATGTACGCGAAAACTCAAAGGTGCCGGTTATTGAAACAGGAGCCGGTATAGTTCACACCTATTTCGATGAGTTTGCTGACCTTGAAAAAGGTAAAGACATCATTGTGAATGCCAAAACAAGAAGGGTGAGCGTGTGCAATGCCCTGGACTGCCTGGTGATAAACAAGAACCGGGTGCAGGATTTAGCAGAGATAGGAAAAGGCTTGGCACAAAAAGAAGTGGAAATATATGCCGATGCTCCTGCCTATAAAGTTCTGAAAGAGAGTTACCCGGAGGAGAAACTGCACCAGGCAACGGACGAACATTTTGGAACAGAATTCCTGTCGCTAAAAATGTCTGTGAAAACAGTTTCTGATTTGGATGAGGCTATTGAGCATATCAACAAGTACAGCTCCCGGCATAGTGAAGCCATTATTTCAGAAAACGAAGCGCATACAGAGCACTTCCTTAGAGCGGTAGATGCCGCTGCTGTGTACGCCAATGCCTCCACTGCCTTCACTGACGGTGCCCAGTTTGGACTTGGTGCCGAGATAGGCATTAGTACCCAAAAGCTGCATGCCCGTGGCCCGATGGCTTTAGACGAACTCACCAGCTATAAGTGGATAGTGAAAGGAAACGGACAGGTAAGGGCTTAGAAACAGAAGCACTAAAATTTATCTGGAGCCGGCTGATGTTTTAGAACAGCAGCCGGCTCTTTGGCGTTTTTTGAGCGGCTTCTGTCAACTTATAGTGGTGGAATGTAATTGGATACTGCTGCTTGATAGTATGACATAAGGTATTACTTACAGTTTCGAAGCAGCTCCGATCCACCCTTTCCCCACGGAGGAGGTGAATATTTACTGTTGCAGAAATTCCCCCCTTCGAAAGGGTAGGGATGGGTCTTTTATGCGCACTTTAACAGTTACAGGATGCATGGCATTCACCAGTGCTTGAAACTACAGCCTGTATGCTGAATATGCCAATTCCGGCAGAAATGCGTAAACTTAGTTAAGCTACAACGCTATGGATAATAGCGCATTATATTGTGTATGAAAAATATTGTTGGCTTTTTGTATACTTCAGCATCAAATTATAGTTATATTTTGTGGTAAGGCAGGGGTATAGCAGCGTCTAGCGCTTCTTTATCCTTTAAAAATAATGGGAGCATGCTTATAAATAAGGTTTCTGACCAGATTAAGAGGAGTAAATACATTAGCCGTGACCTGAGCTGGTTGCGTTTCAATTACCGTGTGCTGGACCAGGCGCGGGATACAAACAAAAGCTTCTTCGACAGGTTAAAGTTTCTGGCAATCACTTCTTCCAACCTGGACGAGTTTTTTATGATTCGGGTAGGTAGTTTGTACAACTACCTTGACTACGGCAAGGAGCGTACCGACTATTCAGGGTTGCGGGAGCTGCCGTTCCGTAAGAAGCTGCTGGATTATGCACATCGGTTCGTGAACGACCAGTACCTGACGTATAATAACGAGTTGAAGCCGCTCTTTGAAAAGCACGGCTGCGACATTCTAAAGGTAAGCGAACTGACAGAAATCGAACAGAAGAAGGTTGACTCCTACTTTAAGAACACTATTTACCCGCTGCTCACGCCTATGGTGTACGACAATTACCATGGCTTCCCGCTGCTCATGAACCAGCTCCTTACCTTTGGCGTTGTAACCCGCACCACAGAAGAGCAGAAGGCGCAGGACCGGGTAACTTTTATTCAGATACCGCAGAACCTGGCCCGTTTTTACGAAATTAACCGCAAGGACAGGATTATTTTTGTGCCCATAGAAGACATTATCCGCTGGAAGATTAAAAAGTTTTTCAGGAACGTGGAGATTGTATCTGTTAACCTGTTCCGGATTACGCGCAACGGCGACTTTACACTGGAGGAGTCGGATGATCTGGAGGCGGATTTTATACAGGAGATAAAGTCAAAGCTGCGCACGCGAAAGAAGGGCCGTGTGGTTCGTCTTGAGGTGGAGCGTAATCCATCGCAGTTCATGATGAAGATCCTGAAAGAGCGCTGGACTATAGATAATGCGAACGTATTCACCATCAACTCCCTGATAGACCTCAGGGCTTTATGGCAGATCATCAATCACCGGCATTTCAAAGACAAGGGATTCAAGCAGCCATCGGCGGTGCAGCCGCTCAGCCTGCCCAGTGATGGCGTGGATATGTTCGAGTACCTGAAGGAGCACGACGTGCTGCTGCACCACCCTTACAACAGCATGGAGCCAGTGGTGAGCCTGCTGGAGCGTGCCGCTGAGGACCCATCGGTGTTAGGTATAAAGCAGACTATTTACCGGTTGGCAGACCAGTCGCGGGTAACGGCGGCCCTGCTGAAGGCCGCCGAGAACGGCAAGCACGTATCAGTGCTGTTTGAGGTGAAGGCTCGTTTTGATGAGGAACGTAATTTACGGGAAGGGGAGCGGCTGGAGAAAGCCGGTTGCTTTGTGATTTACGGCATCAGCAAGTATAAAACCCACACCAAGATGCTCATGATCATCCGGAAAGAAGGTGAGAAGGTGACGCGCTACGTGCACATTGGCAGCGGGAACTACAACGAGCAAACCGCCCGCCTCTACACCGACGTGAGCCTGCTGACAACGAATGAAGTGTATGCGCACGACGTGTCCGAGTTTTTCAATGTTATCACGGGCCACTCCAGGCCGAATGAATACAAATACCTGATGACTTCGCCAAAAGGAATGCGCCACCACCTGATTGAACTGATTAGGAGCGAAGCCCGCAATGCCAAAAAAGGCCTGAAGAGCGGCATCGTGATAAAGATTAACTCGCTGGAGGATAAAGAGGTAATGGATGAGTTTTATAAGGCATCTAAAGCAGGTGTGCCTATTAAGTTAATAGTGCGCGGCATCTGCTGCCTGCGTCCCGGCCGCGAAGACCTGAGCGAGAACATTTACGTGAAGTCTATAGTAGGAGAGTATTTAGAGCACTCGCGCCTGTATTACTTCCACAACAACGGAGAGCCGAAGGTATACAGTGGCAGCGCCGACATTATGGTGCGCAGCTTCGACAGGCGTATTGAAGCACTGTTCCTTATTACGAACGAGGAACTGAAGAAGGAGGTCATCAATATCCTGTACTACAACCTGCAGGACAACCAGAACTCCTACATCATGCGCGAGGATGGCACGTACGTCAAAAAACGAGCAGGGACAAATGAAGAAGTGGTAGACATTCATAAACTGTTCTTCAACAAAGCCTGTAACGAGGTGCCGGAGTCAGAACTGGTTTAATGAGATGCCATTTAACATTTATGATTTAGCAGTTCTGGTTTATGCCATTTGCAAGAAGAAAGTGAGTTCGTGCAGTATGGCAGAGCAGAGAATAAAATTTGTCTGTCTTCTTACCTAAATTGAGTAAGCCTACAATCAAACCGGCTGCAGCCTCTTCTGAAAGAAGAGGCTGCAGCCGGTTTGATTGTAGGCTTACTGCTAAATGCTAACAGGTAAATGTATTGCTAGGATATGTTGCTGATGATGAAGCGCTCCGGGTGGTGCTGTTCATAAAGAGCGTGCAACATGCCATCTTTCAGGCCCACGGCAGGTACAATCATCGTTTCCAGTTTAGCCCACTTCATTGCGGAAAGGTAAATCTCTGATGCCGGCACAATCACGTCAGCACGGTCAGGGTTTAAAAGAAGCTCTGTTATACGCTCCTGCATGGTCATGGCGCTGATGCGTGCTGCAACCTCTTCAATTTGCTTTCGGAAGATAGCCTTGCCAGGTACTTTACCGGCAATTTCAAATATTTTATTAATGTTACCACCTGTACCTATAGCGCGTGACAGGTGGTATTTTTTTGAATTCGTCTCAATCCATTCGCGCATGGTGTTCCACAGTTCCCTGGACTCGCCACCGTGCATGTGGCGGATAGAACCCTGCTCAAACGACTGCGAAGCTTTTTTCTCGCGGTTAACATAGATATTGAATTCTGTGCTGCCGCCGCCCACATCAATGTGCAGGTAATTGCGCTCATCCAGGAAATTAAAGATAACCTTGTTTATCAGGTAAGCTTCCGTTTCACCATCAATCACCTGTATCTCCATGCCCAGTTCGTTCTTCACCCGCTCCAGTATCTCAGGTGCATTCAGCGAAGAACGCATGGCAGAGGTAGCGCAAATCATATGGTGGTTCACATCGTGTACATCCAGAAGCAGTTGGAAAGCTTTCAGTAGCTTAATGAACTTCTCAATCTTAACATCAGGGATATAGCCGGAGTCAAACACATCCTCCCCGAAGCGTATGGCATAACGTATATACTCGACTTTTTTAAAAAATACATGACCGTTCTGGTTCAGCACACTCGAGATTTGGCATCTCACCGCATTCGAACCGATGTCTATGGCTGCTAATTTCAAAGGCTTGCTGTTAATAATTTTTTATAATGTCTGAAGGGTAAATATAAGCAGAAATTATTTTTATGGCAGGTTCTGTGGCAACCTGACTGCTATCCTAAGATGGCAGCCGCCTTTCCATGAGCGGCTATCGCAGGTTATATCGGGTTTATAACCAAGGTTACAAAGCGTTATTTACTTTCGGTGTTAATCCAGCCAAGCTCGCCGGCGTCGTTCCGAACTAGCCTGAAACCCTTGTAGTTGCCCAGTACTGCGACACTGCTTCCTGCTTTTATGCTGTCTTTTGCCGCTGCCAGGGGATGTGCCTCATCCAGCAGGTTTGTCTCAGCGGCTACCTTCTCATACGCTACCGGCGATGTGGTGGCTTCTACCAGGCTGCTCGCAATGTAGGCTTCCGTACCATCGGGTAAGGCGATGCGGTACCATGTGCCTGTACCACCTTTTACATGCAATGGCGTGTGCTGTGGCAGCCTGGCATATACATTTGATTTAGTGCTGGGCTGTAGCCTGATATTAGCCTCCCTGGCAGTTATCCGAACCCAGTTGCCTACCAGAGAAGCATTGATCTCCACTTCCGGAACAGATTCCGTAGGCTCATAGAGGTAAGGGAAAGGATTGGTGGCACCATAGCCAAAGCGGTAAATTCCAAAGTGCAGGTGGGGGTTTGTTGTGATGGCGTTACCTGTGTTACCCACAAAACCAAGCGTATCGCCAACCTTAACACGTTGCCCCGCTGCTACCATTTGGCTGTCGAGGTGGGCATAGTAGAGGCTCTGCCTTCGGTTTACGTCTGTGAGCCATACCACCTTGCCGCCTCGTGGTGTCACGTTCACGCGCGATACAATGCCCTCAACAGAGGCAACAGCCGGTGTACCCCTTTTCGCAAAGATGTCCACCCCTTCGTGCCGCCGGGCGCCGCCATCGCGTGGGTCTCCCCAGATGCTGGCAATATGACGGCTTGTCTTGCCTTGCACTGGAAAAGACAGCGTCGGTTCAGCCTGTATTGTAACGGTGTATTGCCCGCTGCGCAAAAGCTCAGGCTGTACCCGCAGAATATGCTGTTGGTCTTCCTCTACTTCATAGCGCAGGGTGGTAGAGGCGGTGTCGGCAAAAGCTACATGCCGGGCTTCCCCGGTGAATATAGCCGGAGCCTCAAACAGGTCCATAAAGACCTGTGCCTGCTCTCTTGCCTTCATTTCGAGGTTCACCACCAGGCGTTCACCACGCTTTGCAGCTACCCGATATCCCAGTGCCTTGGGCTTATCCGCAGAAAAGTATCCTGTTTCCTTAAACGGCAGGCTCACCGTAATAGAGTCCCTTAGTGCCTGTTGTCCCGCCTGCAGCCACTCCTGTCCTAAGGCAGTCTCATCGAGCCTGGCATCTTTCAGTTTGGCGGCATACTTTTCGTAGGGTGCCTGTTCTTTGTTAAAAACGCCACGCAGTGTTTGTTTTCCGCTACAGGAAGCAAGGAACATACCCACGAAAATGTACAAAAACCAGGTAAGCTTATTTTTATCCTTAAATCTCATGTTTCTCTCCGGGAAATGTCTCGTTTTAATAACAGCATTCATGTCAAAAATGATGCCTCATGCCGGTAAAAATTGATTTTTAGGGAGGTGCTGCCTTTTAAAGTGCTATTATATATTAACCGGAGAGGCTACTATACGTAAACTGTAGTTGAACAACCAATTGACAGAGATGAGATTACACTCCTGGAGACATACCCGACGTAAGCTGGCACGTGGCCTTTTGCCACTATTCGCCCCCCTGGTGCTGACGCCACTGGCTACTCCTGTCAACAAAGGTGCTGCTATGTCCAAGCCTGATCCAAGCAAGATCAGGGACAGAATCACCAATTATAAATTAATGCGCTTCAACCAGGTTTCCTTTAACCTGTACAGCTACATGAACCTTCAGGAAACAGGGCTCAAGTTCGAGGTGTTTGACAAGGCGCTGACCGGTTATTACAACATGAAGCGCAACAACAAAGTCGCTGATAAACCCATCATCACCATCATTGATTTTACAAAATCATCAAACGAAAAAAGACTTTGGGTTGTGGACGTGGAGAAGAAGGAAGTGCTTTTCAATACCTACGTTTCGCATGGGCGCAACTCCGGAGAAGAGTTTGCAGAACATTTCTCTAACGAGAATGAATCCTTCATGAGTAGCATCGGGTTTTATGTTACCGACAAAACCTACTATGGCAAACACGGGCTTTCGCTGAAGCTGGAAGGACTTGACGAGGGCTTTAACACGAATGCGAAAGACCGCTGTATTGTGATGCACGGTGCAGAGTATGCCACAGAACAGTTTATACAGCAGGCCGGTCGGCTGGGGCGCAGTTTAGGTTGCCCTGCCGTCCCGATGGAGCAGCACGATGAGATAATTAAAGCAGTGATGGGAGGGACAGCCCTTTACGCACACGCTGCACACGATGCCTATACTTCGCAGTACCTGGACCACATGACAGCTATGGCGGAACTGGTGCATGAAACAAAAAAGGAGATTCCCGCTCCTGTTAAATCCTAAGAATCGCGCCACTTAATGCTGCAGCCTACACTGGGCACCTGCTCCTTTGGCACAGGCTGTTTAGATAGCAGCGCATCCAGGACGGCACGCAAATCATTGCCAGTGATAGGCTTGCCATTGTTAGGCCGGGAATCGTCGAACTGGCCATGGTAGGCGAGTCTCATTTTGCTGTCGTACACAAAAAACTCCGGCGTACACTCCGCTTCATACATGCGTGCTACCTGTTGTGTCTGGTCGTAGAGGTACGGGAAAGAAAAATCATAATCCAGCGCCAGTGCCTTCATTTGCTGTGGCCCGTCCTGCGGGTACGTCATGGCATCGTTCGAACTGATAGCCACAAAATTCACACCTTTGGCTTTATACGTCGCCGCTACCTCCACCAGTTCTTCTAAAATGTGCTGCACATAAGGGCAGTGGTTGCTGATGAACATGATAACAGTAGCTTTAGAAGAGGCTACATCTGTAAGGGAGACCAATGCGTCAGAAGCAGTGTCTAAAAGAGCAAAGTTATACGCTTTGGTGCCCAGGTCGAGGTGGGCGTTGGAGTATGCTGCCATAGGTTTAGGTTTTCGGATGAGCCCGTAGCAGAAGGCTACGGGCTATAGATTCCAAAATAGGTATTTTTATGGCAGATAGCAAACGTTTCCCGGGCCACTGCTGCTATCTGTCCACATAACGCCCGTATAGCTTTGTCAACTCTCCCAGTTTTCTTGCTTCTTCTTTTGAAAACTGGTTCTTCTTAAGTCGCCATTCCCAGTTTCCCCTGGAGGTGGAAGGTTTGTTCATGATGGCTTCTTTTCCCAGCCCCAGCACATCCTGCACGGGCAGTACTGCCAGTTGTGCCACGGAAGAAAGCGCCAGGCGGCCCATTACCTCGTGCACGTTTTCTTCTGACAGATCATGAAAAGCGTAGTCGCTGAGGCTCTTCCTGTCGCCTTTCCTGGCGTCCTGGTACCAGGCCAGCACGGTGCTGTTGTCGTGTGTGCCGGTATACACAATGCTGTTGCGCGTGTGGTTGTGCGGCATAAAAGAACCTTCAAACGCTTTCTCATCCGAGACAAAGGCAAATAGGAGTACTACCATTCCGGGCAGGTCAAACTGCTGCATCAGGTCGCGCACTGGCTGGTCTATCTCTCCCAGGTCTTCTGCGATGATTGGCATTTTCGGGTGCCGCTTCTGCACCAGGCGCAGGATTTCAGCACCCGGTGACTCTTTCCATTTTCCGTTCATGGCGGTTTCTTCGCCGGCAGGTACTTCCCAGTAGGCAGAGAAGGCACGGAAATGGTCAAGGCGCAACAGCCTGAAGAGGCGCAGGTTATGGTCGATGCGGCGTATCCACCAGTCGTAGTTGTGCTTCGCCAGTTCTTTCCAGTCGAACACAGGCGTGCCCCATAACTGCCCGGTCTCGCTGAAAAAATCCGGTGGAACCCCGGAAACTCCGGTCGCATTTCCTTCTTTGTCCAGCTTAAAATACGCACGGTTCTGCCATACATCCGCACTGTCGTGGCTCACATAAAAGGGCATATCCCCAAAAAAGTGAACATCCTTCGAGTCGCAGTACTGCTTTAGCTTTTCCCACTGCCTGTAGAACAGAAATTGCATGAACTGCTCAAACTGCACCTCCTCCTCCAGTTCTCTTTCAAGCTCCTTTACAGCTTGTTCCTCATGGTTTTTTATCTCCTTTGGCCACTCTACCCAGCTTTTGTCTTCAAAGCGCTTTTTAAAAGCGGCAAACCGTGCAAAATCTGGCAGCCATGCTTTTTGCTCATTCAGGAAAGCCCTGTATTCCTGCTGCAGGCCGGAATCAGAGTCCTCATTAAATTTACCAAAGGCCTGCTGCCAGAGCCTTAGCTTTAGCTTCGTGACTTTCTCATACTCTACCTTGTCCTCTTTGAATTTTATATCTGTGTCTAAGTCGCTTTTTTGCAGCAGGCCATCCTCTACTAATAGCTCCGGGCTGATGAGCAAAGGGTTTCCGGCAAAGGCGGAGTGGCTGCTGTAGGGCGAATGGCCATAGCCACCTTCCGTTGGGTTAAGCGGGAGGATTTGCCAGTACCGCTGTCCCGCCTCTTTCAGCAGGTCAGCGAAGTGATACGCTTCCGGGCCTAAATCCCCAATGCCAAAGTGGGAGGGGAGTGAGGTAATGTGCAGCAATAGTCCTGCACTTCGTTTTGATATAATCATAATGTTGTTGCGGTTATAAATGCTACTGGGAAAGTTTTCAGCACCTCGGCGAGCGGCAGGCTACCATTTGCCTGCAGGCTGCTCTGGCCAAACACGTGTTGCCATGCTGCGGGTGCTCCTTCAGGAAGCACAATAGCGGTGTCTTCCCATACCTCCTCCCCAATCGGTAATTCCTGCGCGCTGATAAGGTTTACGAGCAAAAGCGGCACCACCACGATGCCCCATTGCCCCTGGTGGTGGCGGGCAAACGCCAGGATACGGTGCTTGTGCGTTCCCTGCACCTGCAGTGGTACGTAGTCCCCAAAATCAAACAGCGGCTGCAGGTCGCGGCGCCTGTTCAGTACTTTGTACAGCAGGTATAGTTTCACCTTACCATCGTCCGGGTTTTCGAGCAGTTGCTGGTGCAGGCTTTCCGGCCCTTGCTGTTCCTGTTCTTTCAGCTCTTTCAGGTACTGCTGGCGTAGTTCATAGTCTACAGGGCGACGGTTGTCAGGGTCTACCAGGCTAAGGTCCCACAGTTCGCAGCTCTGGTAAATATCAGGCACACCAGGGCAGGTTACTTTCAGCAGAGCCTGGCAAAGCGCGTAAATCCAGCCATAGTGTGCCACTTTCTGGAAGAATGGCCGGAAAGTGTCCATGAACTCTTTGTCCTCTAGCAACAGTTGCCGTACTAGGTCCTGTACTGCCTGTTCGTATTCTTCGTTCGGCTCAGACCAGCCTGTTTTGACTTTTGCCTCCCGCAGTGCCTTTTGCAGGTACTCCTGCACCCGCTCTACTATTGATTCATCTGCCTGGCCATTCAGCGGCAGCACACCAACGAGCGTCTGAAAGAAGAAGTACAGGTCGTTGATGCTTGGCTTGGTCGTGTACTTTTTACTTCGCTCAATCCAGTCCTGCACATTTGTTTCCCACTCGTCAGGCAGTTCGCTCAGCACATTCAAGCGGATACGGGCACCTTCCCCGCGCTTGGTGTCGTGTGTGGCCGTGGCGTTAATGGAGTGCGGGTACACCCGCTGCCGGTACAGCATGCGCTCATGAAACTCGTCGTCGTTGAGGTGGAAAATGTCCGGGCTGTTGCCTACCTCGTTAAGGGAAATAAGGCGGTTATAGTTGTAAAAAGTGGTATCCTCCACACCTTTGGCAGCCAGAGGGCCAGTGTACTGCTGGCTCCGCATCACAAAGTATAGCTTGTCGTGGATGGCTTGTTCTGTATCGCCGGGCTGTAGCGTAAAGAGCTTGTGCAGCTCCTGGAAATACTCCTGCAGTTCCGGTGCCTGAAGATGCGCCTCCTCAAAAGCTTTGTCCACTACCTGCATTTCGTCTCTGGAAAGTGGCAGGCGATTGCCGTAAATACAATATACCGGCCAGGCACACAGCAGTATGGCCAATGCCCTGCGCCATTCGTCCTCGGGGTCGAGCGGAATCAGGTGACGCTCCTGCAACAGGCGCATCAGATTTTGAAGCTCTCCCTGCATCTGGTCTTTCAGAATAAACATCTTTTTTTCAAAAACCAGCTGCTCGTAATTTTTGGCGGCACTTGGTACGAGTCTGCTATAAATCTGTGTCAGCTTTCTACGGCCAGAGCCGGAGGTATACAGGTTACTCACCCAGGCCAGAAAGTCGTAGCCGCTGTTTCCCTCTATAGGCCAGCGCTCCGGTAACTGTTCCTCACCCTCCAGTATTTTCTCCACTACAATATAGGCTTCGGGGCCTGCCAGCTTGCGTAGTCGCTTCAGGTAAGTGGAGGGGTCAAACAGTCCATCCACGTGGTCTACCCGAAGGCCCTGCAACATCCCCTGGTCTACCAGTTGCTTGATAAACTGGTGATACTGCTCAAACACCTCCGGGTGTTCCATGCGCAGGCATATCAGGTCATTTACTGTAAAGAAGCGGCGGAAATTGATGCGCTTCTCTGTTTCCTGCCAGTGGCAAAGGATAAAATGCTGCTGCTGGAGGAGGAGCTGCAGTCTTCCGGAATCGTTGCTGATATTTTGCACAAACCCCTGCAGTTCCTGCCTGAGCTGCTCATTGTTATAAAGTTTCTTTTTGAAGTTATTCCAGGCGGCAGGGGAGATACTGTCTTCTGATTCAAATAATGCCAGGTCGTTGAGAAACTGCTGTACCAGGTTGCTTCTATCAGACTCTCCTGAAGCCGGCTGTATCTCCTGCAGCAGCGTTCTGTAGCTGGAAACGCTTAAAGGGTAGGCACTATCATAGTAGTTGATGGTGATTCCTTTTTCATTTAGCTTCAGTTGCAGCTGGTTTTGCTTCAGCACCTCTTCTAAAGTGTCTCCTAAAAAAGGTACCATTACTTGTCCTGCAAAGTCCGGGTGGTGAAAGTCGATGTCGAAGAAAGTATAAAAGTGCGACTGCGGACCTTTTTCCAGCACATCCATCAGCCACACATTTGAGGGATGGTAGGCCATGTGGTTGGGCACAATGTCCTGCAGCCAGCCCATGTTTCTTTCTTTCAGTTCCCCTGCAATTTGCCTGAGCTCCTGCTTTGAACCCACATCAGGGTTGATGTCGTAGGGAGCCGTTACATCGTAGCCGTGCTCACTGCCAGGGCGGGAGCAGAAAAAAGGGGCTGAATAAATGGTGCTGATACCCAGTTCGTGCAGGTAGGGAATTATCTCCTGCACTTGCTTAAAGGTGAACTTAGGCGATATTTGTAGCCTGTATGTGGCTGCTGGAATGTATACCATGTTTTGTTTTCAGATTTAGGTTAGAACAGAGCACATTGAACTTCGCAATCCACTGCGCGGCCTCTTTGTCGCCACGTTCACTGTGCTGCAGGTACTTGTTGTAAATGGTTTGTTGCATCCGGAAAGCAATGTTTTGTGCCTGCCAGTAATCGGCATCTAGTTTTGAGTGTTCGAGCACTTCAAGCAGAATAATCAGTTGCTGCATGCTGCGGAGGTTACTTGGGTGCTCTAGCAGGTGCTTCATCAGCTGGCTTAAGCGGTGTGACACAGCAAACTCAATCGCGGTGAAGTTAAGATTTACCTCCATTCGCTTCGCTTCCTCGAGGAGGCGTTTTATTTCCTGTGTAGAAGGGTCCTCTGACTCAAACGCGTGCTGTAGCTTTGTGTTTAGAATATACTCCACAGTAGTTTGAAGCGGCGTTGGCAGCTTCATGCCTAAGGTTTTTATAGCGGATATCAGCGGGTAGTTGTTGTCGTAGAGTTGCTGGAAATTGTTCTCCACGTTTTCCATGCTGTTCTTCAGCACCTGGTCTAGGATATTCTTCTGGTCGTCTTTAAACAGGTGCCAGAACGAATAGTTGTGCGACTGGAAGTGCTTGTCCAGTAGCATGATGACCTCGCTTACATTGCCGCGCCCAAAGGCCAATCGCAGTTCTGTAGTCAGTTTAGCATAGTCATCGAGGCTCATAAACTCACGCACACCACCATATAACTGGTGATCACCGAGGTGCAGGACGCCGAACGTAATTACTTCTTCCTCCCAGGTGACCATCGAACGTATGTTGGCGCGTCCGACTGCCAGTTTTTGCCGCCCTGCCTCTATCTGGTCGTACTCCAGCGAGGTTGCCTGATAACTGTACAGCTCAACCTCATTTTTATGTTCTGCAAAGAGCGATGAAACAGCATAATGGGCTCCCACACGCAACAGATCAATGATAGTGGGCTTCACTGTTTTCAGATAGGCTTCCGCTGCATTGCCCATGTCTGTGTGGTTGCTCTTTGCCTGCCTCAGCATCTGTATAAACTCCTTCTCATAGTCCTGCTCAAATACCTCCTGTGCCAACTGGATGGCCCTGGCAGCATAGAAAATATCCTGCACTGTCTCAATGCCCGTTACCTCATCAAAGAACCAGCCGCAGCTGGTATACATCAGCAGCGTATGGTATTGCATCTCCAGTAGTTTCAGGAAGCGTACCTGTTCCTTCTTGCTCAATTCGCGTGTGGTGTTGCGCTGAATAAAAGCCTCCACGTTCTGCTCTGAGCGATCCATGATCACCTGGATGTACTTGTTACGGGTGGCCCATGGCGCTGCTCCCAGCTTTTTTATCTCCTGCTCATAAAGCGGCGTGAGCTCATCGCGGAGCCAGTCGAATGCATTGCGCAGTGGCCCGCGCCATTCCTGATCCCAGCCGTTGTTACCGCCGGTATTGCAGCCGCAGTTGCTTTGCCAGCGCTCCACCCCGTGAGCACAGCTCCAGGAGGTCTGTTCTATGATTTCTGCTTCGTACTCTGGCGGGAACTTCTCCAGGTACTCCCCATATACGGTGATTTTTGCCAGCTTTTCTTTTTCAATGTGCTCGAGCGCAAAGGAAAGAGCCATTTCACCAAAGCGGTGGTGGTGGCCGTATGTCTCGCCATCCGTAGCAATGTGCATGAGCTGCGGCTCTTCTCTTCTGTTATCAAGAGCGCCAACAAGGCGGTTGGCCAGATCTTCACCCCGGTTTAGCAGCCGCTCAAAAGCAATGCCCTGAGAGACGGGGGCATCATAAAAAAACAGCACGATTTCGTTGCCGGAAGGCAGCCTGCACAGGTAAGGCAGACGTGGATCTATGTTCGCTCCTGCTGCATTGTGCCAGTCTTTATCCCCTATCCGGCGGTATCGCTTTGCCTGGTACGGGGATAAAATGGTAAACTTGATGCCATGTTCTGCCAGCACCTCGAGCGTGGGGGTATCGGCGGCTGTTTCCGCCAGCCACATCCCTTCCGGTTTACGGCCAAAGCGGAGCACAAAGTCATAGATGCCCCAGACAACCTGTGTCTGCTTGTCGCGTTCGTTGGCCAGCGGCATAATGATGTGGTTGTACACCTGTGCCAGTGCCGATCCGTGTCCGGAAAAGCGTTCCCTGCTTTCTGCATCAGCCTCCAGAATAGCCTTGTAGGTATCCGGTTCTTTCTTCTGCATCCACTCCAGCAAGGTAGGCCCGAAATTGAAGGAGATACGGGCGTAGTTATTGATAATGTCCTCAATCTTCCCTTTCTCGCCGAGGATTCGGGAAGCAGAATTACGGGCGTAGCACTCATCTGTGATCCGCTCGTTCCAGTCGTGGTACGGAGAAGCGGATTCCTGCAGTTCTACTTCGTTCAGCCAGGGGTTTTCGCGCGGGGGCTGGTAAAAGTGCCCGTGTATACAAATGTAACGGTTCATTTACTTTTGTTTTTGGAGGATAAGTACTGAGGCAGGTGGAAGGGTGAAAGTTGACCCAGCTTTCAGGCTTTCAGCAATGTCTGCACCGGCACCGCCCCATGCCGCGTCGGCTGAGTTCAGAACCAGCTTCCAATCACCTGATACTGTAGTGTTCAATAGTGCTGTTTCCTGTGTTTGGTTGCTCAAGTTAAATAAGCAGTAAAGTGCAGGCTCTTTCCCTTTATGAATAAGGTGCAACACCAGTTGCTCCTCTTCCAGGTTTACCTCCATGTATGGCTTGTCAGGTTTTGCCAGGGCAGGGGCGGTCCTTCGCAGCTGTATCAGTTGTTTGTAAAACTCACGTAGCTGGTTCTGTTTTTCATTAGAAGTATAGCTTCGCTGCAACTTAGACCTGTTAAAGGTTTCCTCGCTCTGCGGGTCGGGGGCCTCTCCCTTTGAGGCAAAGTAGGCGAACTCCTCTTTTCTGCCTTTGCGTACTGCCTCCACCAGGTCTTTGTCTGTGTGGCTTACAAAGTACAGGAACGGGTTTTCCTCCCCATACTCTTCTCCCATAAACAGCATCGGCACGTAAGGCGAAAGCAGTACCAGTCCGGCTACAGCTTTCAGCATTTCAAAAGACAGTAGTTCCGTAAGTCGCTCCCCCAGCATGCGGTTCCCTACCTGGTCGTGGTTCTGAGAGCAAACTATAAACTGCCGGGCCGGGTTATCGGTGGCGTCGGTACCGAGGGTTTTCTTGCGGTGCTCGGAATATAAACCATTGTAGACAAAGGTATGCTCCAGCGCTTTTTTCAACTGCTCGGGCTTGCCATAGTCTTCATAGTAGCCTTCCCGCTCCCCCGTTAGCAGGGTATGAATCACGTGGTGGTAATCATCAAACCACTGCGCGTCCAGGCCATAGCCGCCTTTATCAACAGGGTTTACCAGGCGCACATCACTTAAGTCAGTTTCAGCGGTGAGTATAAAAGGGCGGTTTTCCTGCTGCTCCAGCTGGGTAACATGCTCCCGTAGCTCTTGCAGAAAATGCTTGGCCCCGGTATCGTAAATGGCATGAACGGCATCCAGCCGAAGGGCGTCTATGTGGAAATCACGGAGCCACATGAGGGCATTCTGAAAAAAGAAATTCCGTACGTGATCAGAGTGCGCATCATCAAAGTTGAGGGCACTTCCCCAGGGGGTGTTATACTTTTGTGTGAAGTATGGACCGTAATCGTTCAGGTAGTTCCCCTCCGGCCCCATGTGGTTGTACACTACGTCCAGTACCACGGCTATCTCCTGCTCATGGCAGGCGTTCACCAGTTTTTTCAGTCCTTCAGGCCCTCCATAGGAGTTTTGGGCAGCAAAAGGATAAACACCGTCGTAGCCCCAGTTGCGGTTTCCTGGAAATTGTGCCACCGGCATCAACTCAATGGCTGTGATGCCCAAATCCTTCAGCTCCGGCAACTGCTGTATGATGCTCTCAAAAGTGCCTTCTTCAGTAAAGGTGCCCACGTGCAGCTCGTAAATTATCAGCTGCTTCAGGGGCAGGCCCTTCCAGTTTTTATCGGTCCAGTTAAAACGGGTATGGTCTACTACAGCAGATGCTTTATGTACGCCATCCGGCTGAAACTGTGAGGCCGGATCCGGCCTGTCTTTCTCTTCGTTGAGTGTATACATATAGCGGGTGCCTGGGCCTGCGTCTTCTGCAAGTGCTGTCCAGTATCCGAAAGCTTCCCGCTGTAGTGTTATTTTTTTCTTGTCAGCATTCTGTAATAACACCTCTACCTTCTCTGCCTCCGGTGCCCATACGGTGAATGTGGTGCCCCTGCCTGGTGTATAATCTGCTCCAATTCTTCTTAATATTGACATAGAATTTACGGTTTTTCACAGCTCGTATTAACTTGCAAATCGGGCGGAAGGTTGTACCTTTTTAGTGAAAAGGCAAGTGCGGGAGTATAGTCTTTTTCTTACATTGGCTAGTGGTATAGGTGCAGTGACGGGTGATATTCGCAAATATAGAATATTGTCCGTAACCTATTGATCTGAGCACAGTAACTACAAGTGGTAAAAAGAATTCATACACACAGCTACTACATGGAACAAATTGAAGGAACCAAACGCATCGTTATTGAAAATGTTAAACCACAAATAAACTGCGGAAGATTCCCGGCCAAACGGGTAGTGGGAGAGGAGATGACAGTGACAGCCGACATTTTCGGCGACGGTCATGATGAGGTGAAAGCACAACTGATATACCGCAATACAAAAGATACAGATTCAGAGAATTGGACAGCTGTTCCCATGAAGTTTCTGGGGAACGACCACTGGCAGGCGACTTTTAAACCCGATGCCATGGGGCGCCATGAATATACCATTGAAGGGTGGGTGGATCATTTCTACACGTGGCAGAAGGGCCTGAAGAAAAAATTCGAGGCAAACCAGGACATCACGGTAGAGCTTCAGATCGGGGCCCAGATGATTGAGGAAACCGCTGCACCCGCCGAAGGCCATGTGCAGGAGCGGCTCTATGAGGTAGCACACCAGCTACGCCACAACCCAAACCAGGCCGATGCCGTGGCGCTTGCCACTGGCAAAGAGATATCAGGGTTAATGAGCACCACCGGCGAGCGCCAGAATATAACCACGTATGATAAGCGATTGCTAGTGGATGTAGAGCGCAGGAAAGCACTCTTCAGCGCCTGGTACGAATTCTTCCCAAGGTCAGCGTCCCCGCTGGCCGGGCAGCATGGCACGTTCAAAGACTGCGAACGGCTATTGCCCCGCATTGCCGACATGGGCTTCGATACGATTTACCTGCCACCTATCCACCCGATTGGACAGGCCTTCAGGAAAGGTAAAAACAACAACCCGTCCTCACAGCCGGGTGAGCCTGGTTCACCGTGGGCGATAGGCGCTGCGGAGGGTGGCCATGATGCTATTTTACCTGAACTGGGCACGTTGGAAGAGTTCAGGCACTTTGTGCAGCAGGCAAAAGACATGGGAATAGAGATAGCACTTGACTTTGCCATCCAGTGTTCGCCCGACCACCCCTATGTGAAAGAGCATCCGCAGTGGTTTAAATGGCGCCCGGATGGTACCGTGCAGTATGCGGAGAACCCGCCAAAGAAATACCAGGACGTGTTGCCGGTAAACTTTGAGACAGAAGACTGGCAAAACCTATGGAAGGAACTGCGCCGCGTGCTGCAGCACTGGATTGACCAAGGTGTTGTAGTATTCAGGGTAGATAACCCGCATACAAAAGCGTTTGCTTTCTGGGATTGGGTGATAGAAGACATCCACAAAGATCACCCGGAGGTGATTTTCCTGGCGGAGGCGTTTACACGCCCACGGGTGATGGAGCGGCTGGGCAAAGGCGGGTTTACCCAATCGTATACCTATTATACATGGCGTAACACACCAGAGGAAATAAAAGAGTATATGACGGAGCTGACCCAGACGGAGATGCGCGACTACTTCAGACCGAACTTCTGGCCAAATACACCGGACATCAATCCGCCTGCGCTGCAGGAAGGAGGCGAAGCGGCCCATATCTCCAGACTGGTGATGGCGGCTACGCTCTCATCCAACTACGGCTTGTACGGACCTGTGTATGAGTTTGGCATCGCCACGCCGGTGCCCGGTAAAGAAGAATACCTCGACTCTGAGAAGTATGAAATCAAGCACTGGGACTGGGGCAAGCTGACCAAGATACGGGAAGTGATTACACTCATCAACAGGGCTCGAAAAGTAAATGCCGCCTTGCAGACCACCTGGAACATTGCCTTCGGAAATACCGATAATCCGGCATTCCTGTGCTATGCCAAGTGGAGCAGCGACTTCAGCAACAAGATTATTGTTGTGGTAAACCTTGACCCATATAACACACACGCTGGCTGGGTGCAGGTGCCGCTTTCTGCTCTAAAAATGGGCAACGGGCAGTACGTGGTGCACGACCTCTTAACGGAGCGCAAGTATACCTGGACAGACGAGTGGAATTACGTGGAGCTGCGCCCGCATGAAATGCCGGTGCACGTATTCAGAGTAGAAGAGTCTGCGCATGGTGCGGCAAAAGATAATGTAGATAACACCTGGTTAGCAACCGATCACGACTAAAACACTAGAACCCTCTTGACAACAACTATGGCAGAAGAAAAAGAACTGTTAGACGACAATATCCATTGGTACAAAGATGCCATCATTTATGAGCTGCATATAAAGGCTTTCAAAGATGGCAACGGCGACGGCATCGGCGACTTTAAAGGGCTTATGTCTAAGCTGGATTATCTTGAAGACTTAGGCGTAACAGCTATATGGCTGCTGCCCTTTTACCCTTCACCTCTCCGCGACGATGGCTACGACATAGCGGATTACTACAGCATAAATCCTTCGTATGGCAACATGCAGGACTTCAAGCTATTCGTGAAAGAGGCGCATCGCCGTGGCCTGAAAGTAATTACGGAGCTGGTTATCAACCACACCTCCGACCAGCACCCTTGGTTCCAGCGTGCCCGCAATGCAAAGAAAGACTCAAAGTTCAGAGACTTTTATGTGTGGTCGGATGACAACACGAAGTGGAAGGACGTGCGCATTATCTTCACCGATACAGAACAAAGCAACTGGACCTGGGACCCGGTAGCACAGCAGTATTACTGGCACCGTTTCTTCTCGCACCAGCCGGATTTGAACTACGACAATCCGGATGTGCAGAAAGAAGTGTTTAAGGTGCTGGATTACTGGTTTGACTTAGGGGTGGATGGCTTTCGCCTGGATGCAGTACCTTACCTGTTCGAGCGCGAAGGCACCAATGGAGAGAACCTGCCGGAAACGCACGATTTCCTGAAGAAACTGCGCGCACACGTTGATAGCAAATATGAAGGAAAGCTACTGCTTGCGGAAGCGAACATGTGGCCAGAGGATTCTGCGGCTTATTTCGGTAACGGTGACGAGTGCCATATGAACTACCACTTCCCCATCATGCCGCGCCTGTTTATGTCGGTGAAGATGGAAGACCGCTATCCGATCATCGACATCTTTAACCAGACACCCGACATACCTGAAAGTTGCCAGTGGGCCATGTTCCTGCGTAACCACGATGAGCTGACGCTGGAAATGGTAACCGACGAGGAGCGTGACTATATGTATAAGGTCTATACGAAAGACCCGATGGCGCGCATCAACCTGGGCATCCGCCACCGCCTGGCCCCGCTGCTGGGCAACGACCGTAACAAGATAGAGCTTATGAACGTGCTGCTCTTCTCGATGCGCGGTACGCCGGTGGTATACTATGGCGATGAGATTGGAATGGGCGATAACTATTACTTGGGTGACCGCGATGGCGTGCGTACGCCAATGCAGTGGAACGAAGACCGCAACGCCGGCTTCTCCGCTGCTAACCCACAGCGCCTGTACCTGCCTGTTATCATCGACCCGGAGTATAAGTATGAGTCGATAAACGTTGACACGCAGAACCACAACGCAAACTCTTTGCTATGGTGGATGCGCCGCATCATTAACATGCGCAAGCGCTACAAAGCATTCGGGCGTGGTACCATCAAGTTCCTATCGCCGAATAATTCGAAAGTGCTGGCTTTTGTGCGGGAGTATGAGAACGAGACTATCCTGGTGATTGCGAATCTTTCGCGTTTCCCGGAGGCGGTAGAACTGGACCTGCATGAATACAAAGGCCGCACACCGGTTGAGGTATTCAGCAAGAACAAATTCCCGAACATTAAAGAAGAGGAGTACCTGTTTACCATCAGTGGCCACGGCTACTATTGGATGGAACTGCAGCCGCAGGAAGTAGCCCAGGAATCAGATGGGCAGCAGAAGGCGGTGCGTATAGGTTCTTTAAAAGCAGCGCTGGACACTAAAACATTGAAAACGCTGGATGCCGAGATTCTGCCACCGTATGTGTTGAAGCGCCGCTGGTTTGGTGGCAAAGCACGTACCGTTCAGCGCATGCAGGTAGTGAACAACATGCCGCTTCCGCTTGGTAAAACAGGCTCCTCGATGCTCTTTATAGAAGTGAGCTACAACGAAGGTTTGCCGGAACTGTATCAACTGCCAGTAGCCTTTGCCAGCGGTGACGAGGAGGAAGAACTGCGTAGCAGTTCACCAAACGGCGTGATTGCTCGGGTTGCCATTGATGGCAAAGAAGGTATACTGTACGATGCCCTCTACAGCGATGAGTTCCGCCAGAACCTGTTGCAGATGATGGTAAAGAAAAAGAGAGTACGGCAGGATGAAGCAGAACTTGTTGGTTACAGCAGCAAAAATGTAACTTCAATTCTACGCAATGCCGATGGTCCACTCACTTCTAAAATTCTTGCGGCAGAACAGAGCAATACCTCCGTTGTGTTCGACAACTCGCTCTTCCTGAAGATATACCGCAAGCTGGACAGAACGATGAACCCGGATGTGGAAGTAGTGCAGATGCTGACCGAGAAAGTAGGTTTTGAGAATGTGCCGCGCTTCCTGGGGGCTATTGAGCAGCATGAAGATGGCAAGCAGCCAATGGTGCTGGTGATGCTGCAGGAACTGGTGCCAAACCAGGGCGATGCCTGGAACTACATCGGCGACTCGCTGAAGCGCCTGTATGAGCGCATCCTGACGCAGAATGAACGTCTGAAGGCTAAACAACCTGCTGGTTCACTTTCCCGTCCGCTCGCCTTCTCTGATATTCCGGAAGAAGTGCAGATGCAGATAGGTGGTGCCCATGTAGAGCGGGTAGAGCTATTAGGACTCCGCACTGCTGAGATGCACCTGGCCTTAGGTAGCATCAACGATGAGAAGGATTTTACACCAGAAGAGTTCTCGCTGCACTACCAGCGGTCCCTGTATTCTTCCCTTACATCGCTTGTGCGCAGCAACTTCGACAGTTTGCAGAAACACTTGCCAAACCTGCCGGAGAACGTGCGGGGCGAGGCCGAAGAAGTGCTGAACATGCGCGAAGAAGTGCTGGAACGTCTGAAAATGATTTTCTCCCGCAAAATAGATACAAAGAAAATCAGAACCCACGGCGACTATCATTTAGGGCAGGTGCTGTTTACCGGCAAAGACTTCTACATCATCGACTTTGAAGGTGAGCCGGCCCGCTCATTTAGTGAGCGCCGCCTGAAACGCTCTGCGTTGCGCGATGTGGCAGGTATGATACGCTCGTTCCATTATGCCGCCTACAGTGCCATGTTCCAGCAAGAGGGACTTCGCCGCGAGGATATGGAATACTTGGAGACCTGGGCGGAGCAATGGTACCAATACGCCAGTGGCTTCTACATGCACAATTATCTGGGTAAGATACAGGGTTCAGGCATTGTACCGGCTAAAGAAGAAGATTTCGAGATACTGATCCATACTTTCCTGTTAGAGAAGGCGATCTATGAGCTCGGATATGAATTAAATAATCGTCCGGATTGGGTGCTCATCCCCATCAGAGGCATCAAGTACATCATGAAAAAGTATAAGAATGGCTAAGAAAAAAGAAAGCACAACCACCGAGACCACGAATATAACACAAGGAACTGATCTGAATACTGGTCAGGATACGAATAAAGCAACCTCAAGGCAAGGCCGTAAGACAGCAGCATCAGCTGTTGGTGATAGCCAGCAGGAAACTACTGGCTATCCAGCTACAACCGAAGGCAGAGAGAAGTTTAAAAATACACCGGTAGCTGAAATGGGTTCTCCTGTAACCGACTCTGCATTGGGTGGAGAGGGAGCAAAGGCATCAAAACGTGGCAGACCAAAAAAAACAGAAACAGAGGCTTCCCCTGCCACAGGAAAAAAAGGTGGCAGGACTTCTATATCTGCAGCTTCTACGGATGACTCAGAGATAGTAGTGCCTGTTGCCAGCAATGACATAGTGCAGGAAAACATTGTCATTAAGACAAAAGCCACTAAAAAGGCTGCCAGGTCAACAGAAACCTCTGCTACTCCAGCAGCCATAGGGCAGGCTGATGTTACACCAGAAAACCAAACTACTGTGGAACAACCTCAACAGGAACAAACGGAAACTGATCAGGGCTCAGATGCTGCAGTTCAACTTGCCAGCCGGTTTACTGATTTTGATATTTACTTGTTTAAAGAGGGAAAACATTTCTCTTTATATGAAAAGCTGGGATCGCACCGTATGGAGCACCGCGGCAGACAGGGAACATACTTTGCCGTATGGGCACCGAATGCCGAGCTGGTGTCTGTAATGGGCGATTTCAACGGATGGAGCCGCGAAAGTCATAGACTATACCTGCGCGGAGACGAATCCGGTATATGGGAAGGCTTTGTGCCTGATGTGTCGGCTGGTGTGATGTATAAATACCACATCAAGTCGCGCTACAACCTGTACCATGCAGAGAAAAGTGATCCCTTTGCCTTCTGCCGGGAGCAGCCGCCACACACAGCCTCTGTAGTATCTGACCTACAGTATGACTGGAAAGACCAGCAGTGGCTGGATCACCGTAAGAGTATGTCTGACAAGGCGCAGCCATACAGTGTCTATGAACTGCACCTTGGCTCATGGCGCCGCAAGCCGGAGGAAGACAACCGCTCCCTCACATACCGTGAACTGGCCGAGGAGTTGCCCGCTTATGTAAAGCAAATGGGCTTTACACATGTGGAGCTGATGCCTATCATGTTCCACCCTTTCGCTGGTTCATGGGGATACCAGGTAACAGGTTATTTTGCGCCCGCCAGCAACTTTGGCTCGCCGCAGGACCTGATGCATCTTATTGATGCGCTGCATCAGAATGACATAGGCGTGATTCTGGACTGGGTGCCTTCGCACTTCCCGTCTGATGAGCACGGCTTGGCTTACTTCGATGGTACACATCTGTTTGAGCACGCTGATCCGCGCAAAGGCTATCATCCTGACTGGAACAGCTACATCTTTAACTATGGACGTAATGAGGTCCGCTCTTTCCTCATCAGTAATGCGCTATTCTGGTTAGACAAGTACCATGCAGATGGCCTGCGTGTAGATGCCGTGGCCTCTATGCTGTACTTAGACTACAGCCGCAAAGAAGGAGAGTGGATTCCGAACGAGCATGGTGGCCGCGAAAACCTCGAAGCTATCTCTTTACTCAAAGACTTTAACCAGGCAGTGCGGGAAAAATTCCCAGATGTGAAAACCATTGCAGAGGAGTCTACGGCATGGCCGGGAGTAACAGCGCCGGTTGAGCACGGTGGACTTGGTTTTGATATGAAGTGGATGATGGGATGGATGCACGATACCCTCGATTACTTCTCCAAAGACCCTATCTACCGCCGATACCACCAGGGAGAAATTACCTTTAGTATGATGTATGCTTTCTCTGAGAAGTTCATGTTGCCGCTTTCACACGATGAAATTGTGCACGGCAAAGGATCGCTTCTGAAGAAAATGCCAGGCGATGAGTGGCAGCGTTTTGCAAACCTTCGAACGCTCTATTCTTATATGTACGCTCACCCGGGAGGTAAACTCTTGTTTATGGGGGCAGAGATTGGACAAAGCAGCGAGTGGAACCATGATGGCAGCGTGGAATGGCACCTGCTTCAGTACGGCTACCACCACGGCATACAGGAGGTGCTGCGCGAGCTGAATGCTATCTATAAACAGGAGCCTGCACTTTATGCGCACAGCTTTAGCCCCGAAGGCTTTGAGTGGCTCGACTATAATGATGCTCACAACAGTGTAATCAGCTTCCTGCGCAAGAGCGATAACCCGGACGAGACGCTGCTGGTGGCTTGTAACTTTACACCGGCCATGCACGAGCATTATCGTTTAGGGGTGCCGCAGGCAGGGCAGTGGGTGCAGGTGTTCAATTCCGACGACAGCCGCTACGGAGGCAGCAACCAGCACAACGAAGGACCTATTAGCACTGTAGATGAGCCGTTCCACGGACGCGAACAAACCATTACATTGAAGCTTCCACCACTTTCCGTGGTATACTTAAAGCTTCAGCGCTAATAAGTAACTGAAACCTACATAACAGAAAGAGGCAGCGTTTTAAAGCGCTGCCTCTTTCTGTTATGTAGTCTTTGAACCTATCAGTAATAGTAGTGTATTAAATAAATATGCGCTTTTTCTTCTTTTAACGTGATACAAGTATGGTACGAAGAGTAAGAAAAAGCTCACTTACCTTTGCGCAACGGGAAAAGCTTATGGGAGCTCTTATGCTGGTCCTTTGTGTCTTCTGAAGACAAATCTGTTTCAGAAACAGAGCGTACATCTTCTATGGAATAAAAAGCTTGCGGGTTATAATTACGGATAATGTCAATTACCTCCTCCAGCTTCTTGCGCTTCACGATCATGAACAGCAGGTTTACTTTACCCCGCGTGCCACGTGCATCTACGCTCGTAAGCCGGTAACCTTTTCCTGCCAGTTGTTCAATGAGTTTGTCTGCAGGTTCGACTGTGATCACGCGTACTACTGCCTGCCCTAATGCCAGCTTCTGCTCTATCCGCAGGCCTAAAAAGTTGCCTGTGGCAAACCCACCGGCCCAGGCAAGATAAGAGGCCACGTTGCTCAGGTTCTCCATCACCTGCGTGATGGCAATCAGCCATATAAGAACCTCAATGAACCCCAGCAGAGGGGCAATTACTTTGTTGCCCTTGGAGATGAAGACAATCCGCAGCGTGCCTAAGGTTACATCGCAGATGCGGGCCAGAAAAATAAGAGCGGGTATAATAACCCACTCCACAATACTTGGATCAATTTCTTGGAGAAAATTCATTACTTCATCAGGAGGTGAAGGTAGCACCTCATACTAACTTTTTGTTTTTTAAGAAATCTCAGCTATTGTGGGCACCCTGTCTCCCACAAATTCGCTGCGTGTTTTCGGCAATGCGCCAGGGTAATTCTGCTGAATAAACAGGACCAGCTTTTCACGGATAAGGCAGCGCAAATCCCAGGCAATGCTGGAGCTGTTGGCACTCATGAGAGCCCGCAGTTCCAGAGTCCGCTCTTTGGAATCTGTTACCTGCAGCCCCGACACGCGTTTATCCCAAAGGTCTGTGCCTGCCAGAATCCTGTTCAGCTCCTGCCGCACAGCATCTACGGGCACCGTATAGTCTGTGTAGAGGTAAACGGTGGCCAGAATATCAGAGCCGGTGCGGGTCCAGTTCTGGAAAGGCTTCTCGATAAAATAATTGAGAGGCAGAATAAGTCGCCGGTTATCCCAGAGGCGGAGCACCACATATGTCATGGTAATCTCCTCCACCCGGCCAAACTCGCCTTCCAGCACCAGCACATCGTCCAGCCGGATGGGCTGCGTAAATGCCAGTTGCATTCCCGCTAACAGGTTCGCGATAGACCGCTGCGCGGCAAGACCAATCACAATACCGGCCACACCAGCAGAAGTCAACAAACCAGTACCCAGTTTCCGGACTGCATCAAAGCTCAGCAAAATAAATGAAGCCGCCATGAAAATGATGATGGTAACGGCCAGTTTCTTTACAAAAGTAAGCTGGGTAAAAAGCTTGCGTTCTCTTATGTTATCTGTTTTGTCGATGGCAAACTGGTGCCGTACCATGTCCGCAGCCACATCGGTGAGCTTTACCAAGATCCAGGAAAACACAATGATGTCCAGAATCTCTATAACGCGCCACATAATAAAAATCTTGTTTTCAGGGTAGGGCAACGCCTGCACGGACATCGACACAAAGAGCAGCGGAATGAAAAACCCGAGGGGCTGGTTTAAATGCTCCGTCAGGGAACGCACCATATAGGGGTTTTCATGGCGGTTGTAAAAGCGCAACAGCTTAAAAATGATAACTTTTACTACGATACCAACAACAATGGCTGCCGCTATAATGGCTAATCCCAGTGCAAAATCAGGTAGTCTATATATGTAATCTGTAATTCTTTCCATTTGTTTCCTGAAAATTTAATCTACTCCATCCTACACCTCCGCCAACGCCATACACTTCTACCTTTGTTTGAATCCCCACTTTCGCTCCTCTGCTACAGCATAAACAACTTTCCAGAAACATCTTTCTAAGGGAATCCCTTTTGGTATCGGTTTACTATCAACCATGTTCTGTGGCGAATATGCGGGTTAAGGTTTTTAAAGAACGGGGTAGGATAAGGCTATGGCCTGGGGAGATATCTTTTCCGTAGAATTACTACAGATTAGACTTTCAGGTTGTATTTTACTAAATTAGGATTTAAATTTTTTGAAGGTGACTTAATTATAGCTATTTTTATATATTAGCTAAACGTAAATCATTTAATACGCGTATGGATACTTAGGTTATTGTATCCAACCTAAACGAAATAAATGCAAAAAGATAGGCTGACTTTATTGTGCTGATACACCCAGAGCGCAGTTTGACACAGCCTGCTAAACATACCTGACAAATGGCAAAACTGATCATCGTATCGAACAGGCTTCCTGTAAAACTGCAAGAGAAGGAGGGTGAGTTAATCTACAAAACGAGTGAAGGCGGTCTGGCGACAGGCCTTGGTTCTATCTACAAGCAAGGGGATAACCTTTGGATTGGGTGGCCGGGTATGGTGATAGAAGACCCCCAGAAACAGCAGCGCATCGCTGACGATATCCGGAAGGAGAGCATGAGCCCGGTGTTTCTGACGGAGACAGAGATAAAGGAGTTCTACGAAGGCTTCAGCAATGAAACGCTTTGGCCTACCTTCCATTATTTCAGCCAGTATGCCATTTACGAGCAGCAGCTCTGGGAGACTTATGTACAGGTGAACCAGAAGTACTGTGATGCGGTAGTGGCGCAGGCCGGGCCTGAAGACACGATTTGGGTTCATGACTACCAGCTCCTGCTTTTGCCATCTATGTTGCGCGAGAGGCTGCCTAACAGTACCATCGGCTTCTTTCAGCATATCCCGTTCCCTTCTTATGAGGTGTTTCGATTATTGCCTTGGAGAAAAGAGCTGTTGGAGGGTATGCTTGGCTCTGACCTTGTTGGTTTCCACACCTACGATGACATGCGCCATTTCCTTTCTTCGGTGAACCGCCTGGTAGGGTACGGCAGCATGCACGGCTGGATCAACACTAACAACCGCTCGCTGCTGGTGGACTCTTTCCCGATGGGGATCGACTATGAAAAGTACAGCAGTACGGCAGCTACTGAAGAGGTACAAAAGCGCGAGCAGATTTACCGTGGCAACCTGAATGCAGAGAAGGTGATACTGTCCATCGACAGGCTGGACTATTCGAAAGGTATCGCGCAGCGCCTAAAAGCTTTTGAACTGTTCCTGGAGAAGCATCCAGAGTTCCACGCCAAGGTAACCCTGCTCATGCTGGTGGTGCCTAGCCGGGATGCTGTAGAAAAGTACAAGGAATTGAAAGAAGAGGTAGACGAACTGGTGGGCCGCATTAACGGTAAGTATAGCCGTATCAGCTGGAACCCAATTCAGTACTTCTACCGCTCATACCCACTCGAAACGCTGTCCGCTTTCTACCGCATGGCTGATGTGGCGTTAGTAACGCCGATGCGCGATGGTATGAACCTGGTTTGTAAAGAATACATTGCCAGTAAATCTGACCAGAAAGGGGTATTGATATTGAGCGAAATGGCAGGAGCCTCTAAAGAGCTTTCTGATGCGCTGCTTATTAACCCGAACGATATAAACCAGATGGTAGAAGCCATTGCTACTGCCCTCACTATGCCGGAAGAGCAACAGATTGCCCATATGCGCAACATGCAGGAGTCGCTGCAGCGCTATAACATACACCATTGGGTGAGCATGTTTATGGACCGTCTGTCTTATGTAAAAATCAAGCAGCTGTCGCTGGCTACGTCTTACCTCGACGATGCCACCATTCAGGAGATGCACGATGCCTACGACTCTGCCAGCTCCCGCCTCTTCTTCCTGGAGTATGATGGAGCTTTGGTTGATTACCGTAACCGCCCGTT
Source organism: Pontibacter toksunensis (assembly GCF_042686245.1). NCBI lineage: Bacteria > Pseudomonadati > Bacteroidota > Cytophagia > Cytophagales > Hymenobacteraceae > Pontibacter > Pontibacter toksunensis. Next base: position 329,455 of record NZ_JBHUOX010000002.1, on the reverse strand, counting down.
GATGGCCCGCCCGGATGATGATTTGATGGATCTGCTAGAACGACTCAGCAGCGATAAGAAGAATAGGGTAGTAGTAGTAAGCAGCCGCGAAAAAGCAACCATGCAGGATTGGATCGGCCACCTGAACATTGATATCATTGCAGAGCACGGCGTCTGGATAAAGCAAAGAGGAACTGGCTGGCAGACGATGCTAAGCTTGCTCGATGACTGGAAGAAAGATATCCGGATGATTCTGGACCTGTACGTAGACCGTACGCCAGCCTCCTTCATAGAAGAGAAAGAGTACTCACTTGTGTGGCACTACCGCCGCGTAGAGACCGGACTTGGCGAACTGCGTGCACGTGAGTTAGTAAACCACCTGAATTTTATTGCATCTAACAGCAACCTGCAAGTGCTCGACGGACAGATGGCAGTGGAGATAAAAGCACAGGAAATAAACAAAGGGAAAGCATCCAGCTACTGGCTAAGCAAGTTCCCGCATAAGTTTGTCTTAGCTGTCGGCGATGACTGGGGTGATGAGGACATTTTCAAGGCGATGCCGCGTGAAGCTTATACCGTTAAAGTTGGAAACTCTTATTCTGTAGCGAAGTACCACGTGGATACCTGTGAGGAAGCCCGGCAGACCCTGGATAGGTTGGTACAAACAAGAAGCCAGCAGCAGTCTCCTGGTGCCCTGATGACTGGTTGATTAATCAATCAATAAAATCATAAGTAAGAACGCCCCCTGCTACATACAATAGCAGGGGGCGTTCTTATTTTGTAGTAACAGGTAGTGTGCCTTTGTTATTAGTTAGTTGAGTAAAATCAGCGGTTAAAACAAAGAACCATTACCAGTTCCAGCGCTTGTTCTACCTTCGGATGCTTTGTTAGTGGCAGGCTGCTCACAGTTTTCCTCGTTGAAAACCTGGTCTATGGCTTTTTCAGCACTGCGTAACTTTTCTTTGCAAAGTTTAATCAATTGCGATGAGCGCTGCACTTTCTGCGTCAGCTCATCTACATCTACGGAGTCATTCTCAATAGCGCGTAGTATTTCTTCCAACTCCTGCGTCGCCTCGCGATACGTCAAACTTTTTAAATCCTTATTTGTCATTTTCGTCTATGTTTACAACTAAACTATGGAGCGTGCCATCCTGCATCTTCGTCTCGATCACGTCTCCGTTATTGATGTCTTTTATACTTTTTGTGATTTTGCCATTCACTAGTGTCAGGGTATAGCCGCGAAGGAGCAGGCGCTCCGGGTTATTAGCCTCAATGCCCATTTCCAGTATCCGCAAGCGGTGGCTCTCGGTTTGTAACTTCTTTTGAGAGCAGAAAAAGACTTTGTCGCTGCTTTTTGTGAACCATAACTGCTCTTTCTTCAGCCCATCCTTGGCTTCTGTTTCAATGCAATGCACCAGGTTATTCAGTTCATGCTCTTTCATGTGCAGGTAGCGTTGGCTCTTTCCCTCTACACAAACAGATAGTTCCTGCAGATAAGTCTTACGCTCGTGCAGCAAGTCCTTAGTATTGGCGCTGATGTCTTTGTCGAGGTTGCTGATATGGTGCTTTTGTACCTCCAGGTAATTCTTTGGCTTCAGCAGCAAGCCCCGCGACAGCAGATCTAACCTGTCCTTTTTGATTTGCAGCAGCTCCTTTGTCAGGTTTGAAATTCGCATGCTTACCCGTTCCAACAGCCCGTCAGCTACCTTCAGTTGCTGTGTTGAGAACATTCGGATGCTGTCAAGCAGGTTCTCATTGTACTGTTCCGCCGAACGGAAGCGGTCTATCAGGAAATTGGCCACGGCAGTTGGCGTCTTCAATCGTGTGTGCGCCACCATGTCCGAAATACTCTCATCCCGCTCATGCCCTATACCCGTCAGCACCGGGAGGGGAGAGTGCCCTATAGCAGCGGCTATGGCATAGTCATCAAAGCAGCTTAGGTCGGTCTGTGAACCGCCACCACGAATAATGACAATTGCATCAAAATTTTCCTTGTATTTGCCAGCCAAGTACATCGCACGTTTTACTGAGGCAGGGGCCTCATTGCCCTGGACCGTAGCCGGAAATAGCGTGGTATAGAAGGTGTAGCCAAAGCTGTTGTGCTGCAGCTGATGAATAAAATCCTGGTACCCTGCTGCTGTAGCCGAGGAGATAACCGCAAGCCGTTGTGGGACCAGGTCTAGGTCCAGGGCTTTATTTGCCTCCATCAGTCCTTCTGCCTCTAGCCGCTTCAGTGTCTCCTGTCGTTGCCGCGCTAAATCCCCAATGGTATAATTCGGGTCGATATTTACGATGTCGAGGCTCAGGCCATACAGCTCATGGAAGCGCACCGAAGCCTGAAAGAGGATTTTCAATCCTGCTTTCAACGGTTGTCCCGTTTTCTCTTCAAAGTAGCGGCCCAGCATCTGGTACCGTGAGCTCCAGATAGTAGCCCGCGCCTGCGCCAGCATCTGGCGGGCATCATCTCCTTTGTCTACTAGAGTGAGGTAACAGTGACCTTTGCGGCGGTCAGGTGTTACCTGTGCAACCTCTGCCACCACCCAATAGCTTTCCGGGAACGCTATTTCCAGCTCTTCCCGAATCTGCTGGTGCAGCTCGTGGAGCGAAAGAGGCGCATGCAGCTCTACTTTTACTGTCGTCTGCCGGATAGAAAACTGAGCCATGTATTGTGTGGTGGGTATTTGTTTGAGTCAGTATACCAGGCAACTGTATTACCTGAATCTGGAGCACAAGATAAGCTTTTGTCAGCGGAGAGCAAAGAGGAAAAAGCTGGCTCTTAGAGATTTTGTATATAGATATCAATGTATGTAAATTGACTTTTAGTAGCTTCTATGAATAGAATCGCTCATACACCCGGTGTTTGATGTGGCTGGCAATCCTCTCTAATTCCGCTGCCTCGGCTACAGGTTCGGCCGTCATCAGGTAGAGCGGCACTGGCTGCCCGCCTTTCTGATAAGGTGGCTGATGGTAGTCAAAGTCGCTGTGAAGGGTGAAACCCAATAGCCTCTGGTAAAACTGAATCCTTTTGATGCTCTGCTCATCTTCCTGTCGCTCCACTTCCAGCACAAGCTTTTTGCCGGTCCGGGCCAGTAACCACTGCATGACCTGCCTTCCAATGCCACACCCCTGATGGGAGGGTTCAATGGCAAGGTGCTCCAGAAAAAAAAAGCCCTCCAGCTGCCAGTAAATGCACAAGCCCAGCACTTCTTTAGCAGCTACTACCGCAAAAAAATACATATCTGGCTCTGAGAGCAGCGTCAGCAACTGTTGGAAATGTCTGCGTTCCTTGGCTGGAAATGATTCCTCATACAGATTTTGCAGCGCAAAGACGGTAGGATGCTGGCTGTTTTGGTTGCGGAGAAGCTCAAATGTATTTTTCAAGAAGTTTTCTTACGTTTCGTTTGCTCTTTTTTACCTGGCCATGGTGTTCCTGGAGGTCGTCAGGATGAAGGGTTTAAATGAACAATGCCGTTGTTGGTGAAAGTCCAACAACGGCATTGCTTTGAGTCGAGATAAGATTTTGCCTTTATGCGTGAGATTGCTTTTTCAGAGAAGCTATCTGCTGGTTAAGCTCTTCTATTCTGTTCATCTCTGTTTGAAGCTCTCTTTTCAGCTTAAGTTCTTTTTCGCGAGCCCCTTTCTTGTAGTCATCATACTCCTGGTGTACATCGTCGTATGCTTTCCGCTTCTCATCAGCTACGCTTTTGCTACTCTTGTACTGAAGCATGATTATCGCCAGCAGGATGAGCAACGTGATAATCACCACAAAACTCATGATAACGTAGGTTTGTTTCTCCATGTCTATTCCTAAAACAGAGAGATTAGCCACATCATGTATATTTTGCTGTACCTCCTGCTCCTTGGCAGCATACTGCTGTTTCAAGGCCTGTAATTGCTCCTGCTGTGCTGCAATACTGTCCTTCGCCTGCACCAGGTCCTGCTCCGTTTGTACACCAGCCTGTTTTAGCTTTTGCTCTCTTGCCGCAATGGTCTCCTGCACATTCTTCCAGAAGGCATCAAGCGAGGCAACATTAACTACTTTATAAGTTCTGCCGTTTTCTGAGTAAGAGTTAGAACCGGCCTTCAGGTTGTTGAACTGCCTGGCTAAGTTATCGGTTGCAGCAGCGCCTTCTTTGGATGTTCCCTGAGCATTCGCTACCAAGACAGATAGCACAAAGAAAAGAGATAAAAAGAATGCCTTCATAATAAATTCAATAAAGATCCAGGAGCAGCGCCTGGGTTAAACATAATTAAAAAACCTGCTTGTATTGTCAGGAAATGGTTTTTGCTATCTGTGTTTAAATAAAGCTTACAAAGACTAACAATCGATTGCCGTTTTTATTGTTGAAGTAGCCGTAACATCTTCAAGGCAGCTAAACAATTCCTCCACCAGGTCTGCAACAACGCGCTTGTATAGCTTCATACTTATATTATTGATTGCTACAGTAAGGCAAGAATACAAAATGCATCGATAACTAACAAAGCTAATGTGATATCCTTTGTCTTGCCGGTAGCCAGTTTAAGAGCCGTCCAGGAGAGGAATCCCCAGATAATACCCTGGGTTATAGAGTAGGAGAATGGAATCAGTACCATGGCCACAAAGGCAGGAATGGCCTCATCCAGTTGGTTCCAGTTAATCTTCACAACTGGGCGCACCATAAACACGCCCACCAGCACAAGGGCCGGAGCAGTGGCGATGGCCGGAACTACAGAAAGGAGCGGGGCCAGGAAAAGAAACGGGAGGAACAGCAAAGCACCCACCACTGCAGTCAGTCCCGTTCGTCCGCCTGCCTCTATGCCTACAGCTGATTCGATGTAAGCCGTACCGGGGCTTGAGCCCACAAGTCCTGCTAGGGTAGTGGCCACGGCATCTGTCATCAGGGAGCGCTTTACGTTTCTTGGTTCGCCATGCTCATCGAGCAGGTTGGCTGCTTCGGCCAGACCTACAAACGTAGAAACGCTGTCGAACATATCTGTGAACACAAAAGCGAAGATAATAGGCACCACCGCCCACTGCAGGGAGTTCACATAATCCAATTGGAGTAGCAGGCTAAAGTCAGGAGCCGCAAAAAAACCCTGGAAGTTTACTAGTGGCACTACGTCCTCGCCACCGCCATACCAACGGCCAATGGGGTAGGCAGCCAGTGTCGTGAACAGAATACCCATCAGTATGCCTCCTCTTACGTTCTTTGTCAGCAGCACTGCCGTCAGCAGCAGTCCTGCCAGAAAAGTAAGTAGGGCAGGAGTAAGGTTGCCTATACCCAATATGGTCGCAGGATTAGAAACAATAAACTTTGCATTCGCTAAGCCTATCAGCGTGATAAAGAGGCCTATGCCAGCCGCTATGGCAAAGCGTAAGGGTCGCGGAATAGCCCGCACGATAAGGGTGCGTATGTTGAAGGCTGAAAGCAGCAGGAAAACAATCCCTGACCAGAATACCGCCCCCAATGCCACCTGCCAGGTGATACCCAGTCCCAATACTGCCGAATAGGTGAAAAAGGCATTCAGTCCCATACCAGGCGCCACCAGTATAGGGTTCCGGGCGTAAAGCCCCATCATCAGGCTGCTGAAGAAGCTCACCAGGACTGTTGCCGTGAGTACCCCTGCAAATGGCATTCCCGCCTGGCTAAGTACGCTGGGGTTCACGACGATGATATAGGAAGTAGCCAGAAAGGAAGAAACACCGGCAATGATCTCTGTTTGTACGGATGTGCTATTCTTCTTCAGTTTAAAGTATGACTGTAACATACTAACGTTATTTACATTTTAAAGGCAAAAGCCTATCAAATGGCAGTTTATTCAATGCTTTAGATGTAACAAAAATAGTCTAGTATGATTAAAAGTAATATAAACTATGTGAATAAGGTATTAATTAGTTCAGCAACAATTGTTGACTGAGCACCTGAGGCTACTGCTATAAACTCTGCTGTATGCATTAAAAACAACTCTGAACACGTTCAGTGTTATTTTCTGCTCAGATAAGCAGTTGTTCCTTCAGCCAATAAAATTTGATGAGTTAATGAATCTGCTTCAGGGTCTCCTTGCCATCTAAAGAAAGAATTAGATCTTAGCACTAGATTTTGGTCTGTTAATGATTCAACTTCAACTAACATAAGCATGTCACCCTTCTTTAGATGAATTAAGCCCTGTTGAGCAGTATAAGAAAAGGTTTCGCAAGGTTCGGAAGCATCTTCAGGGTACACTTTAAGGCTATTGTCTTCAGTAAACTCAAATGTTGCTCCTGCCCCAATCTGATTACAAAAAGAGGGCACAGTAACAGGGGCTAGCGTCAAGCTATCTATAACCCATATCCCCTCTATCTGTACATTTCTTGCCTCCTCAATTGAGGTGTTTTGCTTAAAAGATGATACAGGTTTTTCTTCTCCTTTGCAGCCAATGTACGTTAGGAAAACTACGAGTAAGGTCGGTGAGATATAATGCTGATTTTTCATATTTATAAAGGGGGATACTATAGCTATAACGTTCTTGTTTGGCGTTTTCACCTTTACATGATTATCAGGAAACTGCAGATGAAGGTGTGCCTCCCATATTCTGTTAATTCCTTATTCAACATATCAGTGAAGGATGATGTTCTAAACACAGGTTTCGAAACCCTTTTGATAGCGCCCACCTGTTATCATGGCGAACCACATGTGTTGAAAAAGCAATTCGCGCCGTTACCGAAATTCCCATCAGCAGCGGCGCGAACATTCAATAAGTTGGCTTTTTTTGCCCTTGGTTCTAAGCAAGGTAACCAGAAAAGGCAGCTTTATATACTTAGCGGGCTTTAACTATTCTGAATTGCTTCGCCTCTTTGCCTGTACTTACATGTAAAATGTATACTCCTGTTACAAGATCTTTCCCAATAGTTAATTTCTGATTAGCCTGTACATCCTTTAGATGCCACACTTCCCTACCAGTAATATCGTACATTTCTAAACTGAATTTTTCATCACTATTTCCGTGAAGTTGGAGAGTGATCTCCTCCTGGAATGGGTTCGGGTAATAACTGGCCAGAGGAGTGTCATGCTTCAGTTCAATTTCCGACTTTGTCAGGGCAGCGGTAGACTGCGAAGACAAGTAAGGGGAGAGTCTGCTGCCTGCAATGGGTGCTTCAAATTTACCATCTGGCATCTGCCATGCCACCGCCAAGTTGTCGCCGCCCCATCCCTGCTTGTGCAGCGCCTCGATGTAGTAGCGCTTGCCTGCCTCCAGCCGCACAGCCGCTGACTTTTGCGATGAATACTTGTTCCATTGGCGGGAGTAGGTCCAACCTGCGACGGAGGCAATCTTCTCCTTGTTGGAAGGGCTGTCGGTGGTGCTCAGCCACAGCTCCGCATTATCATCACCTGCGATGAAAAAGGTGTAGTATCCTGTTGTTGGGGGGCAGATGAAGCCCCTGACCCTGGCGCCGTAGTTGCTGCCCAGCCCCGACGGTGCCTCAAACAGGCTCAGCTGGCTGGTGCTGCTTGGGCTTTTGCTTAACGGAATGTCAGAAATGCTGCTGCCCGACACGCTGTTCCACTGCTCGCGCTGAATAGTGCCGGAGGCTGTGCAGGTGATGGAGGTTGTAGACTGCACCGTCACGGTAGCGTCGTCAGAGGCAGTTAGCCCTCCGTTGTCCTTCACCGTGAGGCGGAAGACATAGGTTCCCTCCAGCAGGTTGTTTGCTGTTAAGCTTACTGTACTGGCTCCACTCAGAGTGGCGGAAGGACCACTCACTTTGGTCCAACTGTAGCTGCTGATGCTTCCGTCACTGTCACTTCCAGAGCCGCTCAAGATCACGCTGTTACTAGGTGAAGTGATAGTTTTATCCGGTCCCGCGTTTGCAGTTGGCGCCTGGTTGGCAGGCGTTGTCGTAGTTCCACCGCTGTAAGGCGAGAGCCTGCTACCTGCGATAGGTGCCTCCATCTTTCCGTCCGGCATCTGCCATGCCACCGCCAGGTTATCGCCACCCCAGCCTTGCTTGTGCAGGGCCTCGATATAGTATTTCTTCCCAGCCTCCAATCTGATAGACACTGACTTTTGCGAAGAGTACTTGTCCCATTGGCGGGAGCTGGTCCAGCCGGTGACAGAGGCGATCTTCACCTTATTAGCCGGACTGTCGGTGGTGCTCAGCCACAGCTCTGCATTGTCGTCTGCTGCGATGAAGAAGGTATAGTATCCTGTGGCAGGAGGGCAGATGTAGCCCCTGACTCTTGCGCCGTAGCTGGTGCCTAGCCCGCTTGGTGCTTCGAACAGGTTAAGTTGAGAGGTGCTGCTCGGGGTACTGCTCAGCGGAATGTCTGCCACACTGCTGCCTGACACGCTGTTCCACTGCTCGCGCTGAATAGTGCCGGAAGCTGTACAGGTAATAGAAGTGCTTGTGCTAACACTTACTGACACTGCTGCTGAGGTAGTGACAGCCCCCGCATTGTCCGTGGCTTTAACTGTTAGCTGATAGCTGCCTGCAGCCACGCCGCTCCAGGTATAGGCGTAAGGGCTGGTCAGATCCTCGCCCAGTTTGGTGGCACCTTGAAAGAACTCCACTTTGGCCACGCTGCCGTCTGAATCTGAGGCAGAAGCTGAAATAGTGATAGAGGCAGGAGTCGAGAAATTTGTTCCGCTGGCAGGAGAAGTAATGTTTACTACCGGGCTTACGTTTGTCGCTATAGCGCCTGCTGGTATGGTGCCTGTTATAGAATATTCACCAAGCGATGCATAGTCTGAATTCGCTCCTGAAGATCCTGTAACCCCATCTACTTCTAGGTAATAAGTGCCTGCTGCCAGAGTTTGCTTCAATAAGGCTGCAAGCGTTGAAGGGCTTGCCGTAGTCACGACTGCGCCAGAAGAGTTTCTAAGCGTGAGGGCTATGTCGAGGTTTGGGTGTATAGCAGAAGGTGCCACGGTAAGATCTACAGTACCGCCACTTGTGTTGAAAGAAAAGACATCTACATCTGTTCGGGTTGTGATAACTCCATGATTTTTAGCCGCCGCCACAGCACCTCCACCATCTATAACAAGAGGAGTTGCCAGATTAATTGCATTACCGTGATCATCCTGCCTATAAGTGAACCCATTTCTCGAGGTGATAATGCTTAGGTCATCCTCTTTGTTACTGGCATAAGAGTACTCTCCTTTACTCCATTGCACCATAGATCTATAGTCTCCTGCTCCCATTATAGGGGCCCATGATTGATGTCCGAGGTAGTATTCCTCAGAGGGAGACGTTCTCCCATCATGGCTCAAGTGCAAAGTATGTCCAACTTCATGTGCCCCTGCCATACCAGCACTACTTCCATAGGTGCTCCATACCCAGCAGGGTGTTTCGCCAAGAGATGTACCTCCCCATGTGAAGGAACCAACATAGGCCACACCACCGGCTCCTGGAAGAAAGTAGTTCGTTGGAGTGAAAATTACTCTCATTCTGCGATTAGCAGGGGCGTTTTTAAACACTGCTTCGCTTGTTGTTACATTTATGGCAAAAGGGCGGTAGTCTTCACTCATCATTTTCCATGCCTCCACCATCTTCTCCAAAGTCATATCAGAAGGGGCAGCTACAATAGGATTACCACCGTTAAAGTTGGAGTTCCATAAAGTATTCTCCACAGTCTGGCCGTCAAAATCCAAAAACACAACTGCTTCAGCACCAGGTAAACTCTCTAGAGAAGGTACAGCGACAGCAGCTGCACTAATTTGACCTGAGGTGACACTTTGATCATCAGTGCTTTCCAAAAACCCAACACAAAGAATATCATCGATATCTTCCTCTACAAGAAAAACTGAGCCATCTGCGGTAGAGGAATATCTGTAGTATTTCTTCTGGTCTCTAAGGATAATAGACCCTGAAACATCTTTCCCCTCTACTTTTAGATGGAAATTGCTATTCTTCACATTGTCTACCTCACCGAAAAATAAACTTGCCAGTCCCTCTTTCTTATCGGACTTTAAGTTAAGTACTAGCGAAGGTTTGCCCGGCACCTCCTGGCTTATTTTGGCATGAGTGCCTTTTGCATGTTTTTCCTTCGCCTTAGCCTCAAAGGCTGCTTTAATTTCTGATGCTTTACCTAAACTAACTTTAGATTTAGATTGTGCCTGAAGTTGAGAAATACAGCCAAACCATATGAATAGTACAAAAAATAATCTGGTAGAAATGTGCATAGATGAAAAATTAAAATTTAAGTAAAACAGGTTTTTAAAGTCGATGTGGGTATCAGTGTTTTTTAAATAGTACAATCAGAGCAGACGGCAAGTTGGTTTGTAATCTTATGTGAGCGCTGCTTGAAACAGAAAGAATCATTTAGGCTTATGAACATAATATTGAAAAGTGTATCAAAACTTTTATCTGAAACTGTCGTTTTTAAAAGTCACTTGGAAGGGTATTCCTGCAATTACAACTACATCAGTTGTTGACATTATTCCTTTTTGATAAAGTTCTTGCGGTTCAGTAAGAAAATTTGTGCCAGGAAAGGCAACTTTTTGTAACCGCTTATATATCAATATATAATTTTATTCAAGGGCCTAATGATGAATATCGAATACGAGCAATTGTGGGGAATTTTTCATCAATTTGTAGAAGGTTTCCCCAGAATGTTATAAATATGAATGTTGTTATTATGGGCCTAATAACAGATTATATAGGATTATATTGCTTTATATGATGTTTGTATGCTAATATACCTAATTTTAATAAACTGCAATATTGATATTTCTAATACTATCAATTTTCTTTTGAAGGGAGATTGATGAGTGAACACTTTATTATTAGAGGTATCGCAAAGATTGCCTTACAAAGTGCTTGTATCTATAGTATTTGCCAACTTTTTGTACTTGTGTTAGAAGTATAGTTACTTGCTCTTTTCGCTTCTTGAAGCAAGCAGGTTTAAATCAACCTTGACTTAAATTATCGGTATTAATTGATTGTGCCGAGCAGTCTATTGATTAATGTTGCCAAACATTTCGTCAGCGCAGAAATTGCACAAAATTTCGCTGCATTCTTCCTGCAACTATCAGAACATCAAGGGAGCAAAGTGTTATATCAACCTCTCTACATGTAAGTTGACAGATTCATTACTTGTTGATTATTTCGCTTTTTTGTTTTTCCACCCCCAACCTCATCTTCAGTCTTAGGCTTCATGTAGGTGTTGTAACAGGATGAATTAGTGACACCTTTCGGGGGTGTTTTGTTTAGCTTAATGTTAGTAGAAGCTTCCTGTAGAATTACAGAGGTGAGCAGCATAGGCTATAATCTATTCTACATTGTAATGCACAAGACCCAAATGCTGATTAAGGGCTTATATAGGTTGTTTGATGAGGCCTTTTATAGTTGGATAACTTTATGTGGGAAAGGCATGCAGAACAGAAAATAAGGATAGGAAGTCATCTACAATAGAAGTGTTGGCTTAATAGCATGTTGAGCATTAAATAAAATATTAAGATAAAGCCTACCACCCAGTTGAGAACTATCAAGAAAAAGTGCATCCATTTGGTAATCGCCCGTATAACTGCTAATTTTCAGATATAGAGGTTTGCTATTTAAGCCTATCTATTGAACTCAAAAACAATTTAAACTTAAAACTATGTTCGTACACCACGTATTTTTCTGGCTAAAGAATGCTGATTCAGAAGAAGATAAAAGTAAACTACTCGAAGGGCTGGAAAAGATGAAGGCCATAGAAGGAGTTCGTACTCTACATATTGGCGTACCAGCCACTACCAACAGAGACGTGATTGAAAGAGGATATGCTCTTTCGTGGCTGCTGATATTTGACAACCTGGAAGATCAGGTAAACTATCAGGTGCATCCTATACATAAGAAATTTGTGGAAGAATGCTCTTCCCTTTGGTCGAAAGTTATTGTTTATGATGCGGTTGATGCCTGATTCAGCGTTTTCTGATATCATAAATAGAAGCAAACTATAAATAGAATCAACGAAGTCAAACGTAAGCCGCACTATCCTATAGCGCGGCTTACGTTTTTACAATGATAGCAGGAGAAAAGCAGGTGACTATTTAGCTAACGCAGATTTTCTTTTCAGAAACAGATTAGCCTTTATCCGTAAGAAAAACGTAGCGTCTACACTACTGTTTATACTATGGATGCGACAGCAACAATTGAGTTCTTTGGCAGTCTGAACGATTTTCCAGCCCTTTCAGGGAGAGACAATAAGCTGTTGTACAGATTTTCGGGTACTCCAGCCGTGAAAGATGCCATTGAAGCTATTGGTGTTCCCCACCCGGAAGTAGATGTGATTCTGATCAACAACCAACCCGTTGATTTTTCTCATCCTTTACATGCTGATGACAAGGTGGCCGTGTATCCGGCTGATGCCGATAAAGATTGGCCCGTCGGATATTCTTTGCAGGCAAAGCACCCGGCTCCTAACCGATTCGTTTTAGATGTGCATCTTGGTAAACTGGCAAGAGCCGTACGAATGCTGGGATTCGACACTTGTTATGAGAACGACTACTCTGATAAAGCCATTGCGCAGATAGCTGAAGCGGAAGAGCGCATAGTGCTCACCCGGGATGTCGGTTTACTAAAGCACAAAAACATCCGCTGGGGTTATTGGCTTCGTTCCCAGTACCTCGAAGAGCAACTGTCAGAAGTGGTGAATTTCTTTAAACTGAGGGAGAAGTTCAAGCCTTTTACCCGGTGCCTGGCATGCAACGGTCGTATCTACGAAGTGCCAAAAGAAATTGTACTAGAGCAATTGCCTGCTCAGACCAGGCAATACTTTAACCAGTTCTACCAGTGCGACAGCTGTAAACGCATTTACTGGAAAGGTTCACATTATGAGCGGATGCAGCAGTTTATTCAAAAGCAGTCACTTTCTTCAAAATAATCTGAATTGGCTTTTTGGGAAAATGCAGGTTAAGAATCAAAATGATACAGGAAGGTGATGATGCCAGTGAAAGCTGGCTTTTTGCTGCCTTCAATCTCCATGGTTACTTCTAACCGTGCTTTTGCAATTCCCCTTAGATCTTTTACCGAAAGCAGCTTTGCCCGCAGGCGCACCTGACTGTCTACAGTAACGGCCTGGTTAAAGCGCAGGCTTTCTATCTCGTAGTTCACCTGCATCTTCAGGTTCTCAATCGTTGCAATCTGATGCCAGAGATAAGGCAGGAGCGACACCGTCAGGTAGCCGTGTGCTATCGTGGTTTTAAAAGGCGATTCTGTTTTGGCTCGTTCCGCGTCGAGGTGTATCCACTGATGGTCCAGTGTAGCATCCGCAAATTTGTTTATTTGCTCCTGCGTGATGGTGTGGTACTCTGATACACCCATTTCAGTTCCTTCGTATTGCTCAAGCTCTTTCAGGTTACTGATAGTTACTTTGCTCATGAATTCAGTTTTTTGATTGTTTGGGGCTCTGGAAGTTCGGGTTTGCTGGCAACAGCATAAAAGCAGTTGCATAGCATTTACTCTGGCTAATATAGTGTAATTTCATAAATAGGTTGCATGTTAAGCTCTCCGCGCCTCATTTTTCACCCTCAAGTGAACCGCTTTACGCTAAAACTGTTTATACACGTAATAAGCCACGACAGAAATTAGTAACTTGCTATCTGAGTATACTGCCCGTTTTAAGAATAGAATTGAAAGTCTGAAATGAAGGAAGTACAGGACATCGTACGGGCTTTTGAAGAAGCCCGGAAAGAAGGGAAACAGACCGCGCTGGCAACGGTGGTGCATGTGCAGGGGTCTTCTTACAGAAGGCCCGGCGCACGCATGCTCGTAACCGAAGATGGGAAGCTGACTGGTGCCATCAGCGGCGGCTGCCTGGAGGGGGATGCTCTACGTAAGGCTCGGCTGGCGATGGTACAGCAAAAAGCCATGCTTGTTACCTACGATACCACCGATGAAGATGATGCTAAACTAGGCGTAGGGTTGGGCTGTAACGGTATCATTCAGATTCTGATTGAACCCATCAACCCGGACAACCCAGAAAATCCTGTCACTTTGCTGCAATCGTTTTTAGATAATCGCCAGCACGCCGTACTGGTCACGCTATTTTCATTGGATTATCAGGCAGCCATGCAGCCAGGTACCTGTCTTTTTGCTACGGAAGGGGGTGCCATTGTTGGGGGCTTTCAGGACAAATCACTGGAGAAGGCCTTGATTGCGGATGCACAGGAGGTTTTGCGGACGCGCACTTCTATGACAAAGACTTACGCGACACCTCAGACTGCTCTCACCGGTTTTGTTGAGTTACTGAAGCCTGCTGTCTCCCTTATCATAGCAGGAGCAGGAAACGATGCTATTCCAGTAACCGAGATGGCAGCCATTCTGGGCTGGCAGACAACGGTGGTAGATCGGCGTGCGAGTTATGCGACGGCAGAAAGATTTCCTGCTGCCCAGCAGGTGCTTGTAGCAAAGCCGGAGCAGGTGCTTTCCAAAATAAAACTGGATGAGCAAACAGTATTCGTGCTGATGACGCACAACTATAACTACGACACCGCTATGTTGCGTCAGTTGCTACCGCTGCAAATGCCTTACGTTGGCGTGCTCGGACCCAAGAAGAAACTGGAACGGATGCTGGAGGAACTACAGGAGGAGGGGATGCAGCTAAGCGAAGAGGAACGGAAAAGTGTTTACGGTCCTGTTGGGTTGGATGTAGGGGCAGAAACCTCTGAGGAGATAGCACTTGCTATTGTTTCTGAAATTAAAGCGGTTCTCTCCAAAAGGGTGGGCACCTCGCTGCGAGACAAGCAGGATGTAATCCACTCCCGCGAAGGTGAAAAGATTAAGCAGGTAACACTAGAATAGAAAAAAAATGACCGGACTTGTATTATTGGCAGCGGGAGCTTCAAAACGCCTCGGTAAGCCGAAACAGGAGCTGCTGTACCAGGGCGAAACGCTATTACAACATGCAGTATATGCTGCTATTAAGTCGGTATGCAAACCGATTATGGTGGTTTTGGGAGCCAATGCAAATCAGTTGTCTCCTAAATTATCAGGAGAAAATGTAGTTACAGCGCATAACCCGGATTGGCAGGAAGGAATGGCTTCCTCTCTCCGGGTTGGTCTTTCTGAGCTAATTTCCATTGAACCTGAAGTCTCAGATGCTATTTTCATGGTCTGTGACCAGCCCTTTGTAGATGCCGCCCTCCTAGATAAACTTGTACAGACAAAGCAGGAGAGTGGAAAGGGGATAGTGGCCTCTGCTTATGGAGATACCCTGGGTACGCCAGCCTTGTTCGATAAAGCCTATTTTGAAGAACTCATGGCGTTAGAAGGAAAGGGGGGAGCCAAGGAGTTTTTGTTTAAGTATAACCACGATACAGCCTCCGTTCCTTTTCCGCAGGGTGTAGTTGATATAGATACTCCTGCAGATTATGACGCTTTACTTGATTCATCATCAAAGGATTAAGTTTTATTATTTTAGCCTCTTCCGGAATTATCTACAGCAAACTGACATTATTTAATTAATTTAGATTTTAATCATACACTTGATATTATATGGCCACTTATAAGCTGCAAATCAACGGCCGAAGCTACGAGGCCGACGTTGAGGCAGATACCCCTTTATTGTGGGTGCTGCGAGACAACCTGGGGTTAGTCGGAACCAAGTATGGCTGCGGTATTGCACAATGCGGCGCATGCACCGTGCACATGAACGGGAATGCGATGCGTTCCTGCGTACTTCCGGTCTCAGCCGTAGGTAACGCCAAGATCACGACCATAGAAGGTCTGTCTGAAAAAGGCGATCACCCGGTGCAGTTAGCCTGGGACGAAGTGGACGTGGCCCAGTGCGGTTACTGCCAGGCAGGTCAGATAATGGCAGCCACTGCCTTGCTCAACAAAAATCCTAACCCGACAGAGGAGGAAATTGAAAATACGATGAACGGGAATATCTGCCGTTGTGGTACCTATCATCGCATTCGTGAAGCCGTTGCTTTAGCAGCTAAAAAATCTAAATAGCCATGTCAAGTCTATCAAAACCAAACAGACGCAATTTCATGAAGCTGGCCGCTACCGCAAGTGGTGGTCTTTTCCTGGGCTTTAGCTGGACCAGTTCGGTAGCCTCGGCGCTGGAAGTAGTAAGCGACACAGCGATTGCCGCAGGTAAAATTGAATTCAACAGCTTCATGGCCCTTTCTCCGGATGGTATTGTCACCATATTCTCTCCTAACCCCGAGCTGGGGCAGAATATCAAGACGTCCTTCCCGATGGTGGTGGCAGAGGAGTTGGATGCAGACTGGACAAAGGTGAAGGTGGTGCAGGCACCGCTGGATACAAAGAAATTTGAGCGCCAGCTGACAGGTGGCAGTGGAGCGGTACCGCACTCCTGGGAGCGCCTGCGCAAAGCGGGTGCCACAGCCCGCCACATGTTGATGGAGGCTGCCGCCAAGCGTTGGAAAGTGCCAGCCAGCAGCCTTACCACAGAAAACGGCATGGTAGTGCATGCGGCAAGTGGCCGCAAACTGAGCTATGGCGAATTGGCAACCGAGGCCTCAAAGCTACCTGTACCAACAGAGGTGAAGTTGAAGGATCCGAAAGACTTTAAGCTTATAGGTACGGCCGTACGCAACGTGGATAACCGTGAGATGATTACGGGCAAGCCGCTTTATGGAATTGATTTCTATAAAGAAGGCATGTTGTTCGCGATGATTCAGCGCCCGAAGGCTTTTGGTATGAAGCTGAAGTCAGTGGATGCCACGGCAGCCAAAGCTATGCCCGGTATCGTGGATGTGGTTACCTTCAAAAACAACGTGGCAGTAGTAGGCAAGTCTACCTGGCAGGTGAACAAGGCACGTAAAGCACTGAAAATAGCATACGAGAAAGAGGCGGCACTTGAAAGCAGCTCTGACCATGATCGCATATTCAAAGAACTGCTGAACAGCCCGGATGCAACCGTTCGCCGCAAGGATGGTGATGTGGACGGAGCATTTAAAAAGGCAGCAAAAGTGATAAAAAGCGAGTACCAGTGCCCGTTCCTGCCGCATAGTCCTATGGAGCCGATGAACTTCTTTGCGCATGTTCGTCCGGATGGGGTGGAGTTGGCCGGACCTACGCAGACGCCGGAAATGGCGCGCGGTCAGGTAGCAAAGCTTTTGAACATTGACCCTGAGAAAATAACGCTGGAGCTTACCCGTTTAGGTGGTGGCTTTGGCCGCAGGCTGAGTGCTGACTATGTATTGGAAGCAGCTGAATTGTCCAGCATCATTAAGCAGCCGGTGAAAGTTATCTGGACCCGCGAAGACGACACCACCGGTGGTACCTACAGGCCAGCTGTTCGTTATCGTTTCGAGGCTGCCCTGGATGCCAAAGGAAACATGATTGGCTATAAACTGCGTGGCGTAGGCATGAATACCGGCAACCCGACACGGGAGGATAACTTCCCGTCTGGTGCGGTAGACAACCTGCTGATTGATTCTGTTGAGCATAAATCTCCAATTACAACAGGTCCATGGCGTGCTCCTATTACGAATTTTCTTGCCTATGCCGAACAGGCTTTCCTGGATGAGGTAGCCCATGCCGCAGGAAAAGACCCGGTGCAGTTTCGCCTGGAACTACTGGACAAAGCAAAGAAATCGCCGGTGGGAGAAGTGAAGTATGACATCGACCGCATGAAAGGCGTGATAGACTTAGCAGTAGAGAAATCAGGCTGGGGTAAGAAGAAAGGTGTTGCGCAGGGCTTCAGCGTTTATTTCTCGCACAGGTCGTATGTGGCCCAGGTAGGAGAGGTAGAGGTGAAAAATGGTGCGCCTGTCGTGACAAGAGTATACGCCGCCTGCGACTGCGGTATGGTCATCAACTTGAGCGGTGCCAACCAGCAGGTACGGGGTGGAGTTGTGGATGGAATGGGCCATGCCATGTATGGTAAACTCTCCTTTAAAGACGGCGCACCAGAGCAGGATAACTTTGGCGCTTACCGATTGATCCGCATGAAAGAGGTGCCGGAGGTGGATGTTCATTTCGTAAACAATGGCATAGACCCAACTGGATTAGGTGAGCCAGCGCTTCCTCCAACTGGTGGTGCTGTGGCAAACGCTATCTTTAAAGCAACAGGCAAGCGCTTGAGAAATCAGCCATTTGCTGAGCAGGCAGAGTTAAAGACAGTATAAGGTCATCTAACAGTTTAAATTATAAAGAACATGCCGCCATGTGTAAAGCTCAACCTGACACTGGCGGCATGTTTCCTTTTTCCGGGAAGATGAATTCTCCTGTACAGCACTTTGCGTATGAGAGCTTATGGGCAAAGTCGAAAAGAAAATCCGCTGCCGTTGTTGTGTGTTTTCACCAACAACGGCAGCGGATATATAAATGTATCGGATGAGTGGTCAGAACTGTGAGTTTATCAAACCAGGCTCAATTATTAATATACTGATTCTCCACATTTTTCCTGAGGAATAAATAGATGTTGATAGACAAACACGGAAGAAAAATAAACTACTTAAGGCTGGCGGTAACAGACAGGTGCAACCTGCGCTGCTTTTACTGTATGCCGGAGGAGGGCCTCGACTGGCTTGCCAGAAAGGAGTTGATGACTTACGAGGAGATGCTCCACGTTTGTTCCGTGTTAGTGAAGATGGGCATTGAGAAAATACGCATCACGGGTGGCGAACCTTTTGTACGTAAAGAGTTCATGCCCTTTTTAACAAAGCTGTCTAAACTGCAGGGGCTGCAGGAGCTGACAATTACTACGAACGGTGTATTGACGGCGCCTTTTGTGCCGGAGCTTAAAAAACTGGGGATTAAATCTGTCAACCTCAGCCTCGATACCTTAGACAGGAACCGTTTCTTCGCTATTACCCGTCGCGACGAGTTGCCGCGAGTGATGGAAACGTTGGAAGCTTTGCTGCACCACGACATAGAGGTGAAGCTGAATGCCGTGGTAATGGAAGGCAAGAATACCGATGATATCCTGCCACTGGTAGAACTCACTAAAGACATGCCTGTCAGTGTCCGGTTTATTGAGGAAATGCCTTTTAACGGGGAGGGTAATCACTACACCAATCTCACCTGGGACCATGTGCAGATACTGAACACTATCAGGCAACAGTATCCGGACATCCAAAAAGTCCCTGATGCACCTTTTTCTACCTCATACAATTATAACATTCTTGGCCACAAAGGCAAAGTAGGCGTCATAGCGGCTTATACACGCTCATTCTGCGGTACCTGCAACCGTATCCGGCTTACTCCACTTGGCGTGCTCAAAACATGCCTGTACGGCGATGGTGTGATGAACGTCAAAGACCTAATGCGTGCGGGTGCAGGAAAAGCAGCGTTACAAGCCGCTTTACTAGCGGCAGTCGGTAAGAAAGAAAAGAACGGCTGGGAAGCGGAAAAGAATAGTGCAGTGCGTTCCGCTCTCAATGCCTCTATGGCCACTATCGGCGGCTAAATATACTCCCTGTTTTTATCGGCACTCACCTTTTATACTCTGAAGCTTTTAGTTCTTCTAAGAGTATTCAATAATTTGCACAGACGCAGCCACTAACGCTAAAAAAACTATGGTTCAGGTACATAAAGCAGAAGAAATTATTCAGGCAGAGGTAAGGGATTTTGGTACGGAAAGTGTGCCTTTTGAACAGGCTTTAGGTCGTGTGCTGGCAGAGGAACTGAAAGCAGACCGGGACATGCCGCCTTACAACCGGGTGGCCATGGATGGCATTGCTTTTCGTTATGAAGCTTTGGAGCAGGGCATCAAAACTTTTAAGATAAAGGCAACGCAGGCAGCAGGAGACAGACCCGTAGAAATCGAATCTGCAGAAGAGTGCATCGAAATTATGACGGGCGCCGCTTTACCGGCCTCAGCAGACACCGTGGTGCGGTATGAAGACCTTGAGATACAGGATGGAAAAGCTACCGTCCTGACAGATGAAGTCAGCAAAGGCCAGAACATACACGCACAAGGAAAAGACAAAAAGCAGGATGAAGCCGTAGCCCTGGCGAATCAGGTTGTAACGCCTGCGCTTATTGGTGTGGCAGCCGCAGTAGGAGCTAGTCAACTGCAGGTAAAAATGCTTCCGAGGGTGGTAGTGATTTCTACCGGAGACGAACTGGTGAAAATAGAGGAAACGCCCTTACCTTACCAGATAAGGCGCTCTAACAGTTACACCATCAAAGCTGCTTTAGAGACTTATGGTGTGCAGGCAGACCTGCTGCATATCCCGGATGATATAGCCACCATGAAGCGACAGCTGAATAACTGCCTCCAGCAGTATGATGTACTGATATTGAGTGGCGGTATTTCGATGGGAAAGTTTGATTATGTACCACAGGTGCTGGAAGAGCTGGAAGTAATAAAGCTTTTCCATAAAGTGAAGCAGCGACCAGGGAAGCCTTTCTGGTTTGGAAAACACGCCCAAGGTGCTTTAGCGTTTGCTCTTCCGGGTAATCCTGTCTCTACTTTTATGTGCTTTCACCGGTACTTTCTGCCCTGGCTGGAGGCTTCTCTGGGTGCAGGTCCTAAACGAAAAGCATATGCCGTGCTTACCAAAGACTTGACTTTTAACCCTCCATTACAATACTTCCTGCAGGTAAACTTAAGCCAGAATGAGCAGGGGCAGATGCTGGCCACGCCACAGGAGGGAAACGGCTCCGGCGACTTTGCCAACCTGGTAGAGGCAGATGCTTTTTTGGAGCTTCCCGCTGAACAGACTAACTTTAAGCAGGGAGAGGTGTACCAGGTGTGGCCTTTTAAGCAGTTGGTATAGCTTAAAGGAAAGCCGCAATTAAACGAATGAACAACAGAGATAAGAGATAAGATGAGGGATTTTTCACATTTAGATAAAGAAGGAAAAGCTACGATGGTGGATGTGGGCGGCAAGCAGGCAACACACCGGACTGCCACCGCCAGAAGCATTGTGGCGCTTCCTCCCGAAGTACTGGAGAAGTTTACCGCAGACGACATTCAAACCAAAAAAGGCTCCGTATTCCAAACCGCTATCATTGCAGGCATTATGGCAGCGAAAAAAACAGGCGACCTGATTCCGCTTTGCCACCCGCTCGGGATGGAAAACTGCAACATCAGCATTCAGTTTAATGAGCAGCAGGAAGTGGTGATTGACTGCACAGCCAGCATCACAGCTAAAACGGGTATCGAGATGGAAGCACTAGTGGGAGCATCTGTGGCGGCACTTACCGTATATGATATGTGTAAAGCGTTGAGCCATGACATTGTCATCAAAGAAACAAAGCTGATTCAAAAAACAGGAGGGAAGCGTGACTTCAAAAGGGCATAAAAAACACAGCGTTATTTCGAGGCCGGCTTACGGCAACTTTGCGCGCAACGAATGGGCCATAGTGGGCACACCCTGTGGCGCTATTAAAACACTGGCAGATGTAGTTACCAAAGCATTGTCTCCTGAACACAAATGCGCTTACGTGGATGCCTCTCATGCGCATGCCGATGCCGCAGAAGTATTGCCAGGTCGTTTAGCAGTTGGGGCCGTGGCTGAATATACCGACCAAATCAGTTACCATCAGCTGGAGCTAAACAAGGAACTGAATCCCTTTCAGTTCAGGCAGTTTTTCTCTGACATGGATGTGGTGCTGGTGAATGGAAACCACGAGCAGGCAAAGGCGCAGGTGGTGGTAATTGACGAAAGCAAAAAAGTATCTTTGCAGAAACGGGTGGCACAGCTAACTAATGTGCAGCTGCTCTTAATGGCTGATAATGCAAATGAAGTATTTGATTTTTTGCAGCAAGCGATTCCAGAGTGGCAGGAGCTTCCCCTGTATCGGCTGAGTGATACGGAGAAAATTGTTGCCTTTTTTCAGGGGCAAATGCAGCAGGCCAGGCCTCTGCTGAATGGATTGGTGCTAGCAGGTGGGAAGAGTGTGCGTATGGGGCAGGACAAAGGCGCCATGCTGTGGCACGGGAAAGAACAGCGATACTTTGTGGCTGACCTGCTAAAGGAATTCTGCTCAGAAGTCTTTATCTCCTGCCGCCCCGAACAGCAGGATGAGTTTGACAGCAACTATAAAACAGTGGCAGATACTTTTACAGGTTTGGGACCATACGGCGCGATACTCTCCGCCTTTCGGGAGCAGCCGGATGCGGCTTGGCTGGTGGTAGCCTGCGACCTGCCTTTGCTGGATCAGCACACACTGCAGCAGTTGATAGACAACAGAAAAGTTGCCGCCGTAGCCACGACATATGAAAGTCCGCATGATGGTTTCCCGGAGCCGCTTATTACCATTTGGGAGCCGAAAAGCTATCCGCTGCTGCTGTCTTTCCTGGCACAGGGATATACGTGCCCCCGAAAGGTGTTGCGCAACAGCGATATCAATATGCTGAAGCCAATCAATCCGGATGCGCTCCTGAACGTGAATACACCGGAAGAGTCGGAGAAAGTGAAACAGATGATGCAGTAGTTTTCTCGGGCACCAGCATCATCCTTATTTTCCTGCTTGATTTATTTTATATAAAAAAGAACACCTCATGCGACCTGACTTACTGCGATACAGCTGCCAGATGTCCCTTCCTGGCTTCAGTGAAATCTCACAGAAAAAACTTCAGGATGCACGGGTGCTTATTGTTGGAACAGGTGGCTTGGGTTGCCCCGCGGCACAGTACTTAACATCAGCAGGTGTCGGTACTATTGGCATCGCTGATTTCGATACGGTGTCTGTGAGCAATCTGCACCGGCAGATTTTGTTCACGCCGGAGGAGGTAGGGCAGAAGAAAGCTTTGGTGGCCTGTGAGAAGCTGCAAAAGCAAAACCCCGGTGTTAAGCTGGTGCCGCATGTGGTAAAAGTTATCTCTGATAACGTGATGGACCTGTTGCAGTATTATGACCTGGTGCTGGACGGCACCGATAACTTTGATGCGACTTACCTGCTGAACGATGCCTGTGTACTCGCTGATAAACCGCTTGTGTTCGGGGCTATTTACCAATTTGAGGGGCAGGTTGCAGTTTGGAACGTGCCTACTGCAGACGGTGCAAGAACACCAAATTACAGAGATATTTTCCCGGATGTAGACGCTTCGCAGGTGCCCAATTGTACGGAGGGTGGCGTAATACCCACGCTGGCAGGTATGATAGGCTGCATGCAGGCTAACGAGGCGATCAAGTACATCACGAACACAGGAGAAGTGCTGGCCGGTAAAATGCTGTTGGTGGACGCACAAAATATGCAAAGCCGCATCATCAAAATAGGCGCTGTTACCAAAACAAATATCACCAGCTTACCTGAAACAGAGTTTATTCCCACTATCAGTGCACCTGAACTTAAGGCAGGAATAGAGAAGGAAGCATATGAGCTGGTGGATGTGCGGAATACGGCAGAGCGCCTGATGTACAGTATAGGAGGGACGCATGTGCCGCTCGATAAAGTAGAGCAGGAAACTTCTTTTCTGAATGCAGGAAAACCCGTGGTTTTCTATTGTGCATCCGGCAAACGCAGCGCTGAAGCAGTTAAGCTTGTTCAGAGAAAGTATCCGAATATGGAGGCCTTCTCGCTGGAAGGTGGCCTGAAAGCCTGGATGGGGCAGGGGTGAGTTTCCTGATTTAGCTCGGTTGAGAATCAACCTTTTTCCCCGCTACTGTCTTCTTCATACACACGCTGTTTTCTATATTTTCGTACTGGCCGTAGTTCGGTATAACGTCATAGCCACTCTTCGTGTACAGTCTGATAGCCTCTGGCTGGGCTTTCCCGGTTTCTAAGACTAGGGTGTGAAAACCTATTTCAACTGCCCAAGCCTCCAATTCGCTCAACATCTTTCCAGCAATTCCTTTCCCCCGAAACTCAGGCCGCACGTACATGCGCTTTACCTCTCCGGTACCTGCTGCATAGGCTTTTACTGCGCCGCAACCCACTGCCTGCTTCTCCTGATAAGCCACTACGGCATGTTTTATCATGTCGATCTTGTTGAACTGCGCGTAAAAGGGGTGGTCTTCCCCATCTCTTTCACTGAGATCTGCATCGAGAAGGCGTACCAACTCTATGAAGTCTTTGTTGTTGGAATCTGTTCGGATTACGGTGATCATGGCATCAGCACTAATGGTTGGTACAGTTCTCATTTAGGTCAGTATCATATGAAGCATAGGATAAGGTTTTCCGGTACTGTCGAATGCGGAGCGGCTGATTGTCCTGAACCCAAAATGCTCATAAAACCCTATGGCCTGTTTGTTCTCCTCATTTACATCTACTTTGTTTGACCCTAGCTTCTCTACAGCGTAATGTAGCAGCATGGTACCGATGCCTTTGCCTCTCATGTCAGGATGGATAAACAGCATTTCGATATTACCCTCCGCAACTCCCAGAAAACCGACAATATTATTTTCCTCATCCCGAACACACCGTAAGTCTACAGCATGCAAATACTCCTGTAAGATGAGGGGCTTATAAAAAAGAATGTCTTCCTCTTTTAGAAAATGGTGCGTTTCTCTGACAGATGCTTCCCACACATCTACCACTTCCGGGAACTCAGCCGGCTTTACGCTGTCAATATAATAATTCATGACCTCCAACTATAGGCAAAGCCCATAACTACGGATGTGCTGCCACCCACACTTCGCCATCTTCAAATACTTCTCTTTTCCAGATAGGAACTGTATCCTTAAGGGAATCAATAGTGTAGCGGCAGGCATCAAAAGCAGCACCACGATGTGCGGCTGCTACAGCAATTACAACAGGTACTTCGCCCACCTGCAGCACGCCGGTGCGGTGGTGGATTAGTATCTTCTGCACAGGCCATTTTTCTAAAGCCTGCTCAGCAATCTTCTGCATTTCGCTCAGCGCCATCTGCTTATAGGCTTCGAACTCAAGCCGAATCACTTCTTTGCCCTTTGTGGCGTTGCGCACTGTTCCTATAAACACATCTATACCACCACACTCCGGCGACATCACCCAATCGATGCATGCCGAAATGTCTAATGCCTCTTCTGAAATCTGTATGTCAATCATGTGCTGCTTTCTTAACCCCCGCTAACAGGTGGAATAATGGCTATTTCATCGCGCTGCTGCAGCGCATTGTCTGCTACGGCGTATTCATTATTCACGGCAATCATGTAAGAAGCCAGCTGTGCCAGGCGTGGATACTGCTCTTCCAGTTCACCCCGTAGTTCCCCCACCGTTGCGTCACTCGTCAGCTCTACTTCAACTGTCGAGCCTCCAACGATTTCTTTTGCTATTCCGAATGCTAAAACATTTACCTTCATCTCCAGTGATTAAAATCAACTCAAATGTTTATATAATACTTCAATACCCGCCACAAAAATAAGGGCTGCTGTCATACGCCGGATCACGAGCGGGTTGAACCTCTTAATTGCCATACGGGAACCTAACTGCCCTCCGGCAAACACAGCCACACATAAAAACAAGATACGGCTGAAATCTATGGATGGAGGCAAGTGGGTCAGCTGTCCGGCTATTCCTGAAACAGAGTTCACCAATATGAAAAAGCTTGCTGTTGCTGCTATTCTTTTTGGAGTGTCCCAGCCGATCAGGTTCAGAAGAGGAGACAGGAAGATACCCCCGCCAATTCCAATCATCCCGGACAGAAAGCCGATAGTACCACCCAAAGCTCCGTCCTGTACATAACTCTTTTTGTCTGGCGCAGTAGTCTTAATTGCATTATCTGGCCTTGTCCTGAACCAAAGCAATAGAGCCGCTACAAGTAAACTACAGCCCAGCAAGATAAAGAACGTACGCTGTTCTATACGCAGCATAGCCCCTACAAAGGCCATCGGAACACTGGCAATAACCAATGGGATGATCTTTCTCCAGTTTACGTGCTTATTCCGGATAAAGAGAATGGTGCCTCCTGTTACCACTACTACGTTGCAAAGCAAGGCAATCAACCTGAGTTCTTTAAATGGGAGACCATACAGCGCCAGAATAGCCAGGTAACTGGAGCCGCCTCCAAAGCCAACGGATGCATATACAAAAGCAATCATAAAAAAGAAGAGAAGGAGCTCCCAATGTAGCATTTTCGGCTTATTAGTGGTGATGGGGTATAAGGCCCGTTACGGTTTAAGTGTTCAAATTAAATAAGGAGAGACTGCATCAGCAAACTTCTCGTAGTAAAAGCTGTACCTGCTGCGTTTCATAGCCAATGTATTTGACCTGCACCGTATGTGTGCCTGTCGGTAAGTTCAGCTTGTACTGACCATATGCATTGCAGGAAGAGCCGTTCTTCAGGTTTACAATGAAAATGGAGGCAAAGGGTAGCGGCTCCCCCTCCTGGTCTATAACCGTTCCTTCTATACCCTGTGCAAAAAGCGATAGCTGCAACACCAGCAGGAAGAGGAGGAGGATATACTGCGTAAAGATTGGTTTCATGAGCTGGTGTTAACGAGTTACCTGAAAGAGGATTGACCACAGCAGTATTTCTTTGCAAAAGATGTGGTTAAGCGCCTACACTGGGGTAGATGCAATAAGGAGAAGCGCGGTTGCATGAGATGCAGAAGTTTTCCTGCCAGATGTAGATTCCAGGACTCAAAGAGAAAGTTACTACTTTCTGTACCGCTTTTCATGAGGAAAGAAAACAGAAAAGGCCGCTCAAATTAGAGACAGCCTTTTCTGTGTATTGCCTGATGACACCTTGTTCAGAATTTAAAGAATTGCTACGCAGTCATTCCGGTTTGAATCAACTTACTTCTTTTTCCTTACTTCCGCTACCTGAGCGGGAGTGACAGCTGCTTTCGCTTTGTTGCCGAAGCTGTTCTGTACATAGTTAAGGACGTCGGCAATTTGCTCGTCTGTTAAATGGCTTTGAGGCGGCATGACCATGTTATAGGCTTTGCCATTTACGGTTACTTCACCGCTCAACCCATGCACCACAACACCGACAGCTCGTTTCTGGTCTTTCATCAGGTAATCAGACTTTGCCAATGGAGGAAAAACACCAGCCATACCTTCGCCGGTAGCCATATGGCAGGCCTGGCACGTAGTGCTGTACACTTCCTTACCTCGTTTCACACTGGCAGTCAGGTCGTCCTGTGCCGTAAATAAATAGCCACTCGTAACGAAGGCAATCAGTAAAAAACTCTTCAACATATCTTTAGGTTTAAGCAGCTAAAATAATAACTAATATAATGTTCACACAAAGAAATATAGAAAAAGCCGCCCGAACATCTGTTAAGGCGGCTTTCGTTATGATAGGTAGCTATTGAGCTGTACCTGCTCTTAAAGTCTCACTATTGCTTGTAGAACCTGGCTACATATCCGCCACCCGGTGCCATCTTAATCTTCAGCTTTCGGTCTTGTGGCACATCAATAACTTCGCGCTTGTAGTCAGCCGCATTCCGGTGTGCGTTTACGCCATCTTTAAATACCTCCGCTTTGTAGTTTCCTTCTCCCAAAAAAGACAGGTCAAGTTCCATTTCGCGCGGGTCCCAGTTTGTTAGGGCGCCTACATACCATTCATTTCCTTTGCGGCGGGCAATGGCAATATACTCTCCAATTTTACCGTCTAAGGCAACAGTATTGTCCCATACTTCCGGAACAGCGGCCATGAAGTCTGTACTTTCCTGCTCTTTCCTGTAGTTGGTAGGGGTATCAGCCAGCATGTTGATCGGAGATTCGAAGACAACGTATTCGGCTAACTGCCGGCTGCGGGTACCTTGGCTCATAGGCTCCGAGTGAATCGGACGGTAACTGCCTTTGGTGGCATTGCGCATGGCACCCTGGGTATAGTCTATCGGACCGGCCAGCATTCGGATAAATGGCATCGTCACGTCGTAGGTCACTTGGTCTACTTGCGGCGGCGACCATTTCATCTGCTCAAGGCCATGCACTCCTTCAAAGTTTATTACATTTGGGTAAGTTCGCTGTAGGCCGGTTGGCTTATAGGCGCCATGGAAATCCATTAGCAGTTTGTGCCTTGCTCCAGTCTCGGCAGCGCGGTAGAAAAAGTCAACCATTTCCTGATCATCACGGTTCATGAAATCCACTTTGAAGCCTTTCACGCCCATGTCAGCATAGTGCTTGGCTATGTTTTCCATGTCGCGGTCAAATGCATAGTAGCCAGCCCACAGAATGATGTCTACGCCCTTTTGCTTGCCGTAAGAGATGATTTCTTTCAAGTCAATTTCAGGTACCACCTGCATCAGGTCGGCCTTTTTGTTCACGGCCCAGCCTTCATCCAAGATTACATATTCAATACCGTTTTCAGCGGCAAAGTCGATGTAGTGCTTATAGGTGTCATTATTAATGCCTGCCTCAAAGTCTACTCCTGTAATATTCCAGTCGTTCCACCAGTCCCAGGCTACCTTGCCCGGCTTCACCCAGGATGCATCTTTAATACGAGACGGTTCTGCCAGTTTGTAAACCATGTCGCTGTCAGCCAGTTCTTTGTCTTCTTCGGCAATCACGATAGCGCGCCACGGGAATTGGCGGGTGCCTTTGGCTTTGGCGATGAAGTTCTCTCTTTCCTTCACCAGCATCTGAAGCTCATTGTGGCCACCCTGCTCCACCTTTTTAGGGTAGGCAGGAAACACACCTGATAAAGAAGTCTTCCCGTTTTTGTTTAGCAAGTACATGCCCGGATAGCCTTCAAGGTCAACCTCGGTGATAACTAGTTTTTTACCGTTCGCCGCCTCCACTGCAACAGGCAGGAAAGCCAGGTGATTCTGGTCGAGCTTGGTTAGTGGGCTGTGGGTGTAGGTATTCTCGAAAGAATTGTCAAACTGTTGCTCTATGGTTGGGTTCTCTGTTTGCTCCTGCTTTACATATGGCACAATAGCCGTATAGTCCTTGTCGAAGTTGAAGGTGGCTTCTTCGTTCTGCACATTGAAGTCCTTGCGCTTGGATGTGGCGAAACGATAGGCAACGCCATCGTTGTAGGCACGGAAAATCACGCTGTAATCGTCTCTGAAGTTCAGGACCATCTCATTGTAATTGTCCTTTATCTCTGACCGCTTGTAGACAGGCGTCGGAATCGTTTTGTTGACGGTATTTCGTTTTACATTCTTCAGGCGCGGTTTTGCCCCTAGTGTTTCGCCGTTGCTCAGCTGCATCGAAATAGGAGAGGGCGCAATCATCTGATCATTTTCATGATTCACAGAATAGGTGATTTTGTCTTTTAGATCTACAGTGGCTTTAATCTTACCGTCGGGTGATTGAACAGTGTAGTTCTGCTGTGCGAGTGCGGCAAACTGGCCGAAGACCATCAGCAAAACAAATAGAAAGAATTTATGCTTCATGCTTTTGAATTTATGCTTTGTTGTTTGTTTCGTTTTTAAAGATAAGGGTTGAAAACCGAAGATACCATAAGCAATAGGTAATCTCTCGCTTATGCGGACGAAAAAGCTTATGATGTGCTGGTATAGGTTTGTAGGTGTCTGGCCTGCTAGCTGAAAGTATAGGTTTACAATTATTGTCATCCTGTAAGGAACTTAGTTGAAGGGAGGTTAAGCAGAGGCTCTCTGCAACCACATTCTTCCGGTATGACAATGGAGGGTTAAGTGCTGAGGCTATCTAAATAGAATATGCTACTAAAAGCGAAGCCGCTCTAACATCTGTTGTTAGAGCGGCTTCATTGGTCTATCTTAAACCACTTTCGAAAGGCTTCTTCCGTAGCATAGGCTCGTTTAGAGATTTTCCTAAGCTACTGTAGCAACTGCTTATCCAGTAAATCATAAGCAACCTTTTCCATAGCTTTTGCCTGTGCTCTCCAGGCCGAGAGGCCTCGTCTTCCCGCATCGCGCTGTGTAGCTGAACCTGCCCTCGCGCTGCTCGTGCTGCTGAGCAAGCTCAGCACCGGAACATCTACCAGGCGCTCAACGGAAAGACTGGAAACACATTCACTTCGTGCTGGCATTTTTGTAGTAACACATTGACTATGGAATGTCATGAGCGAAATGCGGAAGCAGGCTCCCCTCCTTGGACAAGGAGGGGCAGGGGTGGTTTGACCCGGTCCTTCCACAAAAAAACTGGTACTATGGGAATAGGCTCAAACAGATAGGATGTTATTTTTACTATGCCTTCTTCCAGTGCCGCTCTATAAATCCGGCTCTTCCTGAACCGACGTTATAGCGCTGGTAATGCGAAGGGTTCTTTTTATAGTAGTCCTGGTGGTATTGCTCTGCCGGGTAAAATGTCTTGGCAGGTAGTATAGGTGTAACGATAGGTTGATTGAAAGGACCATTTTCCTGCAGTTCCTTTTTCGACTGCTCTGCCTGTTGTTTCTGCTCCTCGTTGTGGTGGAAGATAGCAGTTTGGTAAGAAGAGCCGCGGTCGCCAAACTGACCGCCGGCATCAGTTGGGTCAATCTGCTCCCAGAAAATTTCCAGTATTTCTTTGTATGTAATTTTGCTTGGGTCAAAGGTAATCTGAACGGCCTCGTAATGCCCCGTGGTATCGGAGCAAACCTGCTCGTAAGTAGGGTTTTCTATATCGCCGCCCGTGTAGCCAGACACTACTTTTTCTACACCGTCCCATTGGTCAAACGGCTTCACCATACACCAGAAGCATCCGCCTGCAAAGGTTGCCAGTTCATATTTGTTTTCTTCCTGATTCATATCGCTGTTTTACTTATGTCTTTATCCTTTAAACTCAAATTAACCCTTAAAGTTTAAAGCTGACAAACAGGCGAAGCGACAGTTTGATGAGAAGAATAGATAAGTATGCAGCTGGATTCACTTGTCTCTTTCCGCACTTATTCCCACTCAGGCAACCCTTTCCGGGTGTAGGGCAGCACGTTGATATGTATCACATCAGATAGTGACTTTCATCATCCTTTGCCGCAGCGGGGCTTTCTAGTTTTGTACATTAACCAAATAGAAAATTGAGATGGAAGCCGCACTCCAAACCAATATTCAGACCTGCTACCACTGTGGGGACTCCTGCGTGGAAGAGGTAATTGAAGTACATGATAAGACGTTCTGCTGCGCTGGCTGCAAAAATGTATATGAGCTGTTAGAAGAAAACAATCTTTGTGCCTACTATAAGCTGGAGGAAAGCCCGGGTATCACAGGGAAGCAGCCTGTTGCTGAGTTCCGTTTCGCTTACCTGGACGATGCCGGGGTGGAAGCGCAGCTTGTTAACTTCAAGAACGAATCCATCTGCAAGCTCACGTTTTATATTCCGCAGATGCACTGTAGCTCCTGTATCTGGCTGCTGGAAAACCTGTTTAAGCTGAATCCTGGCATTTCTGAGTCTACCGTCAACTTCCTTAGGAAAGAAGTTTCGCTCACTTACTTTCATCAGAAAACTTCCCTGCGCGAGGTGGTGCAACTGCTGGCGCGCATCGGGTATGAGCCGGCTATTACGCTGGCTGATACGGATGGTAAGAAGACAAGCAAGCCAAACCGCAGCATCATCTACAAGCTAGGTGTGGCAGGTTTTTGCTTTGGCAACGTCATGCTATTGGCCTTCCCGGATTACCTTGCCGTAACGGAGGGGCTGCAGCGGACCTTTGGCTCCTTCTTTGGCTATCTCAGCTTTGTGCTTTCGCTGCCGGTGTTTTTATACAGCGCGCGCGGGTTCTTTACCTCTGCTTTAGAAGGTATGAGGCAGCACATGGTGAACATTGACTTACCTATTGCCACAGGCCTGATGGCACTGTTCACCGTGAGCACTTATCAAATTTTTACCGGTACCGGTCCCGGCTACCTCGATTCGTTTACCGGGCTGGTTTTCTTTATGCTCATAGGAAAGTACTTCCAGCAGCGCACCTACGACACGCTTTCCTTCGACAGGGACTATACTTCTTATTTCCCGGTATCCATCACAGTGCTGAAAGAGAATGGCGAAGAAGCATCTGTAGCGGTACGTAACCTGAAAGTGGGCGACCGCATCCGTGTCCGGAACCAAGAACTCATCCCTGCCGATGCCATTCTCCTGAGAGGTACAGCGTTGATTGACTACAGCTTTGTTTCCGGAGAATCGGAGCCGGTAGAGAAAGTAGTGGGGGAGGTGATTTATGCCGGAGGGCGTCAGGTTGGTGAGAGTGTAGAACTGGAGGTGGTAAAAGAAGTATCGCAAGGATACCTCACACAGCTTTGGAACAACACTGTTTTCTCAAAAGACGAGACGCAGAGCGTGGGTACGTATGCCAATATCGCGGGAAAATGGTTCATCATCGTCACGCTGATAGTAGCGGCTGGGGCACTCATTTACTGGGTGCCGCGTGATACAGACATGGCCATCAAAGCCTTTACATCCGTGCTGATTATTGCCTGCCCTTGTGCTTTGTCGCTGGCTACGCCTTTTGTGCATGGTCATACCATGCGGGTGTTCAGAAAGAATCAGTTCTTTCTCAAGAACACTACTGTAGTAGAGACCCTGGCAAAAATAGACACCGTGGTGTTTGATAAAACCGGCACCCTGACAGAGCCAAGTGCCGCAGAAGTGACCTATACCGGTAAGACTTTAACAGCAGTGCAGGAGCAAAGCATCAAATCAGTATTACAGCACTCCACACACCCACTCAGTCAGCGCATTTTCCAGCACCTGAAATCCGAGAGTGCACAGGTGCAGAACTTTCAGGAATATGCCGGTAAAGGTCTGGCGGGTGAGGTAAACGGACAACTGGTACGCATTGGCTCTGCTGCTTATATAGGAGTAGCTGCTGATAAAAATGACTCTCTTAAAACAACGGTCTATTTGTCCATTGATGGTGTTGTGCTTGGCTTCTACGCCTTCTATAACGTGTACCGCAAGGGATTGAAAGATATACTACAGGGGCTGGATGAGAAGAAAATTGCGGTACTCTCAGGTGACAATAATCATGAGGAGGCGCGCCTGAAGGCGCTGCTGGGTGAAAAGGCGTCCCTAAACTTTAATCAGTCGCCGGTACAGAAGCTGGAGTATGTGAAGCAGCTGAAAAGTGAGCAACACCGGGTGCTGATGGTTGGGGATGGGCTAAACGATGCCGGTGCCCTGAAACAAAGTGATGCAGGCATTGCCCTTACCAACAGCATCACCAACTTCTCACCGTCCTGCGATGCCATTCTGGATGCGACTGCTTTTGATAGGCTGAGTACTTTCCTGGCTTTTTCAAAGAAGACCATGAACATCATCCTGGCTACGTTTGCTGTGTCGCTCATCTACAACGTGATTGGCTTAACGCTGGCCGTGCAGGGGCTTTTCTCCCCGATTGTATCTGCCATTTTGATGCCTTTCAGCTCGCTGAGTGTCATCTTGTTCGCAACCATGTCAGTTAAAATTGCCGCAAAACGAGCAGGCTTATAAAATAGACCTCCCTTGTGCTCAGTTCCTGCGAGTGTCCTGGTAGCTCCGAAGCAACGCCATTGGCACAGACACTCGCAGGACCTTCGGACGCTGCGAGGTCATTAAGAGCCGGCGGTATTCATAAATCAGAATTTATAATTCAAAATTCCCACAGCCATGTACATCATCTTCTTAATGATCGCAGTCAGTATATCGGTAGCAGGGCTTTTCCTGGGTGCTTTTCTGTGGGCCGTGCGCTCCGGGCAGTACGACGACGATTATACACCCGCTGTCAGAATGCTTTTTGAAAACGAAGTAACTGACAGCAAGAAACCAGAAGCAAAAGCCAAAGCTTAAGCAATGTCTGGACCTCGCAGCGTGCGCAGCTCCTGCGAGCGTCTGCTTAATATGCAACGGCGCCAACTCCTGGCGCTCCCTTTTAACGCATGTCTGGAAGTTGGTAATGAACCGGCTGATGACAATCACCTCTAAAGATGACTTTCATCATCCTTTCCCTGCAGCTTCTTGATGAATTTTGTGTGGTCGATGAAAGCAAAATCAACAACACAAATAATTCACTTTAATAAAATGGAGGACACCGTACATGTCAACTAATGTAGCCGAAGTCTTAGAAACCGCGCCCGACCGGGTTGTGCCGAGGGGTAAAGACCGTGGCGCAACCGACACGTTCTTTTATGACAATAAGATCGTTCGGGATTTTGGTATAGCCACTGTGTTCTGGGGAATAGCCGGTATGCTGATAGGAGTGATCATCGCCTTTCAGCTGGCAAACCCAGACGTGAACATGGGCAACCAGTATACCACGTTTGGCCGCGTTAGGCCGCTGCATACTAATGCCGTTATTTTCGCTTTTGTGGGTAACGCCATTTTCATGGGCGTGTACTACTCGCTGCAGCGCCTTTGCAAGGCCCGCATGTACAGCGATTTACTTAGTAAAATTAACTTTTGGGGATGGCAGCTGATTATTGTTGCTGCTGTCATCACGCTTCCGCTGGGTATCACAACCTCAAAAGAGTATGCCGAGCTGGAGTGGCCGATAGATATAGCCATTACACTAATTTGGGTTGTGTTTGGCTGGAACATGTTTGGTACACTGGCCAAGCGCCGCGAAAAACACATGTATGTAGCCATCTGGTTCTACATCGCAACTTTCCTGACAGTGGCTGTGCTGCACATTGTAAACTCATACGAGATGCCGGTTAACTTCTTCAAGAGCTACTCAGGATATGCAGGGGTGCAGGATGCACTGGTGCAGTGGTGGTATGGCCACAATGCAGTGGCGTTCTTCTTAACAACGCCGTTCCTGGGCCTTATGTACTACTTCCTGCCAAAAGCAGCGAATCGCCCGGTATACTCTTACCGCCTGTCCATCATTCACTTCTGGTCGCTGATATTCATTTATATCTGGGCTGGCCCGCACCACTTACTCTACACTTCTTTGCCTGACTGGGCTCAGTCACTTGGTGTGGTGTTCTCTGTAATGCTGCTTGCTCCGAGCTGGGGTGGTATGATAAACGGTCTGCTAACACTGCGTGGCGCCTGGGACAAAGTACGGGAGGAGCCGGTACTTAAGTTTATGGTGGTGGCCATCACCGCTTACGGTATGGCGACTTTCGAAGGTCCGATGCTGTCGCTGAAAAACGTGAACGCCATCGCCCACTTCACTGACTGGATAGTAGCACACGTACACGTGGGAGCGCTTGGCTGGAATGGTTTCCTGACATTTGCCATGCTTTACTGGTTGTTCCCACGCCTTTACAAAACACAACTACACTCCAAGAAACTGGCGAACGAGCACTTTTGGTTAGGTACACTGGGAATCCTTTTCTATGCCATACCAATGTACTGGGCAGGTTTCACACAAGGTTTGATGTGGAAACAGTTCACAGCAGAAGGAACGCTGCAGTACTCTAATTTCCTGGAGACGGTGCTGCAAATCATCCCAATGTACTACATGCGCGGTGTGGGTGGTATCCTTTACCTGGGTGGTGTATTCCTGATGGTGTACAACCTATACAAAACTACTCAAACAGGTAAACTGGTTGCCAACGAAAAAACCGAAGCTCCTGTGGTTGTAAAAACTAAAAGTGCTAACGCTGGTCACTGGCACAGCTGGATTGAAAAGCGCCCTACACAGATGGCGATTTGGGCAACAGTAGCCATCCTGATTGGTGGTCTGGTAGAGTTCATTCCTGCCTTTGTCATAAAGTCCAACGTGCCGACTATTGCCAGTGTGAAGCCTTATACTTCGCTGGAGCTTCAGGGACGTGACCTGTACATAAAAGAAGGATGCGTAAACTGCCATACCCAAATGGTGCGACCGTTCAGGTCCGAAACAGAGCGCTACGGCGAGTATTCTAAAGCAGGTGAGTTTGTGTACGATCATAACTTCCTGTGGGGCTCCAAACGAACTGGTCCGGACCTGCATCGTGTAGGCGGTAAGTACCCTAACTCCTGGCACTACCACCACATGCTCGACCCGACGTCTATGTCTCCAGGCTCTATTATGCCAGCTTACCCTTGGTTGTTTGAGCAGGATATTGACCTGAGCACGACACAGGATAAGCTTACTACGCTGAAGAAGCTGGGTGTTCCTTATGAAGACGAGTATATCGCCAACGCAAACGAAGAGCTGATGAAGCAGGCAAAAGAGGTAACAGCTGATCTGGCGAAGGAAGGTCTCGAAGTAAGACCTGGAACAGAAATCGTGGCCATGATTGCCTACCTGCAACGCCTGGGCACAGACATCAAAGTGAAAGCAGAGGAATAGTTTATACGACACAAGTATCACGTAGCAAGTATCAAGACTTCTTTATCGAAATAGTCGAGTGTCGTGATGCGTGATACGAGTGTCACAAATAAAAAAGCCATGTATAAAAACGTTTTGCAAGCCATTGATGGCATCGAAATATATCCGCTCATCTCGTTTACAATCTTCTTTGTGTTCTTTCTGGGGCTGATTGTGTATGTCGCCCTGATGGACAAAGGCTATGCGCAGGCGATGAGCAGCATTGCATGCGAAAATGAAAACGAAGACACCACACCTCAAGGAGTAAGACAATGAACACGGCATTGAAAGTTTTCAGAAAAAGCAGCTTTGGGCTTTTAGTCGGCTTGCTCCTGATGTCAGGCGGCACAGCGGTGGCGCAGGACGCAGTGGAGGGCAAGAAAGTTTTTGAAGCCAACTGCACGGTTTGCCATAGTCTTGAGGCCGATGTAGTTGGGCCTGCCCTAAAGGATGTGCACAAGCGCCGCGGCGATGAGTGGCTGGTGAAGTTTATTAAGAACTCCCAGGAACTGGTAAAGTCAGGTGACAAAGATGCTGTTGCTATCTTCGAGAAGTTCCACAAAGTGCCGATGCCAAGCTTTGCCAGCACGCTGTCTGAGGAAGATATCACCAATGTCATCGCCTATATTAAAGAGGCCAGCGATGCACCCGCTGAGGCAGCTGCAGATCAGCCTGCAACAATAGGTACTGACCAGCAGAGCGGCATGGCCATGGTAGTTCCGGCAGGGGTTGCGGGAGAGGAAGTTGGTTTCCTGGACTTGCCACCTGTGTTGTTGTTCACGTTTGCGCTGGCAGGTGCTGTTGTCCTGCTTATCTTAATGGTGCTGGTTATGGTGTTTCGCTTGTTTGTGCCTATGCTGGGAGACTCTATCTATCAGGAGGAGTTCCGAAACTCACTGGCAGGACGCATGATTTTCCTGATGCGGGGTGATACCACGCTGGTAACAGGTAAGGCAACAGACGTCATTCACTCTCACCACGACTTTGATGGCATTCAGGAATACGACAACGACCTGCCACCGTGGTGGAAAACCATGTTCTACGTGAGTATCGTGTTTGCCATTGGCTATATGCTGCACTTCCACGTGTTCCAAACCGGGGCACTGCAGGCCGAGGAGTACGAAATGGAAATGGAGCAGGCCGCTATACTGGCAGCCATGACACCTGATGATCCGAATGCAGTCACTGACTACGATGTGATGACAGACGCAACAGCCCTGGAAAATGGACAAAAGACGTATGTTCAGAACTGTGCTGCCTGCCACGGACAAAACGCAGAAGGTACCGTTGGACCAAACCTGACTGACGAGTACTGGCTGCACGGTGGCGATGTGAACGATATCTTTAAAACCGTGAAGTACGGTGTGCCGGCTAAAGGCATGGTGCCGTGGCAAGGCAAGCTCACGAAAGACCAGATACTCGAAGTATCCAGCTACATCCTGTCTTTGCAAGGCTCTAACCCAGCCAACGCCAAAGAGCCGCAAGGGGAGAAGGAGTAAGTTAGGCAAGGGGAATAACTAAGATTTGAAAAGGTGAGTTGTTAAAAGTGGCAGGTGCTTCATCCAAGTACCTGCCACTTTTTGTTTATGTGCGCTCCAGCCAGCTATTAGCTTGAAGAGTTGGGGCAGCAGGTGATGAAATGAATCATTGTTGATGACAATCACTCCCATACATGACATTGGTCATCATAATGCTAAGGCCGATTTCGGAATTTTGTATCAGCAGATTATAGCAATCGCTACGTTCTGATTTTCCATTATAATTAACAGGCAGGACTAATATCCGCACAAATTATCACTGCCATGGCAAGTAAAATAAAAACGGCTCCCGATGATTTTCGGGACCATATATCAACTGTAGATGAACAGGGTAAACGTGTTTGGGTATACCCTAAAAAGCCGAAAGGCAAACTATACAACTACCGCAAATACGTCAGCTATTTGCTGTTGGCTTTGCTGTTTGCAGGCCCTTTTATTAAGATAAACCGTTTGCCGCTGCTCATGCTAAATGTGGTGGAGCGCAAGTTCGTAATACTAGGTGTGCTGTTCTGGCCACAGGATTTCTTCCTGTTGGTGCTCGCGTTCCTGGCGCTTGTAGTCTTTGTTATCCTCTTCACCGTGGTGTATGGCCGCGTATTCTGTGGCTGGATATGCCCGCAGACTATCTTCCTGGAAATGGTGTTCCGCCGAATAGAGTATGCCATTGAGGGTGATTATACTAAACAGCGTGCTTTAGACAAAATGGATTGGAACATGGAGAAGATACTGAAGAAAGGCGCTAAAACGGCTGTTTTCCTCCTGGTGTCTTTCTTTATTGCCAACCTCTTCCTGGCTTATATAATAGGCATTGATGAGCTGAAAAAAATAGTTTCGGAAGGTCCGGTAGAGCACCTGGCTGGCTTT
The DNA here is from genome assembly GCF_042686245.1 of Pontibacter toksunensis. Lineage (NCBI taxonomy): Bacteria > Pseudomonadati > Bacteroidota > Cytophagia > Cytophagales > Hymenobacteraceae > Pontibacter > Pontibacter toksunensis. Next base: position 291,213 of record NZ_JBHUOX010000002.1, on the reverse strand, counting down.
GGCGCTTTACTGGTATTTACGGGTGTGTTTTACTGGGTTTTCGCTTATTTCCGCGAGCAGGTGTGTACCATCGTTTGTCCTTACGGCCGCCTGCAAGGCGTGATGCAGGACAAGAAAACGGTGGTGGTAGCCTACGACTATGGCCGTGGCGAACCACGCGGTAAGCTGCGTAAAAACCAGGAGCGCTCCGAAGGCGATTGCATTGAATGCCATCAGTGCGTGCAAGTTTGCCCAACCGGAATCGATATCCGGAATGGCGCGCAGCAGCTGGAGTGTATCAACTGTACGGCCTGTATCGATGCCTGCAACGACATCATGCGCATGATTGACAAGCCGGAGGGGTTAATCCGCTACGAGTCTGAGGAAGGCATTGCAGAGGGTAAAAAATGGAAGTTCTTCACGACGCGTGTGATGGGCTATACTGCTGTGCTGGTTGTGCTGCTAACAGCGCTCACCACTCTGCTCTTAACCCGCGACGCAGCCGAGGCAACTATACTTCGCACTCCAGGCCAGCTATACCAACATACGGAGCAGGGGCAGATAAAGAACCTGTACAATATCTCTGTCATCAACAAAACCAACCATGAAATGCCCCTCACATTAAAGCTGATTAACAAAGAAGGAACAGTCAAAGTAGTGGGCAATGAGTTGGTACTGCCAGCGCAGGGAATAGCAGAGGGTGTGTTCTTTACTGAAATCCCGAAAGATCAACTAACCAGCCTGAACTCTGAAATAGAGATAGGCGTGTACCACGGGGATGAGCTAATAACAACGCAGGAAACGAAATTCCTGGGTCCAGCAAATTAAGTCTCATAATCTTTGGAGAATAATTAAAACCTATCCCAAAACTCTTGAAGAAGGGATTACGCAAGCGAAAAAATTCCCCTTCAGGGAGGGGCTAGGAGTGGGTTAAATGCAGAAGATAGATCAGATAAACTTTAAGGGGGGAACAATCCGCTAAACGATCAATTAATAACGACATCATCATGAAAACGCAAGATAAGAATAAAAGCTTCACCCTTTGGCCCTATGCTATTGTTGTAGCCATGGTGTTGTTTATGGGTTATATTGCCATGTTCGTGTACAAAGCCATAAACCAGGATGTGGACCTGGTGAGCAGGAATTACTATGAGCAGGAGATTGCCTACCAGGAACATATTGATAAAGTGGGGCGCACCAAAGCGGTTGGAGAAGTGACAATAAACTATCAGCCTGAAAACCAGGCCATACTCCTACAGTTGCCGGAGACTTTAGCGGGCCAGCGCATCAGCGGCAGCGTAAACCTCTTCCGCCCATCCGATGAAGGGCTGGACCAGGAGGTGCCGCTCCAGCTTGGCCGCGACCTGAGCCAGCTGATTGAGACAAACGAGCTTGAAAAAGGCTTGTGGAAAGTGCGCGTTAACTTTAGCGCTGGCGACGAGACATACTATACAGAAGACACCATCCAATTGAAATAGCCATGATCTGGGCAGGGTTCTTATTTGGATTAGTAGGCAGTTTCCATTGCGTGGGGATGTGCGGCCCTATAGCAATGACCTTACCATTTGTCGGGAGCAGCGGCTGGCGTTACTACGCAGGCCGCCTCCTGTACAATGGTGGGAGAATAGTGACCTATACTATACTGGGCGCACTGGCCGGTGCCTTCGGACAATCGTTACAAATGGCTGGGCTGCAGCAAACGGTTTCTATTATTTCAGGTGTGCTGATACTACTGTTGCTGGTGTTGCCAGCGGCACTACAGGGCAGGGCTGCAAAGGCGGTAGGCACAGACAAAATAATGGTCTGGGTACGTCATAGGCTGGGCTACTTCTTTCAGAAGAACTCGCTGGGTGCCTTGTTTATGATGGGTTTGCTGAACGGCTTGTTACCGTGTGGCTTTGTGTATATTGCGCTGGCAGGTGCAATCAGTGCGCCCGGCATAGAAGGCGCGATGCTGTACATGGCTCTGTTTGGCCTGGGCACACTCCCGCTCATGTTCCTGGTGTCGTTGTCGGGGAGGTTGATCAGCCTGAAGCTTCGCAGCACCTTTAACCGGCTGGTGCCTTATGTGGGCATGTGCCTAGCCGTGCTTTTCATAATCCGCGGTCTCGGCCTAGGTATTCCGTACCTGAGCCCGAAAGTAGCCCACACAACAACACACACAACAGAAATCACCTGCTGCACGAAGCCTCAGTAAATATTTACATCCCAGTGTGGCTGCTCCTCTTTCTGACTACCTTGACTGCTTAACATCCTCATTCACAGCAAGTCCTGCAAAAAGTGACAAATGTCATTTTTCTGCATGATGTTTATCAGTTTACTGCTTTTATCAGAACACTAACTTTACTTCCAGAAATCTGAGAACAAGAAGCATGAGCAGTACACTGAAAAAGATCCTGATTCCGGTAGATGTCGAGAAGTCCGCAGAGAGCCTGCTGTTGCTTTGCTATGCTGGGCAGTTTGCAGCGGCCTTTGGTGCAGAGCTTTTGCTGTTGCACCCTACCTACACACCAGAGTTAACCTTTACAGAACAGAGCAGAAAAATACAGGTGCTACGGGCACTGGGAGAGCGGGTGTTAGGCAGGCTGCCAAAGTTAAACACACATGTGCCCTTCGAGTGCTTGGTGCGCCCGGGCAGCCTTCATGACTGCATTAAAGATGTGGTACAATCCGCTGCTGTTGACCTGGTGCTGATGCAGGCGGATAAACTCCCCGAATCAGAAAAAGAACTGTATGCCGATCATGCCGCCCATGTGATGGAAATAATTTCCTGTCCGCTGGTGGTGGTTCCTTCTGCTTTAGCATATAAAAAACTAAGGCACCTGGTGTTCGCGACTGACTTCACTGACCGTGACCCGAAGGTATTAGCACAGATTAGCGATTTCGCAGGCCGGGCAGGTGCCAGACTCACCTTGGTACAGGTTTACAGCAAGGCGGAGCGAACTCAGTTGTGCAACATTAAGGCAGCCATGCACCAGGTAGAGGAGCAATTGAGTGGTAAGAATGTGCGCCTGAAACTACTGGAAGAAGAGGATGTGCTGGAAGGTATAAGTGACTTTGCTGAAGACGTGCAGGCAGATATGCTGGTGCTGGCTACCCGGGACAATTACCTGATGCAGCGCCTTTTTAGCAAAGCTTATGTGAAAACAATGGCCTATCATACACAGATTCCGCTGCTCACCTTCAGGCAACTCAAGAAGAAGCCCTGCTCCGGCTGCTGCACCAACTGCATGAAGAGCAAAGCTCAGTACCCGGAAATAAAATTCGAGGAAGCAGGAATTCATATATAAAACCTGTAGGAGGTGCAGGAGCGTGCTAAACCATAGACCTTCTGGACTCCTAATAAGGTAATTTAAATCAATAAGTTTGCTGTTTGTGTATACAGAACCTGTTTCAGGACTGAAGCAGGTTCTGTAATTTATAAGCGGGTTTTCCGGCGTCAAATGATATGTCGGATTTGACATTGCAACACAGTTTTCTATCTTTAAACAAAAGCTTTTCCAGTGATAGAAGATAAAGAAGACCATTCCTACAGCATAGAAAATGCAATGAGGCTAAAGGCCATCATTGACACAGCCATTGATGGCATTATTACCATTGACCGGCATGGCATTATCGAAACAATGAACCCGGCTGCAGCAAAAATCTTCGGTTATCAGCCTGAAGAGATCATAGGTGAAAACGTGAAGATACTGATGCCGGAGCCTGACAGCGGCCTCCACGACAGCTACATTGAGAATTATCATCGGACAGGTGTCGGGCAGATTATTGGTAAGGGACGTGAAGTGCTTGGAAAGAAGAAGGACGGGTCCGTTTTCCCTTTCCTGTTGAGTATAAGTGAGGTGAAGCTTCAGGACAAGCAGATATTCACCGGTATTGTGCATGATATCTCTAGCCTGAAGCAGGCAGAGGCCGCCCTGCGCGAGAGTGAAAACAAAATTAACTCGATCATTCAGGGTGCAGTAGATGGTATAATCACCATCGACAGGCGTGGTGTAATAGAGATGGTGAATCCTTCAGCCGCCCGATTATTCGGCTATGGTGCAGACGAGTTGCTGGGGAAAAGCATCAACGTGCTGATGCCGGAGCCGGACCGCAGCCTGCACGACAGCTATATGCACCACTACCATGTAAAAGGGGAGAAGCGCATCATCGGCATAGGCAGGGAAGTAACAGGTATGCGGAAAGATGGCTCCATTTTTCCTTTTTATTTAAGCATAAGCGAGGTGGAACTGGCAGACCGGAAAGTGTACACAGGCTTTGTGCACGACATTACACAGCAGAAATTAAACGAGGAGCGCCTGCGCCGCTATGCTGCCGAACTGGAGCGAAGCAACCGCGAACTGCAGGACTTTGCCTACGTCTCATCGCATGACCTGCAGGAGCCGCTACGGAAGATACAGGCCTTCGGCGACAGGCTGGTGACAAAGGAATACGACAAGCTAAGCGAGCAGGGAAAAGACTACGTGGACCGGATGCTGAATGCTGCTTCCCGTATGCAAAACCTGATTAACGACCTGCTGAATTTTTCAAGGGTTACGTCCAGGCCAAAGTCTTTCGTGAAAGTTAACCTTGACACCGTTCTTACAGAGGTAATCTCTGACCTGGAGGTTACCATTGAGCAGACGGGCGCTGTCATCCATCGTACACCATTGCCGGAAATTGAAGCGGAACCAACACAGATGCGGCAGCTCTTTCAGAATTTACTAAGCAATGCCATCAAGTTCCGGAGAGAAGATGAGAGCCCGGTAATCAACATCTATGCAAAGAACCTGCGGCGGAAGGCTCACCTCACGGCCACACCCGGCGATGAAGTCACTGAAATACATGTGGAGGACAACGGCATCGGCTTCGACGAGAAATACCTGGACCGGATTTTCAATATTTTCCAGAGGCTGGAGGGCCAGAAGTATGAAGGGTCTGGCATTGGCTTAGCCGTTTGTCGTAAGATCGCTGTCCGGCACGGAGGTGATATCACAGCCACCAGCCAGCCAGGAGTAGGAACCACCTTTATCATTACCTTAGCAATGAAACATCCAGAGGAATAAACCCAAGGAAATGGCAGATAAAAAAACAATTATTATCCTGATTGCCGACGATGATGCCGAAGATCGAATGCTGGTCAGGGATGCGCTGGAGGAAAGCAGGCTGAAAAACAACATCCACTTTGTGGAGAACGGGGAGGAGCTAATGGATTACCTGCACCACCGGGGGAGGTTCTCCGACAAAAGCAAGTATCCGACACCGGGCCTAATTTTGCTGGACCTCAACATGCCAAAAAAAGATGGCCGGGAAGCATTGAAGGAAATAAAAGAGGATGATACACTTAAGCTTATTCCAGTCGTGGTACTGACAACTTCCAAGGCGGAGGAAGATATTCTCAGAACCTATAACCTGGGCGTCAGCTCTTTCATCACAAAGCCTGTTACCTTCGCTTCGCTGGTAGATGTCATGAAAACACTCAGCAAATATTGGTTCGAAATTGTGGAACTGCCTAAACTGTAAAATTGGATGTTAGACGCTAGATACTAGACTTTAGACTAATCCAATATGTGTAGTATCAAATAACAAAACATGTTTTGTGTCGACTGGTTTATGCAGCGCTGTAGCATTAAAACTATACAAAGTGTATTTCCCTCCTGGAAGCTAATATCTAGAATCTAGTATCTAAAAAGCATGCCTGACAAAACGCGCATACTGCTGATTGATGATGACGAGGATGATTATATCATCACCCGGGACATCATCGATGACATACCCGGGCGGCACTACCTTCTCGAGTGGACGGGTTCTTTCCAGGAGGCGCTGAAGATAATTGAAGAGAAGCGGCATAATGTGTACCTGGTGGATTACCGCCTGGGTGCCCATGATGGCTTGGAATTAATTACGAAAGCTGTAAAGCAAGGCTGCGCTGCGCCTTTCATTCTGCTGACAGGCCAAAGCGACCGGGAGACGGATGAGAAAGCCATGCGGGCGGGTGCTTTGGATTATCTTGTGAAGGGCACCATCAGCCCGAACGAACTGGAGCGCTCTATTCGCTATAGCATTGAGCACGCCAAGAGCCTGGCTGTTATCCAGCGACTAAATACGGAGCTGGAGCAGCGGGTAAAAGAACGAACGCAGGAATTGGGCGCAGCTATACAGAAGTTGGAGCGCACCAACATTAGCCTCTATGAAGCGGAGCAGGAGGTACGGAAAGCGCTGCAGAAAGAGAAAGAGCTTCACGAACTGAAGTCCAGGTTTGTGACCATTGCCTCACATGAGTTTCGTACGCCTCTAAGTACTGTATTGTCGTCTGCCTCGCTTATTGGGAAGTACAAAACGGCTGAAGACGATGATAAACGCATGAAGCACGTGGACAGGATAAAGTCAGCCGTCAGTAATTTAACGGGTATCCTGAACGACTTTCTGTCCATCAGCCGCATCGAGGAAGGCAAGATTGATAACGTGCCATTCTCTTTTGACCTGAAGGCTTTTGCCAGAGAAGTATCAGAGGAAGCGCAGGGAGTGCTAAAGCTTGGGCAGCAGATTCATTACCAGCACAAACAGGAGGAGCAGGAAAACGGGTTCTCAACTGTGTGTGTAGACAAACAGTTGCTGAAAAATATTCTCTTTAACCTGCTTTCCAACGCAGGCAAATACTCCGGGGAGCACCAGGATATCTATTTCACTACTGATATTTCGGACGGTAAAATCAATATAACTGTGCAGGACGAGGGCATTGGTATACCGAATGCTGATAAAGCACACCTGTTTACGCCGTTCTTCCGGGCTCAGAACGTGACAAATATCCAGGGAACTGGTTTAGGCTTGAACATTGTAAAAAAGTACGTAGACATAATGGGCGGGTCTTTAAGCTATGAGAGCGAGCTGGACAAAGGCACCACCTTCACCATTACACTTCCGCAAACTACAGAACCATGAAAAAGATACTGCTGATTGAAGACAACCAGGAAATCCGGGAAAACATTGCCGAAATTCTGACACTGGCCAATTATAATGTGTTGGAAGCTGAAAATGGCAAAGTAGGCGTAGAGGTGGCGAAAAGAGAGATTCCGGACCTGATTATCTGCGACATCATGATGCCGCAGCTGGACGGTTATGGTGTATTGCGCATGCTGGGCAGCAACACGTCAACAGCCAGTATACCATTTATCTTCCTTACGGCTAAATCAGAAAAAGAAGATTTCCGGAAAGGGATGAACTTGGGAGCAGACGATTACCTCGTAAAGCCTTTCGACGACCTGGAGCTGCTTGATGCGGTAGAGATGCGCCTGAAGAAGAATGAGGCGCTAAAAGTTGGCTTCAGTAAAAATGCTGAAGGTCTGAATGAGTTTATACAGGAGGCAAAAGGGCAGGAGAACCTCGAAAAACTCACGACAGACAAGCAAAAGCTTCAGTTTTTCAAGAAAAAGCAACCTCTGTTTTCAGAAGGCAATTACCCGAATGCCCTGTACTTCCTTAACAAGGGAAAAGTAAAGACATACAAGTCGAACGAAGAAGGGCGCGAGTACATCACCAACCTTTACAAAGACGGAGACTTTATCGGTTACCTCTTCCTGATAGAAGACAAGGTATACCATGAATCGGCCATGGTGATGGAGGATTCTGAAATCTATGTCATCTCCAAGGAAGACTTCTTTCTGCTGCTGCACAACAACCGGTTGGTGGCGAACAAATTCATCAAGATACTGTCTGATAACTTAGCTGAGAGAGAAGAGCGTCTTATAAAGCTGGCTTATAATTCGGTGCGAAAGCGTGTGGCAGAAGCATTGCTCTTTGTTGAGAAACAGTATACCAACGACCCAGATAAAGTCTCGCAGGTTGTAATATCCCGGGAGGACCTGGCTAATATTGTGGGTGCCTCCAAAGAGACAGTCATCCGTACGCTCGCCGATTTCAAGGACGAGAAGCTAATCGACAGCCAGGGCAGCAAGATCAGCATCCTCAATGGAGAAAAGCTAAGGCGCATGCGCAACTAGAAGTGCTTGTGCATAGTATGTTTTTTATGATAAGTAGGAATTTGTTTTATTGAAGCGCCTTCAGCACTTATAGCTTAAGGCGCTTTTTTTATTTGATGGTTGATAAAATCAAACAAAACAATCAAAGCTTGTATGCCAGTGCGACCAAGTATACTTTCATCCTGAACTCTTCTCCCTTTTAGCACTAGTCTTTCTTTCTGTAATAGTCGCGGTGCCTGCTTTTCAGAGCTGCTTACCTAGGCACTAAACCATAAAAGGATTATTGCGTTGCAACTTAACAAGTGGTTTAGGTGAAGAAACCTGCTCCACTGTTATGTATCACAACAAATTCAAACAAGAAAATATGTCGGATAAATCTGATTTTTTTGCTGCACTCGCTAAAGGAGGCGGGATACTAGGGAAGGGGCTGATCGCTGGTTTTGCCGGAACGGCTGCTATCACCGTCTCGCAAATGATAGAGATGAGCATCACCAAGAGGAGCATGAGCGATGCCCCCGCCAAAGTAGGTGGCAAAGCCTTAGGTGTAGAGCCAAGGGGAAAAGCCAAACTTGCGAAGGAAAAGGCGAAGTCTGGAGATGCCGATGTGTCGGAAGACCTGGAAGAAGAAGTAGAGTCGAACAAAGAGCAGTTCGAGCAGTTGATGCACTTTGGTTATGGTACAGGCTGGGGTATAGCCCGGGGTGCTTTAGACCTGGCAGACATCAAAGGAGTACGTGCCTCCGCTATTCATTTTGGGGCTATATGGGGAGCAGCCCAAATCATGCTGCCAGCTAATAATGCGGCAAAACCCATTACAGAATGGTCGGCAAAACAGATAGCCATCGATTTGTTTCATCATGCCGTGTATGCTTTTGCTGCCGGAGCGATGTATGATGCCATGACCGAGGCTGAACCCCGCAAAAAGAAAAAGAGCAAGAAGAAGAAAAAGAAAAAGAGCAAGAAATAAAAACAGGCTTAGAATATCTTAACTGTAACATAGTACAGCTTTAACCTCAAAATTAACAGAAAGCGCCGCTTAAACAACTGTTTAAGCGGCGCTTTCTGTTGAGGATCTTTATTCTCATATTTGGCTGGCAAATACTTCTTTAGCAATGGAAGCGGGAAAAAACTGGTATAAATATTTTGAACCATTTGAATAATAAATTAAACAATTATAATTATCTTCAGTTGGTGATTTCAGTCATAGCCATTGTAATAGTCAAGATGCTGGGAGAAAATGCTTTGTGTGCTGATTGGAGTTTAAACTTTATGCCGATAAATTTAGCCAAGGTGAAAGCATAACTGATTCTTTATCAGACCAGAGGCTAATACTTAGGTTGCCTTTACAACATGGATTATGATTTGAGACAGGAAGTGTATAAGACGAACATGCAGCAACATATAAAACGCATCCTTTTTCTGTTCTTTTTCATTTATGCAGAAACTTTATGCTCTCTACAGGCGCAGGACCTGACCTTTGTGAAGGTGCCACTGGCCCGCGACAACGGCGTTGGACTTATAGCCGGTATTGCGCAGGACAAGCAGGGTTTTCTTTGGCTCGCTACCCATACAGGACTTCACCGGTATGACGGCTACCAGCAGGTTACCTATACAAATAACCGGTACAATAATAACTCCCTTGCCGATAACCGCCTGGAATGTATTGTGGCAGACAGCAAAGGTGTTATCTGGATGGGGGTGTGGGCGAACGGCCTAGACAGATTTGATCCAAAAACTGGAAAGTTTACCCATTTCCGATACAACGCCCAGGACCCTAGGAGCCTGAGTGATGATCTGGTGACAGCCCTGCTGGAGGACAGAGATGGAAACTTGTGGGTCGGCACGCACAGGGGCCTGAACCTGTTCCACCCTGAAACCGGAACATTTACCCGTTTCCAGCACGATGCGGCGAACCCTAAAAGTATCAGCGATAACAAAGTCAGGGTTATTTACCAGGACCGCCAGGGCGCAATTTGGGTGGGGACAGGAAGCCCCTGGGAATCGAAGCCTGAGGAAGGTGGGCTAAACCGGTTCGATCCTAAGACGGGTACTTTCGAACGGTTTATGCATGATCCAAAAAATCCTGAGACACTGGCCTACAACTGGGTAAGGGCGATTTATGAAGACAGCCGCGGCATATTCTGGATTGGCACCTTCGGGGATGGCCTGCACCAGATGGATCGGGAGAAAGGCACCTTCAGGCGTTTCCCTTACGATTTGCGCCACCCTGAGAAGCTGAGTCGTCCTTACATTGATAAGGAAAAGCAGAACGATGGCATCAACATTATTCATGAAGATCATACCGGTGCCATCTGGATAGGTACTTACGACAGCGGCTTGAACCGCTATAACCCACAAACAGGCAAAGTGACGCATTACCGGAAAGACAGCCGTAACGCTGCCGGCCTGGATGATAACAACATCTGGGCAGCCTTAAGTACCCATGAAGGAAGCCTCTGGTTTGGCACCGCCAACGGGAACCTGTTCCGGCTAGACCCTCACCGGAATCGCGTTCCGCATGAGGAGACCAACTCTGTAGTGTATAGTTTCTTCGAGGACCCAGCTGGCTTTTTGCTGTTAGGAACCTCTAAAGGGCTGATAAGGAAAGACCTGAAGAACGGGCGCACCAAACGCTACGTCCATGTTCCAACTGATCCCAAAACCATAGGCAGTGATACCGTTCTCTCCATTTACAAAGACCGGAAAGGGATTTACTGGATAGGAAATGCCACAGGAGACCTGAATAAATACAATCCCTACACCGAGACCTATACCCGCTACCAGCATGACGAGAAAGACCTGTCCAGCCTGAGCGCTGGTCCTATCTATGCCATGCTGGAAGACAGCCAGCATAACTTTTGGGTAGCCACAGGATTTGGGCTTGATAAAATGGATCGGGTGAATGGCACCTTTACCCATCACCAGCACGACCCCAATAACCCCGGGAGTATCAGCCATAATTCGATTACCTCCATTCTGGAAGATCAGAGAGGTGTTTTATGGTTGGGAACAAGGTTTGCAGGGGGTATAAACCGCTATAGCGTAAAAAGCGGTGTCTCGAAAAAGTACCTGTTGGGGAGCAACATAGCGAAAATTTACAAAGACTCGGATAACGTGCTTTGGGTGGCCACAGAGTCTTCAGGCATTTATTACTACAACAGGTCTGCAGATGCCTTTATACCATTTAAGCCAGAGCTGAATAAAAATGTAATCCATATAAAAGACATAGTGGAAGATGATCAGCAAAACCTATGGTTCACAACTGAACATGGACTGCTGAAGCTCAACAAGGACCGGAACAATGTGCTCCTGCTCGGGGACTCCTATGGTGTTTCCCCAAAGTCGCTTTCTTTCCAGGCAGCTTATAAAGACCTCCAGGGCAAACTCTACTTCGGTAATGATAATGGGTACTATGCCTTCTACCCGCACCAGTGGCACCCGAACCGGCATCCGCCGCTTGTAGCGTTCACAGGGCTGCGTCTTTTCGATAAAGAGTTGCTACCAGGTAAAAGAAGTCCTCTCAAAGCACCGGTAAGCGAAGTAAGCGCCATTGAATTCGACCCTGAACAGAATGTCTTTTCTTTTGATTTTACTGGTATTCATTTCATAGATCCGGAGCAGAACAAGTACCTGTATATGCTGGAAAACTACGACCATGACTGGCGTGCAGCTAAATCAGAGCGTGTGGCTTCCTATTACAACGTGCCGCCTGGCAAATACAAATTCCGGGTTAAGGTTGCGAGCAGTGATAATGTATGGGCCGAAAAAGCGATTCAGGTAAAGGTGAAGCCGCCTTTCTGGAACACCTGGTGGGCCTATGGTTTTTATGGCGTTGTGTTGCTTGGCTTCGTTTTCTCCTTTAACCGCTCGCAGCGCCAGCGCCTTATCAGGGAAGAAAGGCACCGGGCGCGCGAAAGGGAACTGGCGCAGGCACGTGAAATCTCTAAAGCTTATAAAGAGCTGAAAAGAACTCAGGTGCAGCTCGTGCAGCAGGAAAAACTCGCTTCCCTGGGAGAACTGACAGCGGGCATTGCCCATGAAATCCAGAACCCGCTGAACTTCATCAACAACTTTGCCGAGGTAAGTTCAGAACTGGCAGATGAGTTACAGCACGAGTTTGAAGCCGGAGAGATAAGCGAGGCAAAAGCTATCGCAGATACCATTAAGCAGAACCTCGACAAGATAAAGCTACATGGGCAGCGGGCAGACAGAATTGTAAAAGGGATGCTGCAGCACTCGCGCACCAGCACCGGGCAGAAAGAGCCGATTGATATAAACGCCCTGGCCGATGAGTACATGCAGCTGTCTTATCATGGCCTTCGTGCAAAAGACAAATGCTTTAACGCTACGCTGCAGAAAGATTTTGGAAAAGGGTTGGATAAAGTGGTTGTGGTGCCGCAAGAGTTGGGTCGTGTACTGCTCAACCTCTACAACAATGCCTTTTATGCAGTGCAGCAGAAGCTGAAAAGCGTGGGCAGTGGTTATGTGCCAAAGGTGGAGGTAAAGACCAGCCGCCACGGAGAATGTGTGGAGATAAGAATAAGAGACAACGGTGGTGGAATGTCGGATGCCGTAAAAGCCAAAGTCTTCCAGCCCTTCTTCACCACCAAGCCTTCCGGGCACGGCACCGGCCTAGGGCTGTCCCTTTCCTACGACATCATCACCAAAGGCCATGGCGGAGAGATGTCCGTAGATTCAGTAGAAGGAGAATATACCGAGTTTATCATCAAGCTGCCTGTCACTATTCCGGCTGTTTCCGAACCTGTTACTTTTTAAGGAAAAGCTGAATTGCTCAGGATCATTAGCCACTTAAGCAATGATTTGAGTGGCTGTTTACATGTGTGGATAAGGGATAATCCCAATAGGGCCTCTACCCCCAGGACTAGGCTGCTCGGGAGAGCACAGGGAGAAGCGATGGAACTGTTTCTGAGTTGCCTGTGCCCTGGGCTTAGCCACACCAGTTTAGAAAGAATAAAGCACTAGAAGAGGATGTCGACTCATAAAATGAGTGAGATTCCATGGAGTATAGTTTAGGAGGAGTGGTATTACCAGAGGGTTTCCTTTCCTTTTCGTGCTGAAATTCATACATTTAGTCTAAACGCCACCTTAATACATAAAATGATGGAGCTTCAAGTGAATGGTATAAAACGTGCCGTCAGTGCCGGAGCCGGAACAAGCCTGCTCTATGTGCTGCGCGATGAACTGGACCTGACGGGCACCAAGTATGGTTGCGGGGAAGGCCAGTGTGGCGCCTGCACGGTGCTGATGGATGGGAAAGCTGTTCGCTCCTGCAGCGTACCACTGCGTGCAGCAGAGGGAAAACAGGTTACAACAATAGAAGGGCTGGAGAAAGAGGGCAAGCTTCACCCTGTACAGGAGGCTTTCCTGAATGTAGATGTTTTTCAGTGCGGCTATTGTGCACCGGGTATGATTATGTCTGCAGTTGCACTGCTCAAGGACAATCCAAAGCCATCACAGGAAGAGATAGTGGACTATATGAACGGGAATATCTGCCGTTGCGGAACTTACCCCCGCATCGTGAGGGCAATACAGGAAGCGTCTAACACAAAAGCATAAGGCCATGAAAGAAGAATCCGACGCAGATACCCAACAGAACCAGGAGCAACAGGTGCCTGCTTCTGAAACCAACAGCGGGTTTAGTAACAGCAGGCGCAGGTTTTTTAAACTCCTGGGTGGCGGTATTGCCGTAACATTTGTGTTGCAGGATGCCTTTGCTCTTCTCTCTGAACCTGAAAATGCACTGGATTTCAGAAGAGCATCATCCAGGGAAGTGGGGGCGTGGCTTCATATCGGGGAGAATGATGTGATTACAGTGTATACCGGCAAAGTGGAGGTTGGGCAGAACATCCGTACTTCTCTGGCACAGGTAGTGGCCGAAGAACTTCATACTCCGGTTGCCTCCATCAATATGGTGATGGGCGATACTGATCTCACACCGTATGACGCTGGTACTTTTGGCAGCCGCACCACACCGAGCATGGGGCCGCAACTCCGGAAAGCTGCTGCCACAGCCCGAACCATGCTGCTGGACATGGCAGCGCAGCAATGGAAAACGGATAAGAGCGCACTTAAAGTTGCTGATGGCAAAGTCATCAACACTAAAAATAACAAGGCACTTTCTTTCGGAGAGATCACCAAAGGAAAGCAGCTGCTGAAAGAGGTATCGGAAAGTACATCTTTAACTCCCACCGATAAGTGGCAAATTGCCGGAACATCAGTGCCAAAAGTAAACGGGAGAGACCTGATTACAGGACGGCATAAGTTTGTCTCTGACCTGAAGCAGCCGGGAATGCTGTACGGGAAAGTGCTTCGTGCCCCCGCTTTCGGCGCAAGCCTGGCCTCCGTGGATCTTTCTGCTGCCGAGGCCATGCCTGGTGTGGTCGTGGTGCACGAAGGTGACTTTGTTGGTGTAGCTGCTCCCGATGCTCAGACAGCAACAAAGGCATTAGAATCAATAAAGGCGCAGTGGAACAAGACGCAGCAGCCATCCCGCTCCAATATCTTTGACTACCTGAAGAAAAATGCTTCCGAAGGTAGGGGAGGAAGAGGCAGTACCGAGAAAGGAAATGTAGCACAAGGTATGGCTGCAGCTGACAAAAAGCTGGAAGCTACTTATAACATCGATTATATTGCCCATGCGCCCATGGAACCGCGTGCTGCTCTGGCGAAATGGGAGAACGACAAACTGACTGTCTGGACCGGCACGCAACGGCCTTTCGGAGTCCAGGACGAATTGGCCGATAAGTTTAAAATACCAAAAGAGAAGGTTCGGGTTATCATGCCCGACACAGGATCAGCCTACGGTGGCAAACACAGCGGGGAAGCAGCCGTGGAAGCTGCACGGCTGGCAAAGGCAACACAAAAACCTGTCAAGCTCGTCTGGACACGTGAAGAGGAGTTTACCTGGGCCTACTTCCGGCCAGCGGGTGTGATAGAGGTAAGCAGTGGCGTAATGAATGATGGTACCTTAACATCCTGGGAGTTCCACAACTACAACTCCGGCGGCTCAGGTATCCGTACGCCGTACGAGGTGCCTGACCAGCAGATACAGTATCACCCGGTGGAGTCACCGCTACGGCAGGGTTCTTACCGCGGACTGGCTTCTACGGCGAACATATTCGCACTCGAGTCGCAGATGGATGATTTGGCGCATCTGGTAAACATGGATCCGCTGGAGTTTCGGCTGAAAAACCTGCAGGAGCCCCGGTTGAGAGCCGTTTTTGAAGCTGCCGCGAAAGCTTTTGGATGGGGAAAGTCAAAGCCTGCTCCAAACCATGGCTATGGTATAGGGGGCGGAACCGAAAAAGGGGGCTTTACAGCTACCTGTGCCGAAGTCGCCGTTGACCCGGGTTCTGGAGAGGTAAAAGTGCTACGCACAACCACTGCGTTTGAGTGCGGGGCGATCATCAACCCGGAACACCTTGAAAACCAGATTCTGGGTTCTGTTGTACAGGGCCTTGGAGGCGCCTTGTTTGAGGCTGTTGATTTTGAGAATGGAAAGATTCTGAATCCTCACTTTGCACAGTACCGGGTTCCGCGCTTCAAAGACACACCCATTGTAGAAATCGTCACCCTCAACCGGAAAGACCTGCCTTCTTCCGGAGCCGGAGAAGCGCCTATTGTGGGCATAGCGCCGGCTATCCGGAATGCCATCGCCAATGCTACCAGTGTCCGGCTAAAGACTTTGCCCCTGGTGCCAGATGGCCTGAAAGCTTCTGTTGGTGCTCCTTAAAGAGGCAAGTGGCAGGACTGTAAAGTGAAGGCAAGTCAATTGAAAAATAGAGCTGTACCTCGTGAATACTATGTATATCGACTATTGTTGATGTAAGTCTTTTACTGTGGTGACTCAGGTCATACTTTCAGCGATTTGGTTTAGGTAGTTTTGTTTATCTATTAGTCAGACACTACAAAGCTTCTTTAACCATGTTCATTGTAAAAGATTTAAACAGGCTACAAAAAGGGTTGAAAAACAGCAGCACTATGCCGATGAAATATGTTAGTGGAGGGTTAGAGTGCACCTTCTTAAAAGAAGGTTCTACAAATAATGTTATCCTCATCAGGGATGAAGTACTTGCAGAGGCTTTGATGCACACAGGCATTCGAGGCATCATAGCAGGAGCAGACCTGAAAATTCTGGTGAACACATTCGATAGATTTTGCTTGCGCGTAAAGGCTAGAAAACTGTACCAGGAACTTCACGATACGCTGCTTGCTGCCAATGCGGCTATGCTGGATGCAATAGCTGCTTAAGCTGTTCATCTGGATTGCCTGCCTTGCCTGACGCTGCTTTATATATAACCCGTTTTTCCCAGATGAAGTGGCGGATGAACCAACGTACCACAGACAGCTTCAGGAGCTGTTAGTATAAAAAAGAATATAAAGCAGAAGCCCGTTCTGCTGTCATATAAATGGCAGCAGAACGGGCTTCTGCTTATAGAAAACTACGCTAAAATATGTATCTTAACCTACGTATGAAAGACTTTAAAGCAGCTGTTTACGTAATACTCTCAGCTAATTGAACCCATAATGCATCAGGATGAACAGTTGGTATACAAGCCCCAAAGAAGACGTTTTAGCTGAACTTAGTTCATCTGTCAAAGGTATCCCGGATGCCGAGGCTGGTGCGCGTCTTAAAAAGTACGGTCCTAATAGCCTGGAGGAAAAGAAGCAGAAAAGTCCTTTCAAAATGCTGCTGCAGCAGTTCACCGAAACCATGGTGCTGATCCTGATAGCTGCTGCCCTGCTCTCCCTCTTCCTCGGTAAAACAACAGAAGCCGTGGCTATTCTGGCGATAGTGCTCCTTTTCGGATTTCTAGGGTTTATTCAGGAGTACAGGGCAGAGCGTGCCATGGCCGCTCTGAACAGAATGGTAGTTCCGAAGGTGAGGGTGCGAAGGGACGGTACAGTAAAGGAAATACCTGCAAAGGAACTGGTGCCCGGCGACATTGTAGAAATAGAGGCAGGAAACGTGGTACCCGCAGACCTGCGTGTGCTGGAAGCATTTAACCTCAAAATACAGGAGGCCTCATTAACAGGAGAGTCTGAGGCAGTAGAGAAAAGCACAGCTACCCTGCCGGAAGAGGATGTGCCAATAGGTGACAGGAAGAACATGGCATACATGGGAACTGTAGTAACCTATGGCAGAGGCGTAGGAGTAACGGTTTCTACCGGCATGCGCACAGAACTAGGTAATATTGCCAACCTCATATCAACCGTAGAAACAACGAAAACGCCACTGCAGGAACGGCTGGACAAGCTGGGTAAGATGCTGGCACTTGTTGGAGTTATTGCAGCGGCTATAATCTTCGGCATAGGTATGCTTTTGGGTGAGACAGCCGCAGATATGTTTCTGACAGCGGTGAGTGTTGCCGTGGCCGTTGTTCCTGAGGGCCTTCCTGCCGTGGTGACCATTACACTGGCACTGGGCGGACAAAGAATGTTAAAACGGAATGCCTTGATCAGGAAGCTTCCAGCCGTGGAGACACTTGGCTCTGTTACAGTTATCTGCTCTGATAAAACCGGCACCCTCACCCAGAATAAAATGACGGTGACAGTGGTAGACCTGGCAGAGCAGACAGTAGAGCTAAAGCCCGGTGCTCCTGTAGAAGAAGGTGAACAAGCAGCAGACACCCTTGATTTTGCACTTGCTGTTTCCGTGCTATGCAATGATGCCACACTGGATAAAGCTGCTGACCCTGAATCAGAGCAGGTAATCGGAGACCCTACCGAGACGGCTTTATTAGTAGCAGGAGCGAAGCGGGACATCCACAAAGAAGACCTTTATCAGGCGTTGCCAAGAGTGAACGAAATACCTTTTGACAGTGAGAGGAAACTGATGTCCACCATTCATAAAATGAACGGGCAGGCACCACACTATTTTAACGTTCTCCAGGGCAGTCCTTTTCTGCTTTGTACCAAGGGCGCCCCTGACGCTCTTTTGAAAGTTGCTGATTCAGTATGGGTGAAGGGGAAGCGGGAGCCGCTGAATGAAGAATGGAAGGAGCGGATTATTCGGGCTAACTCAAGACTGGCAGAAAATGGCATGCGGGTGCTTGGCCTTGCCTTTCGGGCTTTAGACAGGGCAGATGGTGATGAAATGGAAAATGGCCTCACCTTTATTGGCTTGACAGGTATGATTGACCCTCCCCGGGAGGAAGTGAAAGCAGCTGTCAGTAATTGTAAGCTGGCAGGTATTAAACCCATCATGATTACAGGAGACCATCCGCTGACTGCTGCAGCTATTGGCAGAGACCTGCAGTTCTCAAATCAGCATGAAGCCATAACCGGCGAAATGTTGAACAAGGCAGGCGAGGAGGAACTGCTAAGCTTAGCTGAAAAAGCCTCTGTGTATGCACGCGTGTCGCCGGAAGATAAGCTACGAATAATAAGTGCCCTCCAGAAACGAGGTGAAGTGGTGGCCATGACTGGCGACGGTGTGAATGACTCCCCGGCTTTACGAAAAGCAAACATAGGCGTAGCCATGGGAATAACAGGCACAGACGTGGCCAAGGAGGCGGCAGATATGGTGTTGCTGGATGATAACTTTGCTACAATTGTGGCGGCAGTAGAGGAGGGAAGGGTGATTTTTGACAACCTGCTCCGGTTTATCAGGTTCTCCTTTGCAGGAAATATCGGCAAAGTGCTTATCATGATGGTGGCCCCCTTTTTTGGAATGGTCATAGCGCTACAGCCTTTACAGCTGTTATGGCTGAACCTGCTCACCGATGGATTACTTGGGCTTGGCCTGGGGACAGAACCCGCCGAAGAGGATACTATGAGAAGACCGCCCAGAAACCCGGAAAAGGGAGCGCTGGAAAAGAAGGATATTTTCCCCTTAGGCTTAGTCGGAGTAACAATTGCTGCTGTTTCGCTGGGGTTAGGTATATATTATTTTGACTCTTCCAATCCGGAAGATTTGACATGGCAGACCATGATTTTTGCTACCGTAGGGTTTTCGCAGGTCTTTCAGGCACTTGCGTTGCGATCTTCAGCCCACTCAGCGTTTGCCATAAATACAAACTTGTTGATGACACTGGTAGTTGCCGGCGCTGTTCTTCTACAACTGGCAGTCATATACCTGCCTTTCATGAAAAGCTTTTTCAGGCTTGTGCCTCTTTCACTGGAAAACCTGCTCATTTCCGTTGCTGCGGGCAGTATTGTCTTCTTTGTCATTAAAATCTATCGGAAATTAGCTAAGCAATAGTAACAGATAACAGTAGAATGCGGCAAATGAGTTACTAACTTGAATGGGAGAAGGTTAAGCTGGTTGTAAATCCTGGATTTCTTTTATCTGATATTATTTACAAGCTCTTTTTCCGCAGCATCTTTCCGGCCCTTTCCTCGCTGAGTTTATCCCCCTCTTTCACCACTCTGCCGTTTACAATTACGTAGCGGAAGCCGGTGGCTAACTGATGCGGGTCTTCGTAGGTGGCGTTTTCTTTTACTTCGGCCGGATTGAAAAGAAGTATGTCGGCCTTAAACCCTTGCCTAATGAAGCCACGGTCCTGCAGACCTATGGTTTCGGCGGGCAAGCCTGTCATTTTGTGTATGGCTTCCTCTAAACGTAAACTCTTTCTGTCCTGAACATAAGTTTGTATGATTTTAGCATAGGTGCCGTAACCCCTGGGGTGGTGCATGGTGGGGCTGCCATCGGTACAAACCATTACGTATGGGTTCTTCAACAAAGTTTCCTGTAACTTTTCGTCCATAACAAAGTAGGCACCGCTTGCACCGTAGGGTCCGATTTCATCTATAAGAATATCCTGAAAAGGCTTGTTCAGTTCCCTGGCTACCTGAGCAAGTGTTTTTCCCCTGTGTGGTCCCGAACCAATTAAAGTGGCTTCAGGCCCATTGCGAAGCATGACCCTGTTGTGGAGGTACGTGCTTAACTCTGCTCTTCTGGTGTTTATCACTTGCTTGAAATCATTTGGCTTCTGGGCCCACTCCGGAAAGAGGATGGCGATGCCTGTGTAGCTGGCGGTGTAAGGGTATAAATCGGCTGTGACTTTCAAACCCCTTGCTCTGGCGCTATCCAGCAGGTGCAGAATTTCCTGTGCCCTGTTTTGTCCTTTGCCGAAGACTACTTTCAGATGCGAAACATGAACCGGGCCGTATTTCCCCAGTGCCAGCAGCTCCTTTATAGATGCCTCCACAAAGGCATCATCTTCGTTCCGCATATGGCTCATGAGCAGCCCATTGTTTGCTCCGACCACTCTGGCCAGTCTGTTCAACTCTGTGCTGTCTGCAAAATAACCGGGTGTATACTCAAGCCCGGTCGTCATGCCATAGCAGCCGGCCTCCATGGCATCAGCCAGTAATTTTTCCATAGCCGCATAGTGCGCTTCAGAAGGAACAGCGTCGTACTGCGTGCCAGACAGCATCCGTAATGTGCCGTGGCCGACAAATAGGGCAACATTGACAGCAGGATTAATCTGGCTGACGCTGTCCATCCAAACCCGCAGGTCCAGCTGCTCCGGGCTAAAGCCATCCTGACCTAAGCTTATGGTAGTGACACCCATTGAAATAAAATTTCTGAATTGCGGCGTTTCCAAAGGGTCCCCATGTGCGTGGGTATCAATGAATCCAGGAGTCAGAACCAAACCTTCAGCATTTATTTTTCTGCCAACAGAATAAGTTGTGGCTGTATCTTTGTTTATCAGCGCAATCGAATCGCCTCTTATCAGGAGGTTTGCCACATAAGGAGCCTGTCCTGTCCCATCAATGACAGTAGCTTTTTGCAGCAGCAGGTCATAAGTCTTAGAATTGCCTACACGCAGACAGGATGCAAGGGTAACGACCAGACAGATAAATGGGAGCGCTTGTTTCACTGCCTTCATATTCTTTTTTTGCCTTTGGTTTTATACTGGTTCCTCCAGGGGGAGCTTTTCAGAGACAATATACTATGCTTACTTGGTATAGTGCGCAGCCATGGAGTGAACAAGGGTAGATATGCTCTTCAATTGCCGGTGGGGCAGGTGTGGCGCGTCCTGATTCAATGTATTGCTATTCAGTTGTTCTGCCATGTGCAGGCGTGTAAAACAGTGGCTTTTGTTGGAGTTATTGTGTTAAATTGTCTATCTTAATTGCTGATGAAGCAGCTGATCTCAGCACTCTCAACCTAACCTGTGACCGCTATGAAAAAAACATTGACTACTGCTTTTCTTGCCATGGCAGGATTTTGCGCTTTCTCTCAAACAGCTGTTCCCTCTTCTGATGCACAGATAAAATCTGCTGTGCTTGCTGCTCCATCCGATAAAAGGGCAGACGCCACCGTATATGGATATAATCAGAAGGGTGAGTTTGTATTACTACGGAAAGGGTCAAACGACATGATATGTTTGGCGGATGATCCGAACCAGAAAGGCTTCTCAACTTCCTGCTATCACCAAGACCTGGAGCCGTTTATGGCACGGGGCCGGGAGTTGCGGAAAGCCGGTAAAACATCACAGGAAATTTTTGATACGAGGGAGCAGGAGGTAAAAAGCAATAAGCTAAAGATGCCAAAACAAGCTTCTACCTTATTTGTGTATGGTGCGCCAGAAGAAAACTTTAACCAGACTACCGGCGAAGTTAAGGATGGCTACCTGCGGTATGTGGTATATATTCCTTTTGCCACCGCAGAAAGCACTGGTCTGCCGCTTAAACCCGATGCCCCGGCTATGCCTTGGATCATGCATCCTGGAACACACGGCGCTCATATCATGATCAATCCTCCAAAAGACAAAGCCGCACAATAGCGTATCGCTTTTAAAAACATACTTTTTTAGCCGCTTCCTGTGTTGTTTTTAAATTGTATGCCAATAGTCATTTGCCTGATCCAGCAAAGCTTCGGAAAATGATGTACATGGTGTAAGATCCAGATAAGGATAGGTTACTTTAGAAAGGTACAGGCCCTGAGGGTAGGCCGGCGTGAGTGCTTTCGGTGCTCGTTCAGCGGCAAGGTAACTTCTAAATTCATCCACACTTAGTGAGCCAGTGCCTATCTGCAGCAGCTTCCCAACGATTATCCGAATCATCCTGCTCAGGTACCTGTTTGCAGATATCTGAAACCGAAGCCTGTCACCATTTTTATCCGCATACCAGCTTGCAGAAGTAATTTGGCAGATAGTGCTGTCGTGCTCTGCCGGGGTGATGCATAGGTACCGGTAGTCGCTGTACAAAGGGAGTAGGGCAGTAGCCTCTTTCATCTTGTCGAGGTTCAGGTTCTTGATGAGGTAGAGGGAGCTAACATCACTCAGAAACGGGTTTTTGTAAGTATGTATAAAGTAGTCGTAGCTTCTCTGGGTCGCATCAAAACGTGCATGCGGCATACCCTCCATCGGATTAATATCAAATACGGCGATATCTGGCGGCAAGACTTTGTTCAGCCGGAAGCGCATATCGAATTCCCAAGGCTTTTCTACATCCAGATGAAAGAAGAACTGGCTGGCATGTACCTGCGCATCTGTTCTTCCACATCCCACAATAGAAGTAGGCACTTTCAAAATTCTTTGAAGGCAATCTTCAATTGTCTGCTGCACATTTACCCCATAGGGGTGGCGCTGCCAGCCTCTATAGTTGGTGCCGTTATAGCCTATATGGAAAAAGTATCTCAAGGTGTTTTGTTTGCTGCTGTGAGTTCACAAGATACCATTTAGAACTGTGTTCTGAGCACGAACCTTTGCAAGTTAAACAGGCTAGCAATGCTGCCGGACAGGATGGAGAAAGCCTCACCTTTCAGTAGCAAAATATGCACTACCGGAAGGTGAGGCTTTCTTTAAGTTTGTCCTTTATATGTATGGAGCAATCCGCTACTCCTAGTTTCCGCCTGTTCTGTTTAGCTCATCCAGGTTCACATTGCGTTTCTTGGATTGGAAGGACGTGCCTTTGCTGAAACGGTAGCGCAGGTTCAGCCTGACGCTGCGTGCCCCATGGTACTGCTCAATGGCGTTGATGTTCCCATTCAGGTTGGTTTCTACGTTCATGACACGGCCTTTGAAGATATCCGTTACGTTTAGCGTCATTGTTAGCTTGTCGTTCAGGAAGTTGCGCTTTAACCCGGCATCCAGCCACATCTGGTCTTCTATTCTGTAGAGGCCATACACGGCAGGGCTTTGGTAACCGCCGTTTAGCTCCAGGCGCAGGCCGAGTGGAAGCATTACATTGTGGTTGGTCTGTGCAATCACCGTTACCTGGTCGTTTACAATGATGTCATCGCCTGACACATTCGTAAACTCCTGATACATTCCAATGATGTTGTTGCTGATTTCCCACTTTTTCGATACCCGCACCGGAGCTACCAGCGTAGCTGTGGCACTTTTCTGGTTCTTTACGTTCTGCTGCTGAAATACCGTTGTGTTATCGACCGGGTTCTGGTTTGGCACTTCTGCTATAAAGTCCTGCGTCACGGCGTATCCAAATATAAGGTTATAAGTCTGTTTCAGCGTCTGGGTTACTTCGAAGGAGTTTACGTACTGCGGCTTCAGGTAAGGATTACCCTGGGCTGACGTGAAAGGGTCGAGGAAGAAGATGAACGGGTTCAGATGCTGGTAATTTGGCCTGTTAATGCGGCGGCTGTACTTGTATGCAATCTGGTAGTTGTCGCTGACTTTCTGCTGCACAAACACACTCGGGAACAGGTCCAGGTAGCTCCGGTCTGTTTTCTGGTTTTTAGTCAGGGAATTACCCACAGATTCTGTCTGCTCTGCGCGTAACCCACCCTGCACTGTCCATTTATTGCCCAATGTAGCCGATACATTGGCATAAGCTGCGTAAATGTCTTCTTTATAGATAAAGTGGTTGCTGCGGTCAGGGTCAGGAATTTCTTTGCCGTCTGATGTCTCGAAGAAGCGCAATTCATTATCAGAAATTACCTGGCTTGCCTTCGCGCCTACCTCCAGCTTGGTGCCTTTTCCTAGCGATTTTGTGAAGTCTACTTTGGCTGAGTAAATGTCGTAGCTGGTCGGGTTCTCGCTCAGTAACAGCTCGTGCCTTTGCTCAGAAGGGCTGCTTAGGAATATGTAGCGGTTACGAAACGACGCATCGTCCCTGCTGGTGATATGCACATAATCCAAGTCTGCGGATAGGGTAGTGCCCAGGGTATCGAGCTTGCCCAGGTAGTGCAGGTTTACGGTGCCGTTACCGTAAGCGCCTTCGGTACTGTTGAGGGCATGTATGTACAGGTCGTCAGCTGCATTGTCGTTTAGCAGGTAAGACTCTGTACGGAAGAAATTGTCGCTTCGGTTTACGTTGAGGTTTACCATGGCCCCGATGCTGTGCTGGCTGTTCAGGTCGTAATCCGTACCTATTCTGAGCGAGGGCTGCAAGCGTTCCCCTTCTTCGTAGCCTGTCTGGTCATACGCGCTCTTTCTGCCATCTTCGGTTAAAAAGACACGGTCCATTTTCGCGTCGCGGTAGCGCATTCGGCGGGCAAGGTCCACGCTACCGAAAGAATTCCACTTGCCGCTTTTGTGGCTCAGCTCCCCACCGGCAGTATAGGAGTTCAGGTTGTTATACTGGTAGCCGCCGTAAACGCTGCCGTTCATACCCGCCTGCTGTGGCTTTTTCAGGTTAATGTTGATGATGCCGGAGGCTCCTTCAGCATCAAACTTTGCCGATGGGTTCGTGATTAGCTCCAGGTCTTTGATATTCTCGGCGCTCATACCTTGCAGCAGGTTCTGGAGCTCTTTCCCTGACAAGAAAGAGCGTTTGCCGTTCAGCATGACCTGCACACCTGCCTTGCCATTCAGCTGCAGGTTACCATCCTGGTCTATCCAGACACCTGGCGGCTTGGCCAGCACCTCATAGGCTGTGCTGCCGCTTGCCAGGGCGGTTCCTTCTACGCTCACCACCATTTTGTCCGGGTGTGTTGTAACGGTAGGGCGCATGGTTTGCACCTGCACCTCACTCAGCGTCTTCACATCGCCTTTTACCTGTAGCTTTCCAAAATCTTTCGAAAAACCCGGTCCGGTTACTTTGAACGGTTCGGTTTGTGTCTCTACATACCCCAGGCCGTTGAGCTTAAGCTGGTATACGCCTGTGGCTGGTGTCTTAATCTGGAATCGCCCGTCCATGTCTGCAATGGCGCCTGTCACCACTTTGGCGGTGGAGGCATCTACTACGGCTACATTCACAAAGCCTACAGGCTGTGTTTTATCATCTACCACTATACCTGAGAGTATACCATCTGCCTGGGCCCAGACAGGACTGCTACAGAAGAGAAGCAGCAGTAATGTGAAAAGATTTTTCATATTTTTATTTTGTTTCGCGTTGTTGTTCTGACGGCACAAATATGGTATATAGTACTTTGTATAGCAAGGTACTATAAGCGATTCTGGAGAGCTTTTAGACGAATAAGGGATTTTATTCTACTAACACTGGTTGCCTACAGGTGAGGAGGTAGCTAAGAAATTTCCTGCTAAGGGAGGAGACTGGCAGAAGTAAAGCCCAGCGCAAGCATATTTTAGGGGGAATTAGCTGAGGTAGGTTACTGGCTTACAAAAAAGAATGGTTTCTGTAGCTTACCCGGTGCATCTGTAAGAAGGTATACTGAGACAGTTACCTGCAGGTAATAAAACACGAAAGCTGAAACAAGCACACTGCCGATGTTAACATCAGAAGGAGGTGTGCATACCTGGAATAAGGAATGGAAATAACTCGTATAACCGCTAATGTAGAAAGGGGGGTAACAAGCCAGCAAATCATGACTTGTTTTGTCGTTCGGTGAACTTAAGATAAGGGAATAAGGAAATTTCCTTTGTCTTTTAAAGACGAAGGAAAATTACCAACGAAGGCACTCAACAGGCAAGGGCCTTCATTGGTAAAGAAGCACACCTTTTTATAAAAGATATACCGGAAACAACTTAAAGTAAAAGTCTTGTATAGGATTTTACTGCTTAAAGGGACAACACACTGTTACTGCTGCCAAACTCGTTCGGACGCTGCTCGTCTGCCTCTGGCTCATTCATCCATTCAGACTTGTTTACAAGATACCTGAACTCATGCTGGCTGTTTTTAGGAAGTGAGGTCTCATAAGTAAATGTGCCACCCTTCTTCTTGCTCATGGTAACTCCGTTCTCCCAGTCGTTGTTCAGGCCAAGAATTTCTACTGTTTCAGCATTATCAGGATTCACCGTGAATTTAACCTTACAAGAATCCTTCGTTTTAAGATAAGTTTTCTGTATCATTTTTTAGTTTCTATTAGGAAAACAATATTTACGCCTTAATACGAATAAAAACAAAAAAGTAACCCATTGATTAACAAAATATATGAATTTTGAGATTAAAACAAAAAGATTTGCAAGAACTATTTCAATAGTTTTTTTGAAACGTCACTGCTTTTCAAATAGCTGGTTTACACTTGCTGTTCACCGGTACTCCTGCGGAGAAATATACTTAAGTGTCTTTTCTAATGATTATTCTGCCTATCCTTGTATGTTTTTATCAGGCTAACAGAGTTAATACAGTAACGCAACCCGGTGGGTTCGGGACCATCGTCAAAGACATGGCCCAGGTGGCAGTCGCAAACATTGCACATGGCTTCTATACGTTGCATCCGGTGGCTGTCGTCGAAAGCGTACTTTATGGCACCCTTTTTTATGGGTTGCGTAAAACTCGGCCATCCGGACATAGCGTAGTACTTATCACTGGAGTCGAATAAAAGGCTTTCACAGCCAACGCAGGCATAAACTCTAGGTTCATAGTTGCGGCAGTAGGCATTTTTGTAGGGCCGCTCTGTTCCCTTTTGCCTTGCTACCTGGTACTGCTCCGGTGTAAGCTGCTGCTCCCATTCTTCCTCTGTCTTCTCAACCCTTCTATTAGGCTCGGGATTACTGTATTTGGCAAATTTTATGACGTCTATCCAACGGAGCATCAGATGGTATGGCTAGAAATTGTTTTACGAAACGAGAGAGCAGGAAATAGGTTTCTATCCCCTTCTGGTTAAGTTGCTTTAGTTGTCTAAAACAGGATCTGTAAAGAACCTCCTTCTTATCAAAACACAGCGCATCGGTTACTATCAGGTAGAGTGCACACGTCGTGCTACGGTGGCTGCTGTGTTAACATACGCGGCAGGCATTGGAGTTACTCCTTTTGTCGTCCGGCTTTATCATCATTGCTGATTTTTTGCTTCGCTTGCCGCCACCATCACCCATTTGGCCAAAGCGCAAGTATATGGCTTCTGTATCTCGTACTATGAAAGTAGCTCAGGGCTAAGTAAAGGAAGCTTGCCCTCCTTTTTTCCCGGTTCATTTCTGCATGACAGGAAAAATAGCATACCTGCTGATATCAAATCGCATCAAGTGTAATCCATAGGAATGAGAACTTTTT
The DNA here is from genome assembly GCF_042686245.1 of Pontibacter toksunensis. NCBI lineage: Bacteria > Pseudomonadati > Bacteroidota > Cytophagia > Cytophagales > Hymenobacteraceae > Pontibacter > Pontibacter toksunensis. The sequence goes on along the minus strand of NZ_JBHUOX010000002.1, from coordinate 263,947 downwards.
TCTGGCTAAGCTGCCGTGGTTACAGTTCATCCAGCGACTCATAAACAGCCTTTTTCATTTTACCGGCCTATACTCTCCAGGCTGGGGCAGGGGCCCTACATAAGGGAAGACGCGGCACCTGAAAATCTACAAATAGAGGGCCCTCTTCCCCCAGGCCCTCTTCCCCCAGGCGCTCAACCCAAAGGCTGAAAACACACTCACTCTATGCCAGCACTTGTTAAAGGCTTATTTATGGAAGGAGCTTTAGGCAATTTGGTAGGATGGACTTGTTATCGGAAAAAAAAGGGAAATTAAAAAGGGCTTTGACCGGAATCAGTTCTTGCCTGTTCCTGTCAAAGCCTATTTTAAACCGGCACACATCGGGCAAAAGCGGATTTACCTATACGGCAACAGCCTCTTTCTTTAGCTGCTCGGGTTTGTCCCATTCATCCGCATTTCTGATATCCAACTTCTTTGCGCTGAATACAGGATCAAGGCCCGCTTTGCGCTGGTCCTGGTAATCTTTCAGCGCCCGAAGCGCCGGCTTTCTCAGCAAGATGATGGCCACCACGTTCAGCCAGGCCATAATGCCCACGCCTATATCACCCAGCACCCAGGCCGACTCAGCTGTTTTGATGGAACCGTAAAAAGTAGCCGCCAAAATTAAAGCTCTTAATGTCCAGAGCTGCCATTTGCTCCCCTTGGCATTCAGGTACGTCAGGTTGGTTTCAGCAATGTAATAGTAAGCCATGATGGTGGTGAAAGCAAAAAACAGGAGGGAGATAGCTACAAAGCCGCTGCCGAGCGAAGGAAAGTAGGTGTTCACCGCCTGCTGCGTATACTCCGGCCCGAACGCCACACCGGGCAGGTTTTCTACTATAAACCCCCCCTCCGGATTAACCACATTGTACTGCCCGGTAAACAGAATCATAAAAGCGGTGGCTGTACAGACAAATAATGTGTCTACGTAAACAGAAAATGCCTGTACCAGCCCTTGCTTTGCCGGGTGGCTAACCTCTGCCGCCGCAGCTGCATGTGGTGCCGTTCCCTGGCCCGCCTCATTTGAGTAAATGCCTCTTTTTACTCCCCAGGAGATAGCCATACCAAAAACACCGGCAAAGGCAGGTTCAATGTCAAAAGCAGAACGCACTATCAGACTGATAACAGCAGGCACCTCTGTGATATTCACACAGATGATAATGATAGTCATCAGGATGTATGCTCCCGCCATAAACGGAACTGCAATTTCCGCTACTTTCCCGATACGCCTCACGCCCCCGAAAATGATGAGCGCCAACATAAAGGTGACAACGGCGCCCGTTACGGCCACAGGAACATTAAAGGCAGTATAAATACTGGAAGCAATGCTGTTGCTCTGCACTCCCGGTAAAAAGAGCGCCATACTAATGATAGTGGCTACGGCAAAAAGAACGGCATACCATTTTACCCCCAGGCCTTTCTCAATGTAGTAGGCGGGGCCACCGCGGTACTGTCCGTCCTTAACCTGCTTGTATATCTGGCCCAGTGTTGCTTCGATGAAGGCGGAAGAACTGCCTAGAAAAGCAATCATCCACATCCAGAACACAGCACCCGGGCCGCCCATGGCAATGGCTGTAGCTACGCCGGCTATATTGCCTGTCCCCACGCGGCCGGCAATAGCAATAGAAAATGCCTGAAAGGAGCTGACCCCTTTTTCAGATGACTGCCCGTTGAAGAGCAGGCGTATCATTTCGCGCAGGTAGCGGACCTGCAAAAACCGGGTTACGAAGGAGAAATAAATTCCTGCACCAAGGCAAAGTATGATAAGAGCGTTGCTCCAAACAATGTCGTTGATCGAACTGATAATGTTTTCCATGAGATTCTTTTCGGCAGAGGAACAGCAGGTTAAGACTGTTTTAAAAGCTGTATAACTGAGTTCTCTTATCTTCTTATGCTTAAAGAAAGCAAATTTTTGGCATTTTCCTTCTAAAAGGTAGCGCACAACTGCAGTAAGCTGCCTCCGTTACTGCTTTAAATCAGGCAGTACTTTCTGTGCTACAACCAGGGCGTCACAAGCTATAGAGGAAAGGTCACAGGATAACATTCAGTAGCAGGGGCGGTAAAAGAGCAACTGCCATCCTGCTTTCAAAGCACGTGCGGCAGCTTAAAAAAGCAGGAGGGAGATGTAATTTAAGTGCTGCTGATCCTGATGAAGCCTTTGTCATAGATTCTTTTATTGGTGAATTCATCGGTCTCATACCAGACATCAGCTACAGCTGCTGGCGTAATGTAAGTAGTTGCAAACTCCTGGTTTCCGTTGATGGTTTTATAATCCGTTACCATCTCGTAACCTTCCTCCAGTGCTTTATAGTATGCTTCATCATCATCCAACTCTGCTGCGTAGCGGTTGTATACCTGGTGGTACTTGTCTGTGATGGTCTCATAGTGGCGCTGAAGTTCCGGGGTTTCAAATTCCATGAAGCCCTCTTCGTCTCTGGTCCATTTACCCTGTATTTCCATACCCCCTAAGTTAAGGGATGGAGCCGGTAATTTTGATGCAGGTGTATCATAATTACTGATGATGGGTTTCTGAGGAAGGCAGACGCACCTGCCTGGCTCTCATACCTGCCTGGTGCTTTAACGAAAGTGCGAGATACTGGAAACTTTTTACAATATTAAATGTCTCAAACTGAGTGAGCGCCTGCTTTCCTGATATAATTGCCTGCTGGGGGTATGTATAAGTATCTGTAAAAAAAGCTAAATTTAACGACAACACCATCATAACAAGACTTGTATGACACAAACAGTTCGGGCCGCTGACAAGAAGAGGCTAAGCTTCTGGCAAATCTGGAATATGAGTTTCGGGTTTTTAGGTATTCAGTTTGGTTTCGCGCTCCAGAACGCTAACGTCAGCCGTATTTTTGAAACACTTGGCGGAACAGAAATTGCGCTATACTGGTTGGCGGCTCCCGTTACAGGCCTAGTGGTGCAGCCAATTATTGGCTACCTGAGTGACCGCACCTGGCATCCGCAACTCGGCCGCCGCCGGCCATTTTTCCTGATAGGCGCCATTCTGGCCTCAGCCGCTTTGTTTGTCATGCCGAATGCGTCTGTGCTCTGGATGGCAGTGGGCATGCTCTGGATCCTGGATACGTCCATCAACATATCGATGGAGCCATTCAGGGCACTGGTAGGAGATTTACTGCCTTCGAGCCAGCGGACGATGGGCTTTGCCACCCAAACCTTCTTTATTGGTGTCGGTGCCGTAGTGGCTTCGATGCTTCCATACATCTTCACTAACTGGATTGGTGTTCCCAATACCGCCCCTGAGGGTATGATTCCATCCTCGGTAAAATGGTCATTTTATGTGGGTGGAATTGTCTTCCTGGCAGCTGTTCTCTGGACGGTCTTCAAAACAGAGGAGTATCCTCCCGAAGACATGGAGGCTTTCGAGGAAGAGAAAAGAAACACCTCCTTCAGCGATGGTGTGAGGGAAACGTTCATGGGTATATTCCATATGCCCAAAACCATGCTGCAGCTGGCAGTGGTGCAGTTCTTCTCCTGGTTTGCCCTTTTCTCAATGTGGATTTACACCACCAGTGCCCTGACCAGCCACGTGTATGGAACTTCTGATACAACCTCGGCGCTCTATAATGAGGGAGCAGATTGGGTGGGGGTATGCTTTGCTGTTTACAATGGTGTTTCTGCTATTTTCGCCCTCCTGCTGCCTTTCCTTGCCAAAGCCACTAACCGTAGAATTACCCACCTGATTTGCCTCGTGCTGGGGGGACTTGGCCTTATATCCATCTACTTTATTACAAACCCGATGATGCTCTTGGTGTCGATGGTGGGCGTGGGCATTGCCTGGGCTAGTATCCTGTCTATGCCTTACGCTATACTGGCGGGAGCTTTGCCAGCCAAAAGAATGGGCTACTACATGGGTGTTTTCAATTTCTTCATTGTAATTCCTCAGATTGTAGCCGGTGCCATCCTGGGCTTCATGACCGATAACCTCTTTGGTGGACAAGCTATTTATTCCTTGGTGCTGGGGGGATGTTCCATGATACTAGGCGGCTTCCTGACGCTGATAGTAAAAGACGTAGATGAGCAGCTAGCCTGATAAAGCTTCTTAGTCCTGCAGAACCTTAAAAGCTAAGACTAGCTACAAAATATTCTTTTATAGTATCATGTGTTATATTTAGACTCTATTCTAAATAAACACACATGATACTTAAAAAGCTTTTACAGGTTACCCTGCTGGGAAGCGCTTTGTGTTCGTTGCACGCTACGGTACAGGCACAGGGTACCCGCCTGCTGCGGCAACCCACTATCAGCGAAGGCCATGTTGCCTTTGTATATGCCAACGACCTCTGGATTGCCGATCGTAATGGAAGCACAACAAATCTTGGCATTGCCCGCAGGCTTACCTCCAATGAGGGAGCTGAAACCAATCCCCATTTCTCACCCGATGGCCAATGGATTGCCTTTACCGGACAGTATGATGGCAACACTGATGTATACCTGATTCCTGCACAAGGTGGTCAACCCAAAAGACTTACCTGGCATCCGGGGAATGACGATGTAACCGGCTGGACGCCCGATGGTAAATCGGTGCTGTTTATCTCCGGACGTGATGGGCACCCAACAGCCAGTTCTAAATTCTACCAGATTTCTGTCGATCAGGGTATGCCGCAGGCACTCAAGATCCCGCAGGCAGCAGGAGGAGAGCTGTCAGAGGATGGGCAGTACGCGGCTTATCAGCCTATTTCTTTCTGGGACCCGGAATGGCGCAACTACAGGGGAGGGCAGGCCCAGCCTATCTGGATTGTTGACCTGAAGAATTACTCCCTGAAGCAGACGCCACAGGAGAATAAAGAGCGGCATACCAGTCCTGTCTGGATGGACGGTATTGTATACTTCCTGTCTGAAAGAGACTACGCCAACAACATATGGTCTTACAACCCCAAAACAGAAGAGCTGAAGCAGCACACCTTCCACAAGCAGTTCGACACAAAGAACCTGGATGCGGGTGCCGGCATGCTGGTGTATGAGCAGGGAGGTTACCTCCACCTGCTGAACCCGAAGACAAACGAGACAAAACAGTTATCCATAGACGTACGAGGTGACTTTGACTGGGCTCGCCCACGTTGGGCAGATGTCTCGCCTATGCAACTGATGCATGCTTCCCTGAGCCCTGGTGGCAAGCGGGCACTGTTTGAGGCGCGCGGGGAGGTGTTTACTGTTCCGAAGGAGGAAGGGGACTGGCGCAACATCACCCGCACCTCGGGAGCCGCTGACCGTTTCCCTACCTGGTCTCCGGATGGTAAAAAGATTGCCTGGTTCTCAGATGCCAGTGGCGAATATCAGCTCCTGATCGGCGACCAGGAAGGGCTTACTAAACCACGCAGCATTGCCATCCCGAATCCTACTTTCTTTTTCCGCCCGGAATGGTCGCCTAACAACAAATACATCGCCTTTACCGACACAGACTATAACCTCTGGTATGTAGAGGTTGCCAACGGTAAAATCAAGAAAGCAGATACTGAAGGATACGCTCACCCAGACAGAACGATGAACCCGGTGTGGTCTCCGGACAGTAAGTGGATTGCTTACACGCGCCTTCTTGATAATCAGTTTAAGGCGGTGAAAGTGCATAACGTAGAGACGAATCAGACCCTGCAGCTAACAGATAAAATGGCGGATGCGCTTTCTCCTGTCTGGGATGAAAGCGGCAAGTACCTGTACTTCCTGGCCAGCACCAACTTTGGCCTGAACACCGGCTGGCTTGACATGAGCAGCTACGACCATCCGGTAACAAGGAGCCTGTATATGATCGTGCTTTCCAAGGACACACCCTCTCCGTTGCTGCCCAAGAGTGATGAGGAACTTACTCAGAATGAGCCGGAGGAAAAGGAGGACCTGGACCTGCAGGACGACAAGCCAAAGAAAAAAGAGAAAGAGGTAAGAACAAAGAGTGGTCAAAAAGGTGAGCCTAAGGTAGTGAAACCTGCCGTGCAGGTGAAGATCGACATGGAAGGGCTGAGCCAGCGCATCATTCCAATCGATATACCGGAGCGCAACTATACAGGGCTTTTGCCTGGGCCGGAAGGGCAGGTGTTTTACCTGGAGAGCATCCAGAACCAGCAGGGAGACAACCTTCACCGCTACAGCCTGAAGGAAGCAAAACCAACGGAGTATCTGACGAAGGTGAACGATGCTTCTGTATCCTTCGACCGCAAGAGCCTGCTGTACCGCAGCGGCAGCAACTGGAGTATTGTGAGCACATCAGGCAGCGCACCAAAGCCAGGCGACGGGAAGCTGAAGGTAGCAGACATGAAAGTGAAGGTGGAGCCTGCAGAGGAGTGGAAGCAGATCTTCCGGGAAGGCTGGCGATACCAGCGCGACTTCCTGTACGTGGACAATGTGCACGGAGCCCCCTGGGATAAGCTTTACGAATGGTACGGTCCCTGGCTGGAGCACGTGCGCCATCGTTCAGAGCTGCATTACATGATTGATATTTTGGGTGGCGAAGTATCTGTCGGCCACTCCTATACTTCCGGTGGTGACTTTCCGGATGTGAAACGCGTGCAGATAGGTTTGTTGGGTGCAGATTATGAAATTGAAAAAGGCTACTACCGCATCAGCAACATCTACAACGGCGAAGCCTGGAACCCGGATTTGCGTGCTCCGCTTCGTGCTCCTGGCCTGAACATTAAGAATGGCGATTATATCCTGGAGGTAAATGGACAGGAAGTAAAAGCTCCGGAGAACTTCTACAAGTTTTTTGAAGCCACTGCTGACCGCCAGACGGTGCTTCGCATCAATAGCAAGCCAACGATGGAAGGCTCCCGCCTGGTAACGGTAGTGCCTATATCAAACGAGAACGGCCTGAGACGTATTGCCTGGATTGAAGGCAACCGCAGAAAGGTAGACGAGCTTTCCGGTGGCAAACTGGCTTATGTATATATTCCAAACACAGGTCAGGGTGGATACACTTACTTTAACCGGTATTATTTTGGCCAGCAGGATAAAAAAGGAGCTGTGATTGATGAACGCAACAATGGTGGTGGCTCTGCAGCAGATTACATGGTAGACATTATGGGCCGGGAATTGCACGGTTATTTCAACAGCAAAGTAGGCGAGCATCGACCTTTCACCACACCAATGTCCGGTATATGGGGCCCGAAGGTAATGATTGTAAATGAAATGGCTGGCTCTGGCGGCGATTTGCTGCCTTACCTGTTCCGGAAGATGGAGATAGGCCCCATTGTCGGAACCCGCACCTGGGGTGGCCTGGTAGGCACCTGGGATACGCCTCCTTTCATTGATGGCGGCCGTATGGTAGCACCACGCGGTGGTTTTGTGGATGCAAATGGCGAGTGGGCCGTAGAGGGCGAAGGCGTAGCGCCGGATATTGAGGTGATGAATAAACCGGCAGACGTCATAGCAGGCAGGGATCCTCAACTGGAAAGAGCCGTGGCAGAAGCAATGGAACTCCTCAAAACGCAGGAGGTAATCTTAAAGCCAGAACCAGCGGCCCCGAACAGGTGGCGTCGTCCGGAGGGCTGGGAAAAAGAAGCCACACAACCTGATAAGTAGTAACAGAATTGAATTGATAAATCCTTTTGTTACTACTGAATGAGGTAGAAGATTGAAAATCTAAAAAAGCGGTGTAGAGGCTCTCTGCACCGCTTTTTGTTTGCTAGCAACTGTGTTCGTTTTATCACATTGCCTTAAGCGCCTTCCATAAAGCCAAGTCTTTTCTATTTGTTTGCACGGTGTAAATGAGACTCCAGTTTTTGAGTTGAGCGCCTGCTGGTATGGGGCCTCTATTTTGAGATTTTTTTGATGCCGCGGGAGCGGCATCGCCTTGGCGCAGAAAAACTCACAGCGCAATGCCCTTAAGAGGGTCCCTACACCCACAACGAGGCCTTTCGGCCGAGAGTACAGTACGCCATGTAGGGTGTTCAAGTACTTCACTTAGGAGCCATGATAGCTAAGTGAGCAGGAAACAATCCCCCTGAGTGGAAAATGTATGATAATTGGTGAATCCCCTCCTTGAAAAAATGAAAGGGTCATAAAACATGCATCTCCTGTACTAGCCGAAGAACTGCCTCTGTGGCTGATACAGGAGATTTGCCTGTTATATTCAACTCCTTATTCTTTTGCAGAAGCATCTTTCTTTCTGCAGTAGGCATAGGCATCAGCCATAGTAGGCAGAATGTTCAATACGCTATCCAGACCTGCCTTCTCTATAATCTTATTCATCTGTGGATTGAACTGATAAAAGAGGAGCAGAACACCGCTGGCCTCTGCTTTGCTACATAGCGAAAGTAGCATACGCAACGTTTTTGTAGGGAGAGATGAAATGGATTCACAGTCTACCCAAACCGTTTTGTTTTTTGACATAGCAGCGCACCTCATTACGTGCTCCAACAGGTTACAGTCTTCTGGATTGACAGTTCCTTTTGCCATTACCAGGCTGCAGTACTTCATGTGTTGTACATATACTGCCATTTTCCCCTCCAAACTTTTTCGTTAATGTTTATCTGGAATCACTCTTTTAAAGAGATGATCAGCTATTTATAAAGGTACGGCTACTTACTTCTATAACCCACGGCGGAAATACGTAATATGTTTTGGTGCAAATACTTAACTTTTTGCTGTTGCATTTGGTGTTCCTTTAAAGCGGCTGTATCAGGGCTTGAGTGATTTTTGCAATCTGCTGATAAGTAGTATACTTATACGGTAAATGACCCACTTCAGGTAAAAAAAATAAAAGGTAAGTCCAAAACAGACAAGGGAGCAAAAGCTACCATCAACAGGAGCTGAATTTGTGCAAAAAAGGCAAAACAAAAGCCCTGTAGGGGGGACTACAGGGCTGATGCTAATCTAAACACAAACAACCAACAAATTTATTACTAACCAAAAAGTATATAAAGCTCTAGCCCGAGGAGGAGCTAAAGATTAATAGCGTATAAACGGAGCCGTTAGGCTGATAGAATGATAATTATCAGCGAAGCCTACAAAATAATCTCCTATAAATATCCCGGCACCTTTGTTCACAGCACTGGCTACTTCTACGTGGTGGATCATATTCCCATCAATGGTGGCATAACCAACGTGTTCCTCTTCCTGAGTACCTGCTTTTAATACAGCAATAGCTGATAAACATGCACTCTTGTAGCAGCTTTCTGCCAGTTTCTGTGTTGCTTTGTGAACGGTGGTATTCATGTTGTTTGGAGGCTTGGGGTTCTAATACGTTACAATTATAAGCATGCCTGCCTTGAGGAAACAGGAATATAAGGAGCTGCAGGTAACATGAGTTCTATAGTTGCCTGGGCGGTATTCTAAAGCCTGAGTTGCTATATTCTTTTAGGGAAACTGAAGTTCTTACTGCTGAACATGATAATGGTTAAAAAATAACAAAGGTTAAAATGGAAAAAAGTAACATTTTAGCCTTTGTTATTTTTAAAAAAAGATTGGGTTAAGTAGTGGCTGCAGGTATATAGTGCCAGCACTGTGGAGGAAAGAAGTCCTCCAGGAAACACGACAAGCCACCACGCAGAGGTGTTGGATTTGATATCAGCTATAAGCCTGCCCCAACTCACCATGTGGGTTGGAACGCCAATATTGAGGAAAGACAAAGTTGACTCAAGGGCAAGTAAACCCCCGAGGCCAAAGGTAAAGGCTACCAGAACAGGCCCTGAAAGGTTTGGCAGCGCATGTCGCCAGAGAAGTTGGCCTGAACTTAGGCCTATACTCTGTGCCGCTTCAAAGTACGGCAGCTGTTTTATACGCAGCATTTCGGCGCGTGCCAGTCGAGCAACAGCAGTCCAGAGCGTGAACACGAGTATCAGGGAAAGCAACACAACAGAGGGAGGTATAAAAGAAGCAAGCACTAATATCAGCACAAAACGGGGAACAGTGGAGAGGCCCTCAATTAATCTTAATACCATTAGATCCACAGGCACAGTCACTTGCAGTTGCAGGAAGTTTGTTTTATAGTGTAGCAACACGAAAATCACAAAAAGTAACATCAGGAGAAGAAGGCATGTCAACAGACTGCCTGCCAGTGCAGTTCCTCCCAACCCCATACCTGCTACCTGGATAGGCAGGTAAATACCATAATAGCTAAAGCAGAGGATGCAAAGCAACAACAGCAGCAAGCTGCCGGCACACATGCTATAGCCTCTGTTGGCGTAATATCCTGCTCCTGCGCCTAAAACCAACCCAACAAGCGTAGCCAGAAGCATTACAGGAACACTTATGAGAAGTGCATTGCGTGCTCCATACATCGTGTTCGAAAGCACATCTCTGCCCATACTGTCTGTTCCCAGCAGGTGCCTTGCTTTATTAGATACAATCGCGCTTTCAAATGGGCTTTGGTATACATGTGCTACATCAGAATAATTTGGCTCATAGGGGAGAGGAAGCCAGGGTAAAACTGTGGTTAGTAAAAGGAGCAGCAGCAGGTAGGCTGCAGCTGCCTTAAAACCTATCTTGTGGCGCCAGAGGTAAATTATATGTTGCCAGATTTGCTTCATGCCAGTTGCACCTTAATGCGCGGGTCGGCCAAGGCATATCCCATATCAGCCAGTAGAAAAGCGAAGATCCTGAAAGCTGCTATAACCAGCACAATGCCAATGAGCACCGGGTAATCCCTTGCCAACACCGACTCCACCAACAACCTCCCGATACCGGGTAGAGCAAATATAGTTTCGATGATTAGCGTACCAGCCACTAAGGCAGGAAGAAAATCAGAAACGATAGTGATAATGGGCAGCATCGAGTTGCGAAGAACATGCCGCCTTATTATAGCTCCTTCTGCCATGCCCTTTGCCCTGGCTGTACGGGTATAGTCAGCCTGTAATGCCGAATGGATAGAGGCATAAACCTGGCTTGTGATGTAAGGAAGGTTAGCGAGGACGAGGCAAATCATGGGCAGCGTCATATACTGCCACCACTGGTTTAGCTGCTGCCAATAAGTCAACTGTTGGGGAGAATAATAACCCATACCGAAAACAGGAAACAGCTGTAAAAAATCTGGGTTTGCCAGCAGGACAAGCAGCAGCAGCGCCAGCACAAAAAGCGGAATGCTGTCGGTGATGAAAAGGAGGGGCAACAGAAGCTTTCGAAACCATTTTCCCTTTTTCTTCGCCATCAGTATACTGCACTCAAGCGCCAGCAGAAAAGTGATGACCATACTAAGGGCAAGGAGCCACCATGTATTGCCAATTGCCTCCGTTAAGAGTGCCCCTACGGGTCGGTTGCTTCTGTATGAGGTGCCTAAATCACCTTGGAAGAGTTGTATGAGCCACCGGTGATATTGATTTTGACGTCCATGCCAGCGTACTTCTGGAATAAGAAATGCAAAAGATGCCTGTTCCTGCTGCATTCTCTGTAGCCGCTCGAGTAGCAGGACTGCTGCTCCCTTCACCTGAGGCTGACTGGCTGCTGCTACGGCACTCTTTGCCGCATCCTCTAATGGTTGGAATTCTGTCTCAGTCTGAAGTACCTGAAGGGTATGAACTAAGGCTGTGTCAGGGCTGGTCTGCAGTTGCCTCTCCAGGGAATCTGTAGCTGCAACAAACGCCTCTACATTAAATTTGCTTCCATAATACCAGGAAAGCTTTTGAAACCGCGCCTGCTTTGGTTCTGGATATGAATGGCTCAGGGAAGAAGGTGGTTGAGTTGCCGGAGCTACTGAGAAGTAAAACAAAGGTTTATCCAGACCGATTCTACGATTGTAACTCAGGTAAGCCTGCTGCCTGTCTTTTTCAGAGCTTTTGCTGTAGTACCCCTCATTGCTCGCTAGTATACGCTCTGTGGCAAAAGAACTAGGCAGCAACCTGCTAAGCAGGAACACAGCGGTAGCCAACAACCACAAGGCAGGTATAGCAAGAAGTAACTTCCTGAAAAAGTATGGCAACATCAAAAGTTACTTATTTCTGCAACGTGAACGCGCTCACATCATAGTTTGGCTTCAGACCGGATACTTTTACATTGTCGAACCTGCGATGCACAGCAAGGCGATCCTTGAGGTAAAACATGGAAATAAAAGCTGCCTCATCATAAAGGATTTCCTGGAGGCGTTTTAAGAGCCTGGCTTTTTCCTCAGGTGATTCAACTGCGTTGATGCCATCCAGCACGCTATCGCTCTCCGGCGTACCAAATCCTGTCACGTTCATACCTCCCAAGTTAGCAAACGATGTGTGGAGCAGCGGCTGGAAATTTATTACGAAGGGGTTTCCTGACAAAGACCTGAAAAACATCTCATATTCATGCGCCCTTAATTTCGAACTCAGTAAGCTGTTTTCCATTCCCTGCAACTGCACAGGAATACCCACTTCGGCGGCTCTTTGCTGAAAGATAATGGCGGCTGGTTCAAAAGTTTTGCTGCCAGCTTTATAGTTTACATCTACTGTTAGCTTTTCTCTTTTGCCATTGATGCTTTTGTACCACCCATCCTGTTCCTTTTGCCATCCTGCTGCTTTTAGTAAATTGGCTACTTTTTCCGCATTAAAGCTTTGCGGCTCCAGGCTCGTGTTATAGTACTCTTTGATAGAGGGAGGAATGGGACCAACGGTAGGGGTGGCATAGTTAAGCTGAGAAACCTGAATCACGCTGTTCACATCTATCAGATGGGCGACAGCCTGGCGGGTGTGTTTGTCAGAAAACTTTGGAGAGCGGGTATTCAGGCCAGCATAAACAAACTCATAGGTTTCAGGAGAGTACAGGGCATAGTCTTCCTTGAAACTTTCGTCGTTCAGGATTTTATCGAACTCAGCAGCTTCTATGTTTTCTAAAACATCAATTTCTCTGCTTTTGAGGGCCAATAACGCATTGGCGTTATCAGGAATAACCTGAAAGCTAATGCGTTCCGGATTTGCTGTGAGGTGCTGCGCTTGAGGTATGTCATTACCCCACCAGTCACTCTTGCGTTTTAAGGTGAGGTATTGCCCGCTCGCCCATTCCTCAAGCAGGTAGCCACCGCTGCCCTGAAGCATGGTGGTGCTGTGCCCATACTCCGGGGAGTTGAACTTTTCTGCAAATGCCTTTAGATTCTCATTGTTTTCAAGCTCGGAAAGGCTTCCGTTAAGTGCCGCCACCTCAATAGGTTGCAGCAGTGCATCAGGATCCAAAAGATATGCTGGTAGTATAAAAAAGTCTCCTGTCAGCAACACCATCTCAGGGCTGTACCCTTCACAAACCAGGGTAAAGCGTTTTGGGTTGGCAGGATCTATCTTTATATCCTGAATAAACTGTAGCTGAGGTCTTATAGACTCGTTATTTATTAACGGAGCTTTTAACACCTTCAGGGTAAAGGCAACATCTGCCGCTGTTACAGGCGAACCATCCGTCCAGGTAGCTTCCTCCCTTATCTCGTAGGTAAATAGCGACACTGAATCCTGACGCTCCACCTGTGGCAAGTCAGCCGCCAGAAAAGGCTTTATCTTGTCATCTGCCAGGTCTGCACTCAGCAGGCTCTGAAACAGCAGGTTAATTATTTGTAGTGCTCCCGCATCACTATAGCTTACCGGGTTCAACGTTTCCGGATTCACTGACAGTCTTACCCGCACCTCTTCTGGCGCTCGTGCGGGCTGACTGCAACATGAAAGTACTACTAAAAGGCTTACTAAAATTAACCTGAACTTCCTCATTTATGTACCTTTTGGCTAAAGATATACTTAAGGGCAAGTTAGGGAAAAGAAACTAAAGTTTTGGAAATGGTGCGACTTAATGCGTTCCGTTTTCCCAAGTACTTGTTCCACCATTTGTGCCCACGCCTCCAGGAGCTGTCGTAGTAGTTCCGTTCTTTTTAGTATCCTTTGTGTTTGTAGTTGATACAGTACCCCCAGAAGTGAGTGTAGATAATGTTACTAAGATAGAAATGATGATTGATACCATGTTATTAGGGTTTTTTAAGGTTTATGAATTACACTATGCAAATTTGATTGATACACGCTGTCCTAAAAAGGAATATTTAATGGCAAAAGTAACTTAAACGAATTATATCAAATGTTTAAATATTTTTATTATTCCTAAAAAATGCTGCCTTTTAAATAAGAAAACATATATTTACATTCAATGATTGATAAGGAAAAGTAACATTACTTATAAGCTTCTTGTAGATCAAAGGTTAGCTAATTATTCTAATGTTTCAATGAATTTTTTCTTAAAAGCGAACATTAACTAAAACAATTTATTTTTGTCTTATTTATTTATTTTTATTGTAAAAGTATCTTTTTAGACAGTCTGGCATGGAAGAACTATTAAAACTTTCGAAGTTAGTAACAGATAGTGTTAATCTTAATCGTGCCTTACCTTTAGAAAATGGCAGGACTAGCAAAGAAAGTAGATTCTTAGAGAGTTTAAAAAGCGAAAGATACACCACTGATGAGGCTGCTGCAACTGATATGTACGGTACTAATCAAAACGATGTGCGTTACAAAATGCTCAAGCACCGAATGAAAAGAAAGCTATACAACAGCCTTTTTTTTGTTGACCTAACGAAGCTTGGGTTTAAAAATAATTATCAAAAAGAGCATGAGTGCATTTCTTTGCTCCATCAAGCTTATGTGCTGAGGAGGCTATATGAGCTTGATCTTGTTATAAACTTAGCAAATAAGGTGATATTAATATCACAGGAGCTAGACTTTACAAATCACTATGTTGCTGCTTTAGAACTCAAAGCCTCATGTTATTCTGAAAATGGTAACATTAAACTATTTGATAAAACATTGAAAGAGCTTGAAGTTCAGACAGGCAAGCGCAACAAGGAAGTAGTTGCCACATCCTTGTTTCAAATGGTAAATGTAAATCTCAAGAAGTCAATAACTACCCGGAAGAGCTTATTGCCAGAGGTGCCTACTATAGTATCGAAATTAGAGGCTTTATGGCGTGAAACAACATCTTTTAAAATTTTTGAAGCCTATTACAAAACGGCCATATCATACTATGAGTTAGAAGGTGACTTCGATAAAATAGTAGAAATGACTGTAAGCTCACTACAGTGGGTTGAAGATGGATTGGTAAATGATGTCTTGTTTGATGCCAAGTACAATAAATTTATATTGGTTTATGCCCATTTGCGAAGCAAGAAGTATGAAAACGGGTTAAAATATGCTGAGGCTTATTCAAACAGCTTCAAGTACGACTCAGGTAACTGGTTTTCCTTTATGGAGAATTACTTCCTGTTGTCATTACATTCTCGTCAGTATGAATTATCATTTGTTTTGCTGCAGAAGGTATTTAACAACCCTTCTTATAAAAATATCTCAACCCACGCCAAGGAAAGATGGAGTCTTTATCAGGCATACTTTAGAATCATAAATCCTGGTACAGCAGCAGAAATAGCTCTTCCGAAGAATCCGTATGGCCTGTCATTGCCCGCGTACAGCAAAGACAAATTAGGTTTTAATGTTGCCATTCTTATACTCCAGTTTATTTACTTTTTACAAAAAGGAGATTCTGAAGCCCTTCTGTACCGGATTGAAAGTCTAAAAAAGTATATGTTAACTCACCTCAAAGAGACATTTAGTTTAAGAAGCAAGACCTTTCTGAAATTGATGATCTTAACTGTTACAGAAGACTTCGATGCAGATGCCTGCAGGAAAAAAGGACAGAAATTGTATCAGAAGCTTGTTGAAGCACCAACTCCGGGCGATGCCTATGCTGAGATAGAGATAGTGCCATATGAGCATCTTTGGGAACACATTCTCTCTATTTTGGAGAAACACTCTTAGTTTGGAAGCAACAGAATAGTTTGATGGATGAATTAAGAAGACTAGTTAGTTTAATTGCTGAGCGAGGCGTTAAAGCTTCACCTCTCATAAATCAGCAAGATGAGGATAACCTGGAGACTAAGTTGTTCAACCTGATCAAAAATGAACAAGTCACTAGTGATGTAGATGCGGCGGAAATGCTCTATGGTGATAAAAATGTTTCTGCTAACTACCGCATGCTAAAGTCAAGAATGAGGAAAAAGCTGCTGAATCATCTTCATTTTATAGAATTTTCATCAAGTAAATTCAATCTTGTCAGTATTGAGAGTTATAAATTGCAGGCTATGCTATTAGAGGCTCATGCCCTCTTGGTATCGGATGAATATAGAATAGCTGATAAGTTGCTTACACAAGCCATTGTTTTGGCAAAAGCTAACCAGGTAACATCCTGCATTGTGAGAGCATTAGAGAAAAAGCTGGTTATACACTCAAATATCATCAATAAAAAAGCTTACCTGGAAGCAAAAGAAGAACTCCAATACTACTATAAAATAGAGGCTCAGGAAAAAGAAGCTGCAAGCTTGTTTCAGCTTGCTCACATTGAGTTAAGTTCGAGTTTAAGTGAGCGTAATGCTTACTTGTATAAAATACCTGCAGTGTTAGAGCAAATACATAAGCTTTGGCTTTCCTCAAAGTCACCTGTTATTTATAATCTATTTCATATCCTCAGTATACACTTTTTAGAACTGAAAGGTGATTTCCTGGCAGTGTCTGATGCAGTGGCTCGTGCTGAAAAGCTATTAGAGCAGGGGCATATTCAGCCTAACCGGTACAACTATAAATACAATGCTTTCATTCATATCTATGCACTCCTGAGAACAAGGCAATATGAAGAAGGACTTATACTTGCACAGGACTACCTTCAGCTTTTTGAACCACAAGCAGTAAACTGGTTCGCTTTCATGGAAAACTACCTGCTCCTGGCTATGCACTCCGGAAACTATAAACTGGCAGGTGAACTATTGCAAAGGAGCCTGGCCAGTGATTATGTAAACACCATTCAGAACACTGCAAAGGAAAGATGGGAGTTGTACAGGCGTTATCTGCTGCTGATGCATTCCATTATGCCATCTTTAGATGTTGTAAACCTGCCACAGGGTGTGTTAGCGGAGCTTGTAATGCTGCCGAAAGATAAAGCCGGCTATAATCTGTCGCTGCTTGTTCTGGACACAATTAAAAGCTTTCTGAACAGGAAGGTAGACGATTATGAGTCGCATGCGGAAAGGGTAAGGAAATATATAACCAAGTACCTAAGAGGTGAGAAAGCAGAGCGGCCACGTCTTTTTTTGAGGCTGTTGCTGCTGGTAATCAAAGAAGACCTGCACCCTGTAAGGGCGAGAGCAAAAGGACAAAAGCTTTACGAAAAGCTAAAGCAAACGCTACCTCCTGGTGACGCCTTCGCTGAAGTGGAGATTATACCCTACGAACACCTTTGGGACTTAGTGCTGAAAGTTCTTGAGCATCGGGCAGCATGACGTTAGCTTGATGGTGCGTTTGTTTCCATGCGAAGCGCCTGGTATGAGTTACAGAAGAAGAGGGGGTACTTTTCTTTGCGGTAGATAAGCTTGGCGAATAGTAATTTTTATTATTTTGTCCTATGCAAAAGAACAACCCCACTGTCACAAGAGCTTGGTGCTTTTACGATTGGGCCAACTCCGTTTACTCGTTGGTTATCATATCAACTATATTCCCAATCTACTACAGCGCTGTGGCGCGCAACCCGGACGGAACAGACCTGATTAGGTTCTTTGGTCATGAGCTGGAGAGTTCGGTTCTTTTTACGTATGCTATCTCAGCTGCATTCCTCATCATTGCATCTCTCAGCCCCTTCCTGACGGCTATAGCTGACTACAGTGGCAGAAAGAAGTTGTTTATGCAGTTGTTCTGCTACCTTGGTGCAGCTTCCTGTGCAGGTCTTTACTTCTTTACCCGCGAAACGTTTACTTTCTCTGTCATACTTTTTGTGCTGGCTACCATTGGGTTTAGCGGCAGTATTGTCTTTTACAATGCCTATCTTCCAGAGATTGCCACCGAAGACCAGTATGACAGGCTAAGTGCCCGTGGTTTTTCCATGGGGTATGTAGGCAGCGTGCTGTTGCTTGTCTTTAACCTGGCGATGATTATGAAGCCGCAGTGGTTTGTTATAGCTGCGGATAACACCTCTCTTCCGCCCCGCATTGCCTTCCTGACAACAGGCATCTGGTGGTTTGGCTTTGCGCAGTACTCTTTTTATCATCTACCTGGTAACGTGTATGAGCGCAAGCCGAAAGGAAGCTGGATTCTGAATGGCTTTCAGGAACTGAAGCATGTGCTGGACCAGGTAATAGAACTGCCCAGGTTGAAGCGCTTCCTGCTTGCCTACTTTTTCTACAACATGGGCGTGCAGACGGTAATGTACCTTGCCGCTTTGTTTGGTGAGGTAGAACTGCGGTTACCAAGTGAGGTGCTGATTCTTACTATTCTGATTATTCAGTTACTCGCGGTTGCGGGTGCCTATGTTTTTTCGAAGCTCTCTGAAAGGTATGGAAACATTCAGGCGCTTATCATGGCGGTGGTTATCTGGATTGGCATATGCATAGGAGCTTACTTTACCTACAGCGTATTTCAATTTTATGCCCTTGCCGCTGTGGTAGGGTCTGTGATGGGAGGGATACAATCGCTCTCGCGCTCCACTTACTCCAAGCTTATTCCTGCCACCACAATAGACCATGCCTCCTTCTTCAGCTTTTATGATGTTACTGAAAAAGTGTCTATAGTGCTGGGTACGCTGGCTTACGGGATGATTGCTTATTACACAGGCTCTATGCGGAACAGTATTCTGGCACTGATTACGTTTTTCGCGCTGGGGCTGCTCTTCCTGTTCCTTGTTCGTGGAAAGAAGTCGCCGGAAGCCCGGTCTGAAAATGTACAGGTAGCCAGCACGTAAACAGCTATATTTTTCTTGCATAAAAAAAGCCGCTGCAGTAACGTCTGCAGCGGCTTTTTATGTTAAGTTAAGCCTGAGTTTGTAATTTAGAACTACTACTTCTTATAAACCTGTTTGCCGTTCACATAGGTGCGGAGCACTTGTACTCCGCGCATTTCGGCAGGTGCAATTGTCATCAGGTCTTTATCAACAAGTATAAAATCAGCGAATTTTCCGGCTTCTATACTTCCTTTTTCATTTTCCTCGAAGTTTGAATTGGCAGCCCATACCGTCATGCCTCGCAGCGCATCCTCCCGGCTGAGTGCATTCTCCATCTGGAAGCCTCCCTCTGGGTAGTTCTTCGCATCCTGGCGGGCCACTGCGGCATGGAAGGTATAAAAAGGGTTGATATCCTCCACCGGGAAATCGCTGCCAAGCGGAATATAGCCATTTTGCTGCATGAGTTCTTTGAAAGGATAGGCATGTTTTATCCGCTCATTACCCAATCTGTCACCAGCCCAATACATATCGGAGGTGGCATGGGTTGGCTGTACGGATGGTATGATGCTGTACTGGCCAAACTTATTCATATCAGCGGGGTTTACAATCTGCGCATGCTCAATGCGCCAGCGCTTGTCGTTTTTGCCGCCAAGCACATTGCCGTAGATGTCCAGTAACAGGCGGTTAGCTGAGTCGCCGATGGCATGGGAATTCATCTGGAAGCCATGTTCGTTCATCTCTCTGGCAAGATCCCTGAACTCCTGCTCAGAGGCTAGTAGGAAGCCATAGTGGTTGTCCCGGTCTGAGTATGACTTTAGCAGGTTAGCTCCCCTGGAGCCCAACGCACCATCTGCATACACTTTAAACGAGCGCACATTCAGCCTGTCTGTCTTATATGGGCCGTTCTTAAAGTAGTGATCCTTGTTCTCTTTAGTTGGGTTCAGCATCGCATACACACGGATCTGCAAATGTCCCTGCTGCTGCATGGCATCTATCAGGTCTACTGTAGACTTGTCCAGACCGGCATCATCCACAGAGGTTAGGCCTACAGCGAAAACATTTTCCTCCGCGTTCTTCAGTGCCTGCCGCTTTTCGTCCTCATCTGCCTCTGGTATTTTAGATGTGACCATGTCAACGGCATTGTCAATCAGGATTCCCGTCATGTTACTGTCTTTCACCTCTACCAGTCCACCTACCATTTTTGTTTGCGGTGTAACGCCAGCCAGGTCTAAGGCTTTCTGGTTTGCCAGAGCAGCATGACCGTCCACACGGGTGATGATGACAGGCGTTTCCGGGAAAAGCTGGTCCAGCGTGTCCTTCGTCGGAAATTCTTTCTCAGCCCAGTCGTTCTGGTCCCAGCCGCGGCCTGTTATCCAGTCTGCTTCCGGATACTTCTCACGCTGCGCCACTAACTGCTGCACTACTTCTTTAAAGGACTGTGTGCTAACCAAATCTGCAGACTGCAAGCCAAGGCCGTAGCGGTAGAAATGGGAGTGGGCATCTATCAAACCGGGATAGATGGCCTTGCCATCAGCATCCAGTTCTTCTGTGGCAGTATACTGCTCCTGAATGTCAGCAGTGGTGCCAACGGCTACGATTTTTCCGTCTCTCACAGCAAAGGCTTCTGCCTTCTCAAAGGTGTCATTTACGGTATAGACTGTGCCATTGTACACAATCAGGTCAGCCTGCTCCGCACTTTGCTTTGTGCTGTTGCAACTGCTGAGGAGGGAGCCGCCTATAAGAAGGGTAGCGGAAAGGGTGCGTAGGGTGCTAATCATCTGGTTCAGTTTATTCGAAACGCATGTGTTTTACAGAGTCACCTGTATTTATCAGCTCTAATAGCGAGTCAATACCGATGCTCAGGTGCTTTTCTGCATAGTTCACGGTTACGTGCTGGTCACTTTCCGAGGTCTTTACACCTTCCGGTATCATCGGGTTATCAGAAACAAGCAACAGGGCACCGTGCGGTATCTCGTTTACAAAACCAACTGTAAATATCGTTGCTGTTTCCATGTCAATGCCCATGGCCCTAATCTGGCGCAGGTATTCTTTAAATTCCTCATCGTGCTCCCACACGCGGCGGTTGGTGGTATACACGGTGCCAGTCCAGTAGTCAAGCTCATGCTTTTTTATCATGGATGATACTGAACGCTGCAGGCGGAACGACGGCAGGGCAGGAATCTCGGATGGCAGATAGTCATCAGATGTACCTTCGCCACGAATAGCCGCAATTGGCAGAATAAGGTCACCAATCTGTGTTTTTCTCTTCAGGCCGCCACACTTTCCTAAAAACAGGGCAGCTTTTGGCTTGATGGCGGACAGCAGGTCCATTACCGTGGCTGCCATGGCACTACCCATGCCAAAGTTGATGATGGTAATGTTATTGGCCGTAGCCGATTGCATGGGCTTGTCCAGGCCCTTCAGTTCTACCCCGAAGCGGTCGGCAAACATGCGCACGTAGTTGATAAAGTTTGTCAGCAGGATGTACTCCCCAAACTCTTGTAAAGGCACGCCAGTGTAGCGGGGTAACCAGTCGCTTACTATTTCTTCTTTGGTTTTCATACTCTTTTTTTACTTCTACTATGATATAAAAAATCCGCCCTGGCAGCCGTAACTACTGAGGCGGAGCATCAGAAAATGGCTAAATTGCAGGCATGTATGCTTTGAATTTGCCACCATTTGAACACAAAATTACAAAATCCGGAGCTAATTACATGATTTTTGATGCAATACGCCGAAAATACGTAGTTCTAACTCCTGAAGAATGGGTGCGCCAGCACTTTGTGCACTATCTAATTAATACGCTTTCCTACCCTAAAAGTCTGATCAGCATAGAGCGGGGTGCTAACTATAATAAATTGCAGAAGCGTTCTGATTTATGTGTATATAACCAAGAGGGCAAGCCTCATCTGCTGGTAGAGTGCAAGGCGTCGTCTGTGCCCATTACGCAGGAAGTTGTGAAGCAGGTGTCGGTGTATAATCGAACGCTGCGGGCCCAGTTTGTGGCGATTACGAACGGGCTGGAGCATTTTTGCTGGCAGGTAGACTTTGAGACAAGGTTGTTTCAGCCCCTTCAGGGTATACCGGCTTTTAATTGTGAATAACTTAATTTTGAATAGTAGAATTGTGAATCATCAAGATGTTAACATCATTCAGTTATCAGAATTCAGTCATTGTAAAAGTATAGCTTATTCCCTATCATCCCGTTTCTGAAATATTGCACATAAGCCTTTAAGAGCTTTTCTGATGCAGGGGATGGGGAAGCCGGAGCCATCTCTGCAAGCGAATAAAACCGCACCTGGTCATCCATGGTCAGTTCTGTCACCTCATTTTGCTGCACCATAAACCAGGCATTGCCATTGAAAAACAAGGCGCGGCCTGTACTGGTGCTATCCAGGACAGACCTCCCGAAAGGCAGGACTTTATCTGTTGGGATATTCAGGTAGTCTATAACCGTCGGCATAATGTCTGTGTGCTGCGTCACCTGTGTGGCGTTTACATTGCCTAAATCAAGATCCGGGTGGAACAGGAGCAAAGGCACACGGTAATGCCCTGGTTCGTTCTGATAGGCTGGTGCTATACTCTGCTGGGTATGGTCGGCAGTGAGGATGAACAGCGTGTTATGATACCACGGCTCCTTAGAGGCGGCCTCAAAAAACTCCTTCAGTGCATGATCGGCATATCCGATTGACTCATGTATTTCCAGTTCACCCTTCAGAAACCTGTCTTTATACTTGTCTGGTATGGTATAGGGCTGATGTGAACTCAAAGTGAAAACAGTGGCCATAAAAGGCTCCTGGAAAGTGGTTAATTCTTTTGCGACGTACTGCAGGTAGGGTTCATCAAAAATGCCCCACTGTCCGTCATAACCTTTAGCCTGAAGGGAGGATGGATACTCATCCAGGCCATAATAATCTTCTATGCCTGCTGCATGCGCGAAGTCGTTGAACCCCATCGTGCCGTTAGCCGCCCCATGAAACATGGCGGTGCGGTAGCCTTCCTGTTGCAGCAGGTGACCTAGACCATAAAACTTATTTGCTTGGTAAGGAGAGGTAATGAAAGGCTCCTGCATCAGCGAAGGTACACCTGCCAGAATAGACGGCAGCGCCTCTATGGATTTACGCCCATTGGCAAATGCATTCTGAAACAGCACGCCCTGCGTGGCCAGCGAATCCAGGAAGGGTGTATAGCCCTGGCCGTTGTTCAAAGCACCTACATATTCAGCAGCAAAGCTTTCCAATATAATGATAACAATATTGTCCCGCTTCTGCTCTCCGTCCGGCTGCTTGTATTGAATAGGATTGAAAGGAAGGGCGGCAAGCAGTTCTTCATCTGAACTATAATAATGTTTCTCTTCTAATTGCTTCTGCCCGATACTCTTGATAAAAGTGAAAGGCGTATTGAGCGTGAGGTGGCCCAGCGAGGCAGGCTCCAGCACAAAGGCATGGCTCGGCCGCAGTGGCTTCAGTTGCCAGCCACCCCGGATGCCGAGTACTGCAAAAGCTGCTACCGCCAGCAGGCACAGGCTACGCATCCATATAGGGACCATAACAGCAGGTGCAGCAGGTGCTTTGGGGTAAAGCTTTACAAGGAAAAGCACCAACAGAATCAAACCCAGCACAAGGTACCAGTAGTTTCCGGCCAGCTGCCCTGCCTGGTTGGCTATGTCATCTGTGATGGTGAAAAACTCGTTACTCGAACGCCTCCCTATAAAGTCAAAGAATTCTACATCTACCAGGGCCAGTGCAATGAAGGGCGCATTAGACAGTACGAAAACCCACTTCAGCAGGTGCTGGTACTTCGGGTGCTGCGTATTGCCAACCGGCAAGAGCGAGAGCACGATAAACAAACTGTTCGTGATGATAATGGCTGCCACATCAAAGCGCAGGCCATGAAGGAAGGCAAGCAGCGTTTCCGCAGCGCCTGCCTCTGCAAAAGTGCTGTAATTGAAGAGATAGAAAACTAGGCGCAGCAGCATGTAAAGCCCCAGTATCAGGCCGAGGCGGCGCAGCAGTAGTTTAAAAGAAGTGTCGAACATTTACTGTTATCTGTAAAGAGGCTGGAAAAGAGCGCAAGGTCCAGTCAGAGCAGCCTGTAGTGGTTCTTACTTTACAAATTCTGTGCAAAAATAAGAGCGCCTTCCTGACAAAGTCAAAAAGGCGCTCCTGTTAATAGTGTCATCAGTTGTTATAGCACGTTCTCGGCAGGAACAAACTCCAAACCAAATGCTTCTGCTACACCCTGGTAAACAACTTTGCCCTGCACGACATTCAGGCCTTTCAGCAGCTCATCGCTTTCAGCGCAGGCTCTTTTCCAGCCTTTGTTAGCCAGTTGGAGTGCGTAAGGCAGGGTGGCGTTGGTCAGTGCCAGCGTAGATGTGTAAGGCACAGCGCCCGGCATATTTGCCACGCAGTAGTGCACCACATCATCAATTATATAGGTTGGGTTCTCGTGAGTGGTAGGCTTGCAGGTTTCTATGCAACCGCCCTGGTCTACTGCTACGTCTACTACCACTGTTCCCGGGCGCATTTGCTTCAGCATGTCGCGCGTGATCAGGTGAGGAGCCTTGGCACCCGGTATTAAAACCGCACCAACAATCAGGTCATGCGTTGAAAGTAGCTCACGGATATTGTATTCATTGGACATGAACGTATTCACGTTCGCAGGCATGATATCATCCAAGTAGCGCAGGCGCTGCAGGTTGTTATCCAGAATAGTAACATCGGCACCCATACCAGCCGCCATCTTAGCTGCGTTTGTGCCTACTACACCGCCACCCAAAATCATTACTTTGGCAGGACGAACACCCGGTACACCACCTAACAGGATCCCACGGCCCTGCATAGGCTTCTCAAGGTATTTGGCACCTTCCTGAATAGCCATACGACCCGCCACTTCTGACATTGGAATCAGCAGCGGAAGCGATCTGTCAATCTTCTCAACCGTTTCGTAAGCCAGGCAAATCGCCTTGCGCTCTATCATAGCGTGCGTCAGAGGCTCATAAGAGGCAAAGTGGAAATAGGTAAACAGCAGCTGGTCCTCCTTAATCAGGGGATATTCAGACTCAATAGGCTCTTTTACTTTTATAATCATCTCGGCTATGCCATACACTTCCTCTATACTAGGAAGGATAGAAGCGCCAGCCCGGATGTAATCGTCGTCTGTAAACCCACTGCCTTCGCCGGCAATAGTCTGTACATAAACAGTGTGGCCATTGCGTACCAGTTCAATCACACCGGCAGGTGTAACCCCTACCCGGTTTTCGTTATTCTTGATTTCCTTCGGAACACCAATAATCATGTGGTTCTATTTAAAGTGGTTTTGAAAAGCTGCGCAAAGATACCATAAGTATCCTGAAATAAAACACCAGTCGCAGACTACATTATAGGGGTATAACGATAGAAATAATCCAACGGATCAATATATGCCAGATGGGGAGGCAAGGAAAACGGAAAGCCCTGAAATGAAAAAAGGCAGCGATAAAATCACTGCCATTAGTACAAAATAAAACTATGAAAAAAACTATCTCTAAGGTACCGGCTTATTTGCCTTCCCTTAACATATCTTGAGGTGCCTGCCGCTCTACTACATTCGCCTTCAGCGTTAGCTTGAGGGTGGGCACTACTATATCATTTGAAAGAACTGTTACTACTTCGTTTTGCTCTTCTAACACATTGGCACTGTACCTTAGTTCCAAAAGTGCTGTCTGTCCGGGTTTTAAAGCTGGCTCCGAAACACGGTACTGAACACAGTTGCAGGCAGCCTTTATACCCTGTATAACCAGGGACTGACGGCCTGTGTTTTTAATTTGGAACTTAGCAATTGCTTTTTGTCCTTTTTCAAGTTTTCCGAAGTTATAATTTGTCCTGCCAACTGCCAAACGCGGTGACATAATTTTTTGTTCCTGTGTAGCTACAGATTTTAAATCTTTTGGGCCAACATCACCTTTAATGTACAAAACCTGCGTCGGTTCTTCCGCTGTAGAGGTAACCGTAATGGCTTTGTGGAACAGACCCGGCCGGCCTGTGCTATTATATATAGCAGTAATCACGCCAGTTTTTCCAGGTAAAAGTGGCTCTTTTGTCCAGGTGGGTGTAGTACACCCGCAGGCCGGCTGAACATGAGAGATAATTACCGGCTGATCCCCCACATTTTTGACGCTAAACTCGTAAGTAGCTTGTGTGCCCTCTGCAATGGTGCCGAAATCGTGAGTTTCTTTCTCAAAACTCAGTTTGCCTTGTGCAATAGCTGCACTGGCAGCAAATACAAAACAAAACAGTGTTAAGAAGTAAAGCTTTCTATTCATAGCTGAAGAGCAAATTCTAAGCAAATAAAGTTCTCTAATGTTCAGAGCAAAACAAATATACAAATTTCTTTTTCAAATACAGGAAATGGTACAATTGCGCCTGCTCCTGCCAGTATCTCTAAATTTGAATCTAGGGGATTTTTCATTACTTTTGGTGAGCAAAAACACATTAACAGCCTAACGATAAAACATGCAAACTGCTGAAGCGTCTATCACTCAAAAACTAACAGCTGAAGAGATCCTGAATGACTACCGCATCGGGTGGGAGAGCCGCCAGGCCAGTCTCGCCGGACGCAAGGAGGTGTTTATGGGCAAAGCGAAATTCGGCATCTTTGGCGATGGGAAAGAAGTGGCGCAGCTGGCATTGGCTAAGTTTTTCAAGCCCGGCGATTTTCGCTCCGGCTACTACCGCGACCAGACCTTGATGTTTGCAATAGGTGAGTTAACGCTGCAACAGTATTTTGCCCAACTATATGCCCATACAGATGTAGAGGCAGACCCTTCTACGGCAGGGCGTGCCATGAACGGCCACTTCGGCACCAGGTCTTTGGATGACGAAGGTAACTGGAAGAATCTGATGGAGATCAAGAACTCCAGTGCAGATATATCCCCGACAGCCGGGCAGATGCCCCGCCTGGTAGGATTAGCCTATGCCTCTAAACTGTACCGCCAGAACCCGCAGCTTCAGCACCTGAAACAGTTCTCTGTAAATGGAAATGAAGTAGCATTTGGCACTATCGGTAACGCTTCTACCTCGGAGGGACCTTTCTTCGAAGCTATAAACGCCGCAGGGGTACTACAAATCCCCATGCTGGTTTCTGTCTGGGACGATGGCTATGGTATCTCGGTACCAGCGGAGTACCAGACTACCAAAGGCAGTATCTCTGAGATCCTGTCTGGCTTCCAGCGCAACAGCGAAGAGGAACAGGGGTATGAAATCTTCAAAGTGAAAGGCTGGGATTATATGGCCCTTTGCGAGACGTATGAAGCTGCTGTGCGTGTTTGCCGCGAGCAGCACGTGCCGGTACTGGTGCACGTGGAGGAAATGACACAGCCACAGGGCCATTCTACATCGGGTTCGCATGAGCGCTACAAGCCTGTAGAGCGCCTGAAGTGGGAAGAAGAGTACGACTGCCTGAAGAAAATGCGGGAGTGGATGCTGGAGAACGGTATAGCCACTACGGAACAACTGGATAAAATTGAAGCAGAGGCAAAAGATGCCGTTCGTGGTGCCCGTGGCAAAGCCTGGAGTGAGTTTGCCGGCGACATTAAAAAAGACCATGATGAAGCGCTAAGGCTGCTGGATAACCTGGCTGCTACCAGCGATCATGCCACACAGGTTGCCACCATTGCCAAGGAGCTGCGTAAGATAGCTCCTCCCATCAGGAGCGACGCTGTGAAGGCCGTGCGCAAAGCGCTGCGCTTTGTGCGTGATGAGCGCAGCCAGGCTAAGCGCGAGTTAGTGGGTTGGCTGGAGCAGGAAATGGGAGAGAACGCAGAGCGGTATAACTCTTATCTCTTCAGCCAGTCAGAAGAGTCAGCGCTGCTCGTGGAGGAGGTAAAGCCTGAGTTTGATGAAAGTTCTCCTTCAGTAGATGGCCGGGAGGTGCTGCAGGCATGCTTTGATGCCATGCTTGCCCGTGACCCGCGCGTGTTCGCCATTGGGGAAGATGTAGGATACATAGGAGACGTGAACCAGGCCTTTGCCGGCCTGCAGGAGAAGTATGGCGAACTGCGTGTAACAGACACTGGCATTAGGGAATGTACGATTGTTGGGCAGGGAATAGGTGCTGCGCTTCGCGGCCTGCGCCCTATTGCCGAAATCCAGTACCTCGACTACCTGCTGTATGCCATCCAGATACTATCTGACGACCTGGCAACTTTACAGTACCGCACCAAGGGAGGTCAGAAGGCACCCCTTATTGTTCGGACGCGGGGTCACCGCCTGGAAGGAATCTGGCATTCTGGTTCACCTATAGGGATGGTCCTGAACAGTCTTCGTGGCATGCACGTGCTCGTGCCCCGCAGCATGACACAGGCCGCAGGATTTTACAATACCCTCCTAAAATCTGATGAGCCTGCTTTGGTCATTGAGTGCCTGAACGGTTACCGCCTCAAAGAGCAGATTCCGAACAATATTGGTGAGTTCACTGTCCCGCTCGGCAAACCAGAGGCTCTGAAGGCGGGTACTGATATAACGATTGTAACCTATGGCTCTATGTGCCGCATAGTAGTGGAGGCAGCCAGGCAACTGGAAGAATACGGCATTTCAGCTGAAGTAATAGATGTGCAGACACTGTTGCCTTTTGATACCGACCACATGATTATAGACTCCATCCGGAAGACAAACCGGGTGCTGTTTACAGATGAAGATGTGCCAGGGGGCGCAACCGCTTATATGATGCAGCAGGTAATAGATGAGCAGGGCGCTTACCGTTGGCTTGATTCAAAGCCCCAGTGCCTGTCAGCTCACGCACATCGCCCACCATACTCTTCAGATGGAGACTACTTCTCCAAACCAAACGTGGAGGACGTCTTCGAAACCGTTTACGAGATGATGCACGAGGCTAATCCGGAAGCGTTTCCAGCCATTTACTAGAGCGCACTCAAAAGAAACTACTTATAAACAAAATCCCCGTCAGTTCAGGCTGACGGGGATTTTGTTTAACTCTTTGTGCTCTCTTACTGCCCCTGAAAAAGCACGATGTCGTCTGAGTATACCACATTGCTCTTGTTCAGCGCCCGGTCATAAATAAATACCT
Organism: Pontibacter toksunensis; assembly: GCF_042686245.1. Lineage (NCBI taxonomy): Bacteria > Pseudomonadati > Bacteroidota > Cytophagia > Cytophagales > Hymenobacteraceae > Pontibacter > Pontibacter toksunensis. The sequence continues at coordinate 235,228 of NZ_JBHUOX010000002.1, read as the reverse complement.
CAAACCGGACCGTGTCCCTGGGGTCGAAAATATCATTGGAAAAGTTGGTGAGCGTGTATTTTATCTCCCCCTCCAGCGTCTCATCTTTGTCATCAAGGGAAAGGCGCGGGAAACGGCCGTTCAGGTTCAGGCTTTCTACCGGAAAAGGATAAGGAACATAGGTGTTTCCCCGTTTGATCTGCAGGTTAGCAAAGAAATTATTGAAATAAGGAGAGCTCTGGTCAAACGGCGGCTGAAAATCAGGATCAGAGCTATCGGTTGGGGTCCTTCGAAGCCCCAGATTACCGTCACCATCCTGGAAGTCCACAACTAAAACCAGAGAGTCAAACGTAATTCTATTTTTAGTATAGGTGTATTGGTCTACACGATCAAACGTTATTTCCGGTTCCTTTGGATAACTAGGCTCCTCGCGGCAACCACTAACCAGTAAGACCAGCAGCAGCAAAGCTGCGCTATACTTTAGGAGGTATTTCATACAGGATATCAGAAAATGAAGCTAAATTTACTAAAACAAACGCAGGAAATATAGGATTTGTTGTATTCAATGGACTTTAAAAAACACCACAGCACTTTGCTGCAGCAACAGGAGTTCCCGGACTTCCATACCATCGCTCTGGACCTGTTCCGGTACCAGGCACAGCACAATCCTGTGTACAACTCCTATATCCAGCATCTGGGAATCGAAACATCCCAGGTACAGGCGCTGGAGCAGATTCCTTTTCTGCCAATCGAGTTCTTTAAGGAACAGGAGGTGAAAACAGGCACTTTCGAAGCTGAGGCTGTCTTTTTAAGCAGCGGCACCACCAGGCAAAACCGAAGCCGCCATTTTATATCCGACCTTGCGCTATATAACCATGTAACAGAGCGCACCTTCGAGAAGTTCTATGGTCCCCTGCAACAATATGCCATACTGGCCCTGCTGCCGTCTTACCTCGAGCAGGGAGGCTCCTCGCTGGTGGCCATGGTAGACCATTTCATCAAAAAGGCTGGGCAGCAGGAGGAGGGCTTTTACCTGCGGGAGCACGATAAACTGCTGCAGACCCTGCGGCAGGCAAAGCAGCAGGGAAAAAAAGTGCTGCTGATAGGCGTTTCTTATGCCTTGCTGGATTTGGCAGAGAAACTGAAAGGGCAGGAAGACTTTAACGGTGTTATAGTAATGGAGACAGGAGGTATGAAGGGCCGCCGCCGCGAGATGATACGGGAGGAACTTCACGAAAAGCTAAGGAAAGGCTTTGGTGTGGATGCCATCCACTCTGAGTATGGCATGACGGAGCTACTTTCGCAGGGCTACTCTAAAGGCGGAGGCATATTCTGGCCCGGCTATACCATACGCATCCTCCTCCGCGACCTCAACGATCCCTTCGATCTAGGTGTCAGCCACCGGTCTGGCGGTATTAACGTCATTGATTTAGCCAATGTTGATTCCTGTGCCTTTATTGAGACAAAGGATATTGGACGGATTCATGCTGATGGTAGCTTCGAAGTGCTCGGCCGTTTTGATAACTCCGACATCAGAGGGTGTAATTTGCTTGTTGTCTGAGCATCTTTCCTTTGCAGGAAGCGTTTAAGAAGGGCATGGGGTACATAGTATTTATTGCACTGGTAGCAGGCATGTGCCTGCTTTTTTATAGGTGGGCCACCCGCAAATCGCGCAGGCGAAAAAAGGTGCTGGCGCAGGAGTTTCCGGCAGAGTGGCGAAAGATTCTGACAGACAGAGTAGGCTTTTACCATACCCTGAAAACCGATGAAGACAAGCGGCGCTTCGAGAAAATGCTGCAGCTCTTCCTGTCAGAGAAACGGATTACGGGCATAGATGTAGTGGTAGACGACCTGACGAAAGTGCTGGTGGGTGCCAGTGCCATCATCCCTATTTTCGGCTTCCGGGACTGGGAGTACCAGAACCTTGGAGAGGTACTGGTGTTCCCCGGAAGCATAAAGCGTTACAAAAACGAAGATAACGAGGCGGTTTCAGAGGTACTGGGGCGGGTAAATCCATTCCAGAACGACCACTACGTTACCCTGTCAAAGCCTGCGCTGGAGCGGGGCTTCAATGACATGGCCGACCGCAAGAACGTAGGCATACACGAATTCGCACATATGCTGGACCAGGCAGACGGCGAGATAGACGGCACGCCAGAGGCTTACCTGCCGGACGAGTTAATAAGGCCCTGGCAGGAGCTGATGTACCGGAAAATACAGAAAATAAAGCAGGGAGATTCTGATATCAACAGCTATGGTGCTACCAGCGAGGCGGAGTTCTTTGCCGTGGTAACAGAATATTTCTTCGAAAAGCCAGACCAACTGGCTGAGAAGCACCCGAAACTATACGAGCTACTGACAAAGATATTCCATCAGAAGAACATTAAGAGCCGCTTCCGAATTAATTTTAAGAAGTTACTAAACCCCTACGGAAAGCGTGTTGGCCGAAACGAACCCTGCCCCTGCGGCAGCGGCGAGAAGTATAAGAACTGCTGCAGGCTGAAGAAGGCAGCTGCTTAGTTATCTGTTGTTCGCTGTTCGATGGTGGCGGAAGATACCAGTTCAAAATTTACTGAGTCCCAGCAGGACGACGCGGTGATTGTCCGCTACGCCAAATACAACTTTAGCTCCTCTGGAGCCTAACTCTTGATATGTTGCGTTTTAACAACAGATCGTCCCGCTGGGACTTTTCTAAGGCTTATTTAGCCAACTTCTGATTAGGAAGAATGATATTATAAGCTCCTGATTCCCCAGTGCTTCTTTTCGTTAAGAGTGCATGCTTGCTATACTTTCACCATCGCGACTTCAAGTTCTATAAGCGTATACCCAATAACCATCAACGAATATCAAGCAACGCCTGCTTCATCCGCTGCATTGCTTTCTGTAGCCTTGGTGTTTCAATGGCGAAGGACATACGGGCGTGGCCAGGGGCTCCGAAATAGTCGCCGGGCTTGAGGTCGAGTGCATGGTGTTCGCGGAGGTAGCGGCAGAGGTCGATGGAGGTGGTGAGGGTTTCACCTGTTGGTGTTTTCCTGTTGAGGTAGTAACTGAAGTCGGGGAAGAAGTAGTAGGCGCCATCGGGAGTGTAGTACTTTACTTCCGGCATTGCGTCCAGCCCTTCCTGCATCAGTTGCCGGTTATGCGCCAGTACCTCCAGCATAGGAGGCAGCGCCTTGTCCTGCTTTTCGATAGTGGCCAAGGCGGCATCCTGCAGGAAAACACTGACACCGGCCAGCGTGCTCCCTTGAAAATCAACACATTTTTTGATTACCTCCTCAGGCCCCAGCATATAGCCCAGGCGCCAGCCAGACATGGCAAAGGACTTTGAGAAGCCGTTTATGAGGAAGATTCTTTCTTCTTTTGCCCCCTCGCAGGAAAGGAGAGTAGTAAAAGGCCTACTGTAAGTAACGCGGTCATATATTTCATCTGACAGAATATATAAATTCGGAAATTTATTTGTTACCTCCAGCAGCGTCTCCAACTCCTCTTTGGTATAGATGCGGCCGGTGGGGTTGCCGGGGTTTGTTAATAAGAGTATACGGGTACGGCTGTTTAGGGTCTTGCGGAGCGCTTCAGGTGTTAGTGTATAGTTCTCGGATAGCTGTGTCGGGAGGGGGACCAGCATGCCTTTGCTGTACTTCATCAGCTCATGGAAACCAAACCAGGCGGGTGTTGGCACTACTACTTCGTCTCCCTGGCACAGTATGATGCTGAAAAGATTGAACAGCGCCTGCTTGCTGCCTGGCGTAATCAGCACCTGCTCCGGCCTTATGTTAAGCCCGCCTTTTTTGTAGGTGTTGCAGATAGCCTGCCGCAGTTCAGGAGTTCCCTCTGTTGGGCCATAAAATGTTTTACCGGCTTGCAAAGCAGCAATAGCAGCAGCAGTGGCAGCTCCTGGGCTACGGAAATAGCTGGAGCCGGAGGCAAGGGAGATGTGTTCCATGAAGGAAGGTATAGGTCGTTAAACAAACTGGTCCAAACGGAGCTGTAGCAAAAGTTCAGTAAACGTTCATAAACCCTTACCAAAGTGAGGAGGCAAAGGTTATTAACTATTTAATCAGAGAGTGCTGGTCAGTTTGATTACACTACAGCAACGGGTTCCAGTTAAACAATAACAATCAATAATATGCGATGGTCTGTTTATATAGTGTCAAGCCACAGTGAACAGCACATCGGCAAAACTGCAGGCCTCATCCTGGAAAACTGTTTCGACGCTGAATCCACAGGCTTTGCCCAGCTCCGATACCTGCTGCAGCGAGTATTTATGCGAGTTCTCAGTATGAATAGCTTCCCAGGCATCAAAGTGAAAGGTTTGTCCGGTGTCACGGATGTACACGTCCTGTTCCTTTTTGCTCACAAGGAAGCTACGCATCACTCCTTCGTGCGGGTTGTAAATAGGGTAGTGGCGGAACTGCTCTACGTCAAACTCACCGCCCAATTCCCTGTTAATGCGGCGCAGCAGGTTCAGGTTAAACTCGGCTGTAACGCCGGAGGCATCATTATAAGCGCTCAGAATTGTGTCCGGGTCTTTGCGCAGGTCAATGCCCATCAGGAGTTTATCGCCAGAGCTGAGGTTGCTGCAGATACGCTGCAGGAAGTGCCTGCTTTCATCTGCTTTAAAGTTGCCGATGTTGGACCCTAGAAACAGCACCACCTTGCGCTCAGCTTTGTTCTCCTGCAGCCATTCCAGCGCCGGGAAATATTCGCCCACTACCGCCTGTACGTCCACGGAGGGCATTTCCTGCTGCAGGCTGTCGGTGAGCTGCTGCATGGCGTCTCCAGATATATCTACGGGTACATAATCGAACTCGCTTTTCTGTTGGCTCAGCTCCCGCAGCAGGATTTTGGTCTTCAGGGCATCGCCGGCACCAAGGTCAATTAAATGGAAAAAGCCACTTGCTGCAAACTGCCGTGCTATTTCCTGCCGGTTATCCGTCAGCACCTTAAACTCGCAGCGGGTCAGGTAGTATTCGGGCAAGGCCATAATATCCTGGAAGAGCTTACTGCCGGCGGCATCGTAAAAGTAGCGGGAGGGCAGCGACTTAGGGAACTGGCTGAGGCCCTCGGCCACATCTTTCGAAAAAGTCTCTTTACTACTGGTGCCGTCCTCTTTGCGACTCAAATCTATCATGGGGGCTACTGTTGGGGTCTGTTCCATCTGTTTATTTTTGCGCCAGCCTGATGCCGTTGTACTGCCAGCGCTTGTCCGGGTGAAAGAAGTTGCGGTAGGTTGTCCGGATGTGACTTTCGGAAGTGGCACAGGAGCCGCCGCGCAGCACCATCTGGTTCAGCATAAACTTTCCGTTATACTCGCCAATGGCACCGGGTGCTTTCGTGAAACCGGGATAAGGGTGATAGGCGCTGTAGGTCCACTCCCATACATCACCGTACAGCTGCTGCAATCCTTCGGCCCCAGGGTCTGCGGCGACAGGTTCCAACCGCCCGCTCTCCACAAAGTTTCCTCCTTTAGGAGGATGTGCCTGTGATGCAGCTTCCCATTCAAATTCTGTGAGCAAACGCTTTCCTGCCCAGTTGGCATAAGCATTGGCTTCGTAAAAGCTCAGGTGGCACACCGGGTCGTTCAGGTTCACCTTTTCCAGCCCGTGCATGGTAAAGCGATGCCATGCATCTTCCTGCTTCACCCAATACAGCGGCGCCTCCAGGTGCTGGGTGTTCACCAGCGAGAATCCTTCATCCAGCCAGTGCCTGAAGTCTTTGTACCCGCCATCGTGCATAAACTGCATGTACTCGCAGTTGGTCACCAGGCGGTTCATCACCTGGAAGTTCTCCAGCAGCACCTCGTGCACCCCCAGTTCATTATCAAAACTGAAGCCCCCCCCCCGGAAACCAATGGTATATGTGCCACCCGGAATCTCCAGAAAAGTAGCTTTGGTGGATGCTGTTCTCTCAGGCTGCTGCGCCTGCGGCTTATAGGCTGGCAGCAAAGGATTGGTGCTGAGGATATACTTAATATCGGTGATGAGCAGTTCCTGGTGCTGCTGCTCGTGCTGCAGGCCCAGTTGCAATACGGGCAAAATTTCCGCTAATTTCTCCTCATCCAGTTGCACAAAAAGCCGCTGCATGTGCTCGTCTACGTGCTGGCGATAGGCATAGATGTCGCGCAGTGGCGGGCGCGTGAGGGTGCTGCGCTGGTCGCGCTGCACACGGCTGCCCACGCTGTTGTAGTAGGAGTTAAAGAGGTAACTGTACCGCTCATGGAAAAGCTTGTAACCCGGCAGGTGCGGTTGCAGCAGAAAAGTTTCAAAGAACCAGCTGGTATGTGCCATGTGCCACTTCGGTGGGCTTACATCTATAATGGGCTGTACCACGGTGTCTTCCGGCTCCAGCGGCTGGCAAATAAACTCCGTGAGGGTACGAATCTGCTGGTATTGCTGTATCGTTTCCTGTGTGGCAGGGGCAGTAAAAGTGGTGCTCATAGTTGTTTCTGTAGGTTGGCTTGCCTTTTAGGGCTTTGGGGTAGAACAAGTGTAAAGGCTGCAGGTTTTAAGATTTCATCGTATCAGGGTAAGGTTTATAAGCTATTGGGCAGCAGCTACAGGTGTCCAGTTAAAAAACACAAGTGGAACAGTACAATGAAATAGCTCTCGTATGTTTGTACCTGAATCTTCATTTACGTCAGAATTGCCGTTTATGGTTTATCTTCCACAAAAACAACAGCAGTAGAATATGTCGCTCAACTTCAGCTATACGTCGCATACCCTGCAATTCAGATTTGATGCCCGCACCTCGCGCGGTGCCATTTCGGAGCATAAGGTGTACTTTATCAACCTTTGGCAGGAGGATACACCGGAGATAAGTGGAGTGGGAGAGTGTGCTCCTCTGGCAGGGCTGAGCATAGATGACCGCCCGGACCTGGAGCAGAAACTGCAGGAGGCAATGCGGCTTATAAACGGACAGCAGGTGCAGCTTCAGCCGGGTAAGCCTTTGCCGCAGGAGCTACAGCTGGAGGAGTGGCCGGCGCTGCGCTTTGCCCTGGAAACTGCGCTGCTTGACTTGCAGCACGGCGGCCGGCGCCAGTTATATAATAATGCCTTTAGCCGGGGGGAAGCTGGTATTCCTATCAACGGCCTTATTTGGATGGGCGATAGCTCCTTTATGCAGGAGCAGATAGAGAAGAAGCTGAAGGAAGGCTACAGCTGCCTGAAACTGAAAATAGGCGGGCTGGATTTTGTGCAGGAACTGGAGATTCTGCAAAGCATACGCGAGGTAGCCGGTGCGCAGGAGCTAACAGTCCGTGTGGATGCCAACGGTGCTTTCTCGCCGCAGGAAGCTTATAAAAAACTGGAGCGGCTGGCCCGCTACGAACTCCACTCCATCGAGCAACCCATCAGGCAGGGGCAGCACGAAGCTATGGCGCAGCTCTGCGCCTATACCCCAGTGCCCATAGCCCTCGACGAAGAACTGATAGGCGTGCAGCGGCCGGAGGAAAAAGCACAGCTGCTGGAACAAATCAAACCACAGTACATCATCCTTAAACCTACGCTGGTCGGTGGCCTCGCTGCCAGCGCTGAATGGATTGAGATGGCGCAGCAGCGCAACATCGGCTGGTGGATGACCTCCGCGCTGGAGTCCAACATTGGCCTCAACGGAATCAGCCAGTTCACCGCCAACTACGACATCACGATGCCGCAGGGCATGGGCACCGGCCAACTCTACCATAACAATATTCCCTCAGCGTTGCAGATAGAGCAGGGGCAGCTGTGGTACAGAAGGTGAAATTATTATAGGTCTTTTGCTTTACTTCGAACCGAAGCTGTCCCATCAATTGAAATGGGCTTTCGTTATTGAGATTGTCGTAAAACTTAATAAGTTATAAATTACTTTCTTGTAGTATGGCTGCTATTGAAATTTAACTGGCTACCCTACCGGATGACATGAAAAAAGAGGTAGGAGATTTTGTTGATTTCCTCAAGTCAAAGACTTAAGCTAGAAGCAGGGGGCAGACCCAGTGGAAGGCCGGTTTGGCAAAAGGACAAAAAATAACGAAAGAAGATTCTGATGAGCCTTTGAATGACTTTGAAGAGCACATGTAATGCATTTCCTGTTAGATACACATGCTGTCATATGGTTCACTAGAGAAGATGAATAGTTGCCTGCCAAACTAAAGGAGCTGATATAAGATGCTGCCAATACATGTTTTGCCAGCATCACATCCTGATGGGAAATGGGTATGAAACATTCTTTAGGGAAGCTTGACCTGAAAGTGGAGCTGAGGAAAATATTTGAGATTATTAAGCAAATTTGACAAACATTATTGCCTATCACCACTTCTCATATCTTAACAAACGCAACGTTAGATTTTCATCACAGAATTCCTTTTGACAGGTTGATTATAGCTCAAGCCAAAAGTGAAGGCCTGACAGTACTGTCGAAAGATGATGTATTTGAAGATCATAACATTTCGCTCATCTGTAGTAACTACCTCTCTAACGATAAGCATTGTCATCAACCTTACTCCGGCTTCGAGAAAGCTTTATCAGAGATAAAATTCTCGTCTGTCAACATGTGGAGGAAGGCGATGAGTTTTTGTTTGTCTGCTTCTGATATAGCTATACCCAGCTGATTGTGCTGTTGCAGTTCTGGAGCCAGAGTGGGAGAGGCGACAATGCCCGTCTTATAGTGTACCAGCACGTCCTCCAGCGTAGCGAATCGGCCGTCGTGCATGTAAGGAGCTGTGAGGGCGATGTTGCGCAGTGTCGGAGTTTTGAACTTGCCTTTGTCCGCTGCATTCTGTGTAATGCGGCCGCGGCCAAACTCCAGTTCTTCGTTCTCGGGGGAGAAGGTATTGTCGAGGCCGTTGTTGTGATAAGCATTGTCGGTGAAGAAGTCGGTGGCGTGGCAGCTGCTGCAGTGTTGCCGGAACAGCGCCAGCCCCTGCAATTCCGTCTCCGTCAACTGCCCTCCGGCCTCTTTCCGAGCATACCTGTCGTAGCGGGAATCCGCTGAAATGAGTGTCCGCTGAAACTGCGCCAGTGCCCGCCCGATGGCCGCCGTTGTGACAGCGTCAGAGCCAAAAGCCTTACGGAACAGCAGCGGATACTTTTCGTGCTGCTGTAGCTTTTGTGTCAGCGCCCTCAGGTTCTGGCCCATCTCATCGGTGTGTGAGCGGGCCGAAGCTTACTGATTCCATGTTTTTGGAGCCGCCGTCCCAGAAAAGACCCGGCATCCAGGCCAGGTTTATCAGCGAGGGTGCGTGCCGGAGCAGCGGCTTGCCTGTTACGCCTGCCGTTGTTAATGCCTTGCCGTCCGTAAAAGCCTTTTCCTGCTGGTGGCAGGTAGCGCAGGATACTTTCCCGTTTCCGGAGAGGATGGGGTCATAGAACAGCATGCGGCCCAGTTCCACACCTTCGCGCGTGAGTGGGTTGCGTTCAGGTGCGGGAATAGCAGTAGCCAGGTTAGAGGGTAGGGCGGGTATATAGCCTTCTGTTGCCGGACTTACGTCTTCCTGCTCCGGCGCACTACAGCCTGCTGTTTGCAAGAGGCAAAAGCTGAGGAATAGTGCGTGTAGCGGTTGGCGTAACATCCGGTTTCTACTTAACTTCCACCACCTTCAGAAATCCGTTGCTGTAGTTTTCAGCCAGCATATTGGCTCCCGTTCCGTGCCCGCCGGAGTTCATCACATCAAAGTCTATCAGGTTAGGGCCTTGGAATAACTCATTTACATCTGCCTGCAGGTTTAGTTCATAAGCAGCCTGCTCACGCAGGTTTATAGCCATTGGAAGATCCAGCGTAATTGTTTTGTAGTTGGCATCGCCACCCACGTGAAAAACCAGGACACCGCTCCTTGTGTCGCCGGTATAGGCACCTGTCAGCGACAGGAACTTATAGCCAGTGTCCCAGTCCCAGGCCATTTCATTGCTGGGGTCTAGGTCGCCCTCCTGGTCTATGGAGTGATTGTGCGTCTCATCCACGCCGATAGCCAGCTCCACTTTGTCGTAGGTGCCAGCCGGAATGTCTTTCAGTTCAAATGATGTTTTACCGCCCTGCGCTATCAGTTGGTAGCTTTCAGGCTCTGCAAAAGTAGTTTGCCCGTTGCTGCTGATAAGCTTTACGTTGCTGATGTAGTACTTCAGGTTGCTGACAGAGTAAGTGTCGCCGGAAGGGCTGGTATATGTGCCCTCTTCTAACAGCAGCGGCTCTGTGCCTGCCATGTTCTGGATGTTCAGCTGCAAGGTGCCAGTGGCTGGGGTGTCGTTGTCGTCGGAGCAGGCGGTGAGCAGGAGCGGCAGTGCCAGCACAAGCAACAGGAGCCGGATAAGGGTATTTTTCATGAGAGGGTTAGTTGTGTGGGTCAGAGAAGCGTTTGTCGTTTATAAAATCGTCGTCGGTAAGGGTGTGCAGGAAGGCGATGATCTTGCGTTTTTCCTCCTCCGTCAGGAGCAGCGTTTTTCCGCCTACCTCATTCGTAGCCTCTATAATGAGAGGGTCCAGGTTAGGGCTGTTGTATTTGAGGTGGTCGTTGTAATGGTCCAGCACCTCCTCCAGCGTGGCAAAGCGCCCGTCATGCATGTATGGGGCAGTCAGGGCGATATTGCGGAGCGAGGGCGCTTTAAACAGTCCGTTATGCCGCGTATTTCCGGTTACTTCGCCCTAGCCGTTGTCTTTGAAAGCCTCGTCCAGGCCGTTGTTGTGGAAGGTGCGCATCGAGAGGAGCGTACCTCCATGGCAGTCGCCGCAGTTACCCCCGCGCAGGCCAATGCCGGGCTCCGGGTGCGTCATAAAAAGTTTCATGCCTTCCGCTTCCTCCGGCGTCAGCGCTTCCTTTTCCTGCAGGTGCCGGTCGTAGCGGGAGTCGGCGGAGACAAGCGTGCGCTGGAACTGCGCCAGCGCCTTCAGTATGTTTTCTTCTGTGATGGTGCCGGAGCCAAAGGCTTTCTCGAACATAGGAGGGTATAGTATAGTAGCCTGTAGTTCGTGCACGGCCTCCCCTAGATCCTAGTGCAGTTCATCGTGGTTTTCAATGGGCCCCCGGGCCTGCTCTTCCAGGCTATAGGTGCCGCCGTCCCAGTTAAACTGGTTAAACCAGAGCATGTTTGCCAGCGACATCGCACTGCGCCTGTGCGCTATTCCGTCTATGCCCACCGCCAGTGCTTTGCCATCAGTAAAAGCTTTCTTTTGCTGATGGCAACTGCCGCACGACATGGTGTTGTTTCCGGAGAGCTTTTTTTCATAAAACAGGTGTCGCCCCAGTTCCACGCCCTCTTCGGTTAAAGCATTATCTGGCGGCAAAGTAAAACGCTCCGGGAAATGGCTTGGAATGGTGAGCTGATAAGGTGTGGGAGCGTAGGGTTCAATCTTGGGGCCGGCCTCCTTTTCCTGGGAGCAGGCAATGGCAAGGGAAATAAGTAGAAAGAGAAGTAGGCTGCGAAAAACTACCATACATGATTTACTTATTGCTAAAAGGGTAAACGTAAATATACGAAGCCCAATTGTATTAAATTGGTAAATCAGTGGGCCTGGTTATGGCTTGCAGGCACAGGTCTGTCTCCGAAGAGCATGCATCATGCCTTAGTTAACCCAAGGAGCCGGTGAAGCGTTAGGGGTAACATATCTTTTCACTTTAACCAACACAAGTTATGCCTACCGAACAATACCATGAGCCCGCACACGAACTATCAGACAGCACCCGTACGTTTGTGCGCATGATTACGTCCGTTATTGAAGAAGCCGAAGCCATAAGCTGGTACGAGCAGCGCATTTCGGTGGAGAAAGACGAGGAGGCGAAAGCTATCATGAAAAATGCGCAGAATGAAGAATTCAAGCATTTCGGTATGGACCTGGAGTTCCTGCTGCGTAAAAAGCCGGCCTGGCGTGAGATGATGAAGACTATTCTCTTCACCGAGGGCGACATTGTAGAGAGAGGAGAGGAGGCAGAGGATTGATGCTGTTGCTCAGGCTGCCTTAGTTGTGCTCATTCAGAATCTAATTCCTGCGCATGGAATGCGATGCTGCTGAAAACAGATTAGTCCTGCATATGGTAAAGCCTCTTCTAACGGAGAGGCTTTACCATATGCAGGACTAATTACTGTACTGCTTAATGATCAGCTGTCTCTTATTGCCATACTTATCAGTGATATAGCACACAGAATAAGGTTTATCTTTAGCGGCTATACTTATATCTTTTCCTTTAACAGGGAGCAGCTCCCCTACCTGCTCCTCAAGTTTTTCCAGCTCTTGTTTGGCTTCTGACACTTCTTTCTGTTTTCTTTCTCTATCAACCCTTGATAGCGCAAGCGTTTCTCCCTCTTTCCAGGAAAGAAAGTTCATGCCAAACAATGATTCTCCCATGCCTTCAAGTTCCTGCTCTATTTTTGACAGCTCATTCCTCTTTTCTAGAATTAAAGGAATATTTGCTGCTAACAGCTTTTCAATTGAAAGTTCAAATAGCGGTTTGTCGTTATTTGCGTTAACCATGGGTAATTGATTAAGGGGTGGATAAATTTATCTTCAAATGTAGCAGCCTATTCTCGTAAGTGCTAATATCTGGCGTCTAACGTTTTGATATTAAGTAGAACTATATGAAGAATTTTGAAGGTGGCGCTCATTTTCCTGAATAGCTTTGACCGCACTCCTGAGCAAACGCAAATCATTGCATCCAGAGACACATCTACCCGCCCCTGTCCACGTCCTGCTACTTTGCCTGGTTTGATTCACCAGGGACAGAAGCAGCAAGATAATCTTCAAAGTTATGATACCGGGAGGGGATAGGCAGTATAATAACAAAGCGCAACAAGCAGTGATCATCCCACAGCGCAATAAAAAGAATTTATGACCTGTGCTGCGGCAAGCCTTAGATGCTGCATACGCATGTTGGCAGCATCTAAGGCTTGCCGCAGCACAGGCATCGGTCTACAAATACTTCTCGCGCAGCACCTGCGCCACTTTCTGCATGCCGGTGCTGGCTTTTTCTTCGTAGCGGTGCAGGTTGGGGCGGCGGCGCATGTCCGGCAGGTTCGGGTCTACCACAAAGACAGGTACCTTATCCGGTACAAAATCCACGAGACCGGCAGCCGGATATACCACCAGCGAGGTGCCTACTACCAGAAAGATATCTGCCTGCATGGTCTCCTGCATCGCCTGCTCCATCATAGGCACCGGCTCGCCAAACCACACTATGTTGGGGCGCAACTGCGACCCGCGCTCACACTTATCGCCTTTCTTTAGCCCCCAGCCTTCCATGGGGTATATAAGCGTAGGGTCTAAAGTGCTGCGGCTTTCAAACAATTTGCCGTGCAGGTGTATAACGTTGCTGCTGCCTGCGCGCTCGTGCAGGTTGTCTACGTTTTGGGTGATGATGCGCACATCAAAATCCTTCTCTAGGCCGGCAATCGCCAGGTGACCTGCGTTAGGCTCCGCGCTGTGGGCATTTTTCCGGCGCTGGTTATAGAAATCCAGCACCAGGTCCGGGTTTTTGCGCCAGCCCTGGGGCGAAGCCACCTCTAATACATCATGCCCTTCCCAAAGCCCGTTTGCATCCCGGAACGTGGCAATACCACTTTCGGCGCTGATGCCGGCACCTGTCAGCACCACCAGTCGTTTTTTCATCTTACTCCATTTAGTTTTAGCTTACTCCTCTATACCCTCTGTCTTTTACATGTGTTGCCTCCTGCCGTTGCTGATTGAGAGAATTTGTTTGGCCTCCCAAGAGCTTCATATAGAACTGATTGAGGGGATTTCTAGGGCATCATGTGAAATAAAATACTAAATATTTTAGCATAATATATAGCTGATGCTAATTTAATTCGTAAAATAGCGGTATGAAAGCAGAAGTTATACTCATAGACAGACCGGACGTGATGCAGCTACATGATATGACGGCGCATCACCTGTCCTTATTTTCGTCGGCAGTGCGTGCAGGCTTTCCCAGCCCCGCAGCAGATTATGATGCGGAGCCGATAGACCTGAACGCCTACATCACCCAAAACCCCACCGCTACTTTCCTGGCGCGTGTCGAGGGCGACTCGATGATAGGAGCCCACATAGAGCCCGGAGACCTCGTGGTGATTGACCGTTCGCTAAAGCCGGTAAGTGGCCGTATTGTACTGGCTTTTGTGGCAGGAGAATTCACCATCAAGCGCCTGATGCAGAAACCAGACGGCGCTTACCTGGAACCGGAGAACCCAAAGTACCAAAGCATCAAAATTACTCAGCCGGACATGGGCCGCATCTGGGGAGTAGTGGTGGGCGTTGTTAAAAAGGTTTAGGGCATGGCAGCAACAACGCGTTTTGCCCTGGTAGACTGCAATAGTTTTTACGTGTCTTGTGAGCGGGTTTTCCGGCCTGAGTTGGAAGGTGTGCCGGTGGTGGTGCTCAGCAACAACGACGGCTGCGTGATCGCCCGTTCTAACGAGGCCAAGGCCCTGGGCCTCAAAATGGGCACGCCCTACTTTCAGGTGAAGGATCTGGTAAAGCGGGAGCGGGTGGAGGTATTCAGCTCTAACTACGAGCTTTACGGCGACATGTCGCGGCGCGTGGTCAGTACACTGTCGCAGTTCACGCCCAACCTGGAGGTATACTCCATCGACGAGTGCTTTCTGGACCTGAGCCACCTGCGCCCGGAGGAGGTGGGGAAGTATGGCCATGAGATACAGGAAACTGTGCTGCGGTGGACGGGCATACCTGTATCAGTGGGTGTGGCGGGTACCAAAACGCTGGCTAAGGTGGCAAATAAACTGGCTAAGAAGCGCCCTCATGCCAACGGTGTGCTGTCGCTGCAAACGGCAGCCGAAACAGAAGAAGCCCTACGGGAGACGCAGATAGGAGACGTATGGGGCATTGGGCGGCAGCATGCGAAGCGGTTGCAGCAGCTAAACGTGAACACAGCCTGGGACCTGAGCAAAATGCCGGATGGCTGGGTAAAGAAAAACATGGCCGTTACCGGGCTTCGCACGTTGCTGGAGCTCCGGGGGCAGCCGTGCCAGGACCTGGAGACGGAGACACCGGGTAAAAAGAATATCTGCACCTCACGCTCGTTTGGCAGGCCACTCACGGAACTGAAGGACATTAAGGAGGCGCTCTCCACCCACACAGTGCGCTGTGCCACCAAGTTGCGCAGGCAAAACAGCTGCGCAGCAGGTGTTACCGTTTTTCTGATGACGAACCGCTTTGCCGTAACGGAGCACCTGTACTGTAACAGCCGCACTATGCAGCTGCCCCAGCCCACCAGCAGTGAGCTAGAGTTGCTGCAGCGCGCCATGCACCTGCTGAAAGGCATGTTCCGGCCCGGCAAGCGCTACGTGAAAGTGGGCATCATCCTGACAGACCTGGTGCCGGCATCGGAGGTGCAGCTGGATTTGTTCAGCAGCCAGAAAGAAGAGAAGCACAGCAAACTCATGAACACCCTGGACACGCTGCGCCAGCGTTTTGGCCACCAGGCGTTGACGTATGCCGTGCAGGGAAATAAAAAGGAAAGTGCAGTAGAGGAAGAGAATAGAGCTCCCTGGATGCTGCAGAAAAAATTCCTGTCCAGCCTCTATACTACGTCTGTGGAAGGCTTGCTGCAGGTAAGGGCTTGAACAAAAAAAGCCACTCCCGCGAAGGAGTGGCTCTCTGTATCAAGCTATAGGCTTACTTAACGGGTTTCTTTTTTGCAGTTGCTTTCGCTGTCTTAGCTGTTGGCTTTTTAGCAGGGGCCTTCTTTGTAGCCGCTTTCGTTTTGGCAGCTGGTTTCTTGGCTGGCGTATCGGCTTCTGCTTTTTTCTTGAAGCCGCCACGGCCTTTTTTCTCCGGAGTAGCCTCCGCTAAGTCCAGACATTCCTGCAGGGTAAGTTCACTTGGCTCTTTGCCTTTCGGTATCTTCACATTCTTTTTGCCTGCTACAATGTAAGGGCCGTAGCGGCCGTTGAGTACCTGAATATCCGGGTTTTCGTCAAAGGCTTTTATCAGCTTCTCTGCATCGGCTTTACGCTTGGCCTGTATCAGGTCAACGGCTTCCTCCGCCGTCACCAGCATCGGGTCGAGCGTTTTCGGCAGGGAATAGAACTTGCTGTTGTGGCGGATGTACGGACCGAAACGACCAATGGCAGCTGTCATTTCTTTGTCCTCGAAAGTGCCGACAATACGCGGCAGCTTGAACAGGTCCAGCGCGTCTTCCAGCGTCAGGCTCTCCACAAACTGGCCTTTGCGCAGGCTGGCGTATACCGGCTTCTCTCCAGTCTCTTCATTCTCCTCGCCCAGCTGCACATAGGGGCCATAGCGGCCAAGCTTTGCCTGTATCTTTTTGCCTGTCGCAGGGTCAGTGCCAAGTTCCCTTGCCCCGGATACATCAGCCCTGTTGATGCTCTCGCTCGATTCGATGCGCTGGTGAAACTTCTGGTAAAACTGGTCCAGCATGGTTTCCCACTGCTGCTGGCCCTGCGCAATTTCATCAAACTCAGCCTCCACCCGTGCGGTAAAAGAGAAGTCTATCACATTCGGAAAGTGCTCCACCAGGAAGTCATTCACCACCATGGCCATGTCCGTAGGAAAGAGCTTTGCTTTCTCAGCGCCCGTAATCTCGGTTTTAGTTTGGGTGGTGATGTGGTCATTTTTCAGCGTCAGCACCTGGTAGGGGCGCTCCTTGCCCTCACGGTTATCTTTTTCAACATAGCCGCGCTTCTGGATTGTAGAAATAGTAGGTGCGTACGTAGACGGACGACCAATGCCCATTTCCTCCAGCTTCTTCACAAGGCTGGCCTCTGTGTAGCGGGCAGCTGGGCGGGTGTAGCGTTGCATGCCCAGCATCTGGCGCAGGCTTATTTGCTGACCAACGCTCAGCGGAGGCAACATGCCTTTCACATCCTCGTCCGTTCCGTCCTCATCTTCGTCTTTCGACTCAATATATACTTTCAGGAAACCTTCGAACTTGATTACTTCTCCGGTTGCCTGTAATTTTTGGCTGGGCTGTGTAGAGATGCCAATCGTTACGGTAGTTTTCTCTATCTGGGCATCTGCCATCTGCGAGGCAATGGCGCGCTTCCAGATTAGTTCGTACAGGCGCTGCTCGTTGCGGTCGCTGCTGGCCACCATCTGCGAGAAATCGGTAGGGCGTATGGCCTCGTGTGCCTCCTGCGCCCCGGCAGATTTAGTCTTAAAATGACGCACCTTCACAAACTGCTCGCCGAAAGAGCGGTTAATCTCTCTCGTTGCACCTTGTATCGCGTCTTCCGAAAGGTTCAGCGAGTCAGTACGCATGTAGGATATTTTACCAGCCTCATACAGGCGCTGCGCCACCGTCATGGTTTGTGCAACCGAGAAGTATAGTTTGCGGCTGGCTTCCTGCTGCAGGGTAGAGGTGGTGAACGGAGGGGCAGGGCTGCGCTTCAGCGGCTTTTTCTCGAGGTTCTCAATCGTGTAATTGGCCCCGATGCACTGTTGCAGAAAAGCCTGTGCCTCTGCTTCAGTCTTAAACTTGGTTGGCAGTTCAGCCTCCAGCGTTTTGCCCTGTACGTCAAAGTTTGCCGTGATGCGGTAAGATGCCTCCGCCTGGTGGCGCTCAATCTCCCGCTCCCGCTCTACCACCAAACGCACTGCCACTGACTGCACACGTCCGGCAGAAAGCCCGGTCTTTATCTTTTTCCACAGCACAGGAGAAAGCTCAAAACCTACCAGCCTGTCCAATATACGGCGTGCCTGCTGCGCATTTACCAAATCCATGTCGATGCCACGCGGTGTGCTGATGGCGTTGAGGATGGCGCTTTTGGTGATCTCCCGGAAAACGATGCGGCGTGTTTTGGCGTCGTTCAGGTTCAGTGCTTCGGTCAGGTGCCATGAAATGGCTTCTCCCTCGCGGTCATCATCCGATGCAAGCCACACCATATCTGCTTCTTTTGCCAGTTTGCGCAGCTGCGCCACCACTTCTCTTTTATCACTGGACACCACATAGGTCGGCTTGAAACCATGCGCAATGTCAATGGCATTATTATCCTTTGGCAGGTCCCGCACGTGGCCGAAACTCGACTTCACCACGAAATCCTTCCCCAAATATCCTTCGATTGTTTTTGCCTTTGCAGGCGACTCAACTATAACTAAGTTTTTTATCATGCTTTATATTTACAGGCAGACTGATTCAGTTTGCTCAAAGTTCAGTCTTTTTTTCTAACAATTACAACCTCATTCGTATAACATAGGTTTAACAAACAGCAAAAAAGCCTAATTTTAATTACATTCTGGTATATTTAAGAGATACGGTCACTTTATTTTAATATGCAACGAACTTTACTCATTTGCCGCCATGCAGAGGCGTATGACTCTTATCCGCTGCAGCCTGACTTTGAACGGGAGCTGACGCAGCAAGGCCTGCACCAGGCGAACCAGACAGGCAGGTGGCTGCGTGAAAACTTTTTGAAAATCGACAGCCTGCTGTCCAGCCCCGCCCCGCGTGCAGGCCTGACGGCACGTACTATTGCCGGCCGCCTGTACTTCGACGAGGAAGATATCACTTATAATCCGGATTTGTACAATGCCCGGGAACCACAGCTGCTGCAAGTTCTGGGCCAATTGCCGGACAAGGTAAAACAGGTGCTGCTGGTAGGGCACAACCCCGGCATCACAAAACTGGCCCGTGACCTGACCGGGCAGCAGATAGCGTACCTGGAGCCAGCCAATGTGGTGGCTGTTAAGCTTTCGCTTGAGAAGTGGGAAGATATCCACCTTCACATGGGAGTACTGCTGAACCACAACATGGCGCAGGTGCTGTAGCGTAACCTTGGGTGCTTTTCCTATATTGTTTTCGGGTTACATTTAAATTAGATAGTTTAGGGGCATGGAGTGTGTTGCGCTTGCAGCATGTGCCTTAAGAAAAAACTTCATGGCAAAAACAAAGGTAGTGGCCGTTATCAACCAGAAAGGCGGCACTGGCAAAACAACTACAACCATTAACCTAGGCAGCGCGCTGAGCAAATCAGGCAAAAAGGTGCTGCTGCTGGACCTCGACCCGCAGAGTAACCTGTCATATTCACTGGCAGTTGCTACCCCCGATGCTACTCTCGCAGATGTTTTTCTCGGTAACAAAAGAATACAGGATGTTATCGTGGAAAAGGATGAACTTTGGGTGGTGCCTGGCTCTAACGAACTGGTGGATATTGAGATATCATTAGTTACACAGCCGGAGCGGGAGAAGTTTCTGAAGAACATTCTGGCGGAGGTGAAAGACTTTGACTATGTGCTCATAGATTGCCCGCCGTCGCTTTCTGTGCTTACGCTGAATGCGCTCACAGCAGCGCAGGAGGTGCTGATTCCCTTGCAAATGGAGGTGCTCACGCTGCAGGGCCTTGACCAGATAATGAACACGGTGGAGAAAGTGAGAAAAACGCTGAACCCCAAACTCAAAATAAAAGGGATCGTAGTGGTGATGTTTGATGTGCGCCGAAAGCTGAGCCAGGAGGTGTTGGATTACCTACAGGAGAATGTGAAGGAGAAAATCTTCAGGAACCGTATCCGGCTGAACGTAAAGCTGGCAGAGGCACCCTCTTTTGGAACGAGCGTGCTGCGTTATGATGCATCTTCTAACGGGGCAAAAGACTACCAGGCGCTGGCAGCAGAATACCTCGAGGAATAAAGCTTTTATCAACAACAATGCCTGATTTTATCTATCACCTTTTTTCGTTAAATTGCACTTCATTTGAACTCCTTGATGTTTAGTACAAAAAAGCCACAGGCCTATGGCCGGCTTTCTGCAGAAAGAGTGAAAAAACACCCATTCCAATCAAAATAATATGGCCTTAGGTAAAAACTTGAAGTTGAGCAAAGACAAGCTCATCAGTGATGTGGAAGCCAACAATGAGAAGCCCACTGCTCCAAAGGCAGCTGGAGAAAATGGCACGCTGAACAAATCAGTGCTAGATACGCCTGCTAAACCTGCCGCCGCGCCTGCCAAAGCACAAACAGCTGGTAAGCCTGCCACCACCACCTTGCCGGGCAGTGTGAGTGCGAATGGCACGAAAGGAGATAAAGACAAACTCAACGGTTCAAAGGGGGATACTGCGAAGTCTGCAAAGCTGGCTAAGCTGTCGAATAACCCGGAGTACATCAGCGAGCAGCTGAACAAGGTGCTCTATGCCCTCGATGCATTTAAAAAAGGAGACATCTCCGTTCGCCTTACAAAGCAGAACGATGACCTATTCGCTGAAATCGCCGAGGCCTATAACTCCATGGTGGAGATGATTGGTGGGGTAGGTGGTGAGGTGTCGCGTATCTCCAAGGTAGCGGGAGTGGAAGGAAACCTTAAGGCCCGTGCCTCAGCCGAGAATGCTTCCGGTTTCTGGAAGGACATGATCAACAACATCAACGGCCTGGTAGATTCTATCGCGGTGCCTGTATTGGAGGTGGGTAAGGTACTGAAGAATATCTCAAGGGGTAACCTCGACGAGACATTCCAGATTCCGGTTTCCGGCGACTTCAAGGTCATGGCCGAAACCATCAACCGCACTATCGATAACCTGAACCTGTTTGCCGGAGAGGTAACCCGTGTGGCCCTGGAAGTGGGTACTGAGGGGAAACTGGGCGGACAGGCCTCTGTGCCGAACGTGGCGGGTATCTGGAAAGACTTAACAGACAATGTGAACGTAATGGCTTCGAACCTGACAGCGCAGGTACGGGATATTGCCAACGTGGCCACCGCCGTTGCGAAAGGTAATCTGACGCAGAAAGTGTCGGTGGATGTGCGCGGGGAGTTTGCCCAGCTGAAGGACAACGTGAACCAGATGGTGGACTCGCTCAACGTATTTGCTGACGAGGTAACACGAGTGGCACGTGAAGTAGGTACAGAAGGTAAGCTGGGTGGCCAGGCAAGAGTGCCAAATGTAGGCGGAACCTGGAAAGACCTCACCGACAACGTGAACACCATGGCCTCCAACCTGACTTCTCAGGTACGGGATATTGCCAACGTAGCAACCGCGGTGGCGAAAGGCGACCTGACCCAGAAGGTAACGGTAAATGTGAAAGGCGAAATCGCTGACCTGAAAGACATCATCAATCAGATGGTGGAATCGCTGAACGTGTTTGCCGGGGAGGTAACCCGCGTAACCCGTGAAGTGGGTACGGAAGGTAAACTGGGCGGTCAGGCCAATGTGCCCCGTGTGGGCGGCGTTTGGAAGGAGTTGACGGACAACGTGAACACCATGACCAGCAACCTGACCTTCCAGATGCGTGATATTGCCAATGTGGCAACCGCAGTAGCGAAAGGCGACCTGAGCCAGAAGATCACAGTGAATGTGAAGGGCGAGATTGCCCAATTGAAAGACATATTGAATGAGATGGTGGACCAGCTCAACGTGTTTGGCGCGGAAGTAACTCGTGTGGCACGTGAGGTGGGAACCGAAGGTATATTAGGTGGTCAGGCCAACGTACCACGCGTAGCGGGTATCTGGAAGGACCTGGCTGACAACGTGAACACTATGGCCAGCAACCTGACTTCTCAGGTGCGGGATATTGCCAACGTAGCGACTGCTGTTGCCAAAGGCGATTTGAGCCAGAAGATTACGGTGAACGTGAAAGGCGAGATGGCGGAGTTGAAAGTGAATGTGAACCAGATGGTGGACTCGCTCAATATCTTCGCTGATGAGGTAACCAGAGTAGCCCGTGAAGTGGGTACGGAAGGAAAGTTGGGCGGCCAGGCCAATGTGCCGGACGTAGCGGGTATCTGGAAAGACTTGACCGACAACGTGAACACCATGGCCAGTAACCTGACCTCACAAGTACGGGATATAGCCAATGTATCTACGGCTGTGGCCAAAGGAGACCTGACGCAGAAAATTACAGTGGATGTGAAGGGAGAACTGGGTGAGTTGAAAGAGAATATCAACCAGCTGGTAGACTACCTGAACATCTTTGCCGGAGAGGTAACGCGTGTGGCCCTGGAAGTGGGTACTGAGGGAAGACTAGGCGGCCAGGCCAATGTGCCGAATGTGGCCGGTGTGTGGAAAGACCTGACGGACAATGTAAACACCATGGCCTCGAACCTGACAACTCAGGTGCGGGGTATTGCCAAAGTGGCAATAGGTGTTGCCAAAGGAGACCTGACGCAGAAAATCACTGTAGAGGCCCGTGGCGAGATAGCAGAATTAAAGGAGAACATCAACTTCATGGTGGACTCCCTGAACGTGTTTGGTGATGAGGTAACCAGAGTGGCACGTGAGGTAGGTACGGAAGGTAAACTGGGTGGCCAGGCTAATGTATCAAACGTAGGTGGTACCTGGAAAGACCTTACTGAAAACGTAAATTCCATGGCCAGCAACCTGACTTCTCAGGTGCGCGATATTGCCAAAGTTGCAACAGCGGTGGCCAAGGGTGACCTGACACAGAAAGTATCAGTAGAGGCTCGTGGGGAGATCCTGGACCTGAAGGAGAACCTGAACCAGATGGTGGACTCGCTCAACATCTTTGCAGACGAAGTAACCAGGGTGGCGCGTGAGGTAGGTACGGAAGGTAAATTGGGTGGACAGGCCAATGTGCCGAAGGTACGCGGTACCTGGAAGGAACTAACCGATAACGTGAACACCATGGCCAGCAACCTGACTTCTCAGGTACGAGACATTGCAAAAGTATCCACTGCGGTGGCCAAAGGCGACCTGACACAGAAGGTGTCGGTGGATGTGAAAGGAGAGATGGCGGAGCTGAAGGAGAACATCAACCGCATGGTGGATTCCCTGAACATCTTTGCCGGTGAAGTAACCCGAGTAGCGCTTGAAGTGGGTACGGAGGGTAAGCTGGGCGGCCAGGCCAACGTGCCAAACGTGGCCGGTGTATGGAAAGACCTGACGGACAATGTAAACACCATGGCCTCGAACCTGACAACACAGGTACGAGGAATCGTGCAGGTAGTAACCGCTGTATCAAAAGGAGACCTTACCCGGAAACTGACATTGGAAGCCAAAGGCGAGGTAGCAGACCTGGCGGATACTATTAATACCATGGTGGTGGACTTGAACCGCTTGGCAGGTGAGGTTAGCCGCGTGGCCAGGGTAGCGGGTGTGGAAGGAAAACTGACAGAGCGCGCCACGCTGCAGGGTGTGGGCGGTAGCTGGAAAGAACTGGTAGATACCCTCAACGACCTGCTGGAGTCCATCGTAACGCCGGTGCTGGAGGTATCGCGGGTAGTACGTGCCATTTCTGAAGGTGATTTAACCCAGAAAGTAGAAACACAAACAGCTGGTGATATCCTGGACATGGCCAATGCCCTGAACCTAGCGGTTGATAACCTGAACACCCTGTTGGGTGAAATCAACGACTCATCGCTGGTAGTAGGAAGCTCTTCTGAGGAGATGGCAGGCAAAGGTCTTGAAATGAACAAGGTGACGCTGGATGTGGCGCTTGCCATGCAGCAAATGGCGGAAGGTGCTCAAAATCAAGCCCTCAAGACTGACCAGGCCTTCAAGCTGATTGAAGAGATCATGAAGACGACAAAAGACACGGCCAACAGAGCGGAGGTAGTGAACAAGTCGGCTTTACTTGGTGAGGAAAGCTCCCAAATTGGTTTGAAGACAGTGGCCGAAGTGGTGAAGAACATGGAGGAA
This sequence comes from Pontibacter toksunensis, assembly GCF_042686245.1. Taxonomy (NCBI): domain Bacteria; kingdom Pseudomonadati; phylum Bacteroidota; class Cytophagia; order Cytophagales; family Hymenobacteraceae; genus Pontibacter; species Pontibacter toksunensis. Next base: position 211,736 of record NZ_JBHUOX010000002.1, on the reverse strand, counting down.
ATCTCCAGCTCTGCTGCCCTGACAGCCAAGACAATTGAAGTGCTAAGTACACGCTCTCAGGAAATCTCCAAGTCACTTGGTGTGATTACGGACATTGCGGCGCAGACAAACCTACTGGCCTTAAACGCTGCCATTGAGGCGGCCCGTGCCGGCGACGCTGGTCGTGGTTTTGCCGTGGTAGCCGAAGAAATCAGGAAGCTGGCGGAAGGCTCACGCAAATCTGCGAGTGAGATCGCCACCCTGGTAGACGATGTGAGAAAAGATACAGCCTCGGCTGCTACCGCCATCTCTACCATGGAAGGCAGGGTATCGAAAGGTAAGAACGCCACGTTCGAGGCATCGGGCGCATTCAAGAACATTGCTGCATCCAGTGGCGAAACGCTGCGTACTGCCCAGGATATCTTAACAGCAACGGAGATTCAGAAGTCCTCTATCGGCGACGTGGTGAAGTACGTGGAGGAAGTGGTAGCCATTGCCGAGCAGACAGCTTCCGGTACGCAGCAGGTAGCCAGCACAGCCAAACAGCTGTCAGGCTCCATGCAGGAACTTACTTCTTCGTCCCAAAACCTGAACGACATTGCGGCTGACCTCCAGATAAGTATTTCTGCCTTTAAGTTGATTGATGGCAACCTCGTGTTCAACAGTGGTAAAGTACGCCGGCTGACTTCCATACCTGTACCGCAAAAAGTTGAAAAGGCCACTACCGGCAACAACAGGCTGGCTATCGGCTCCAGAAGGAGCGGATCGGGTAACACGGGAGAAAGGAAATCGAAGTAATGGCAAAGCAAAATCAAACTGCTGAGAAGCCTTCAGAAAATGGCAAAACCGCTGAACCGGGAGGAACGGCTGCCCCTGCTACGGAAGAAAAAAAAGCAGCGCAGGCACAGCCCGTAAATGAGGAGATGGTGCACCTCATTGTGTTCAAACTTGGGGCGGAAAGTTATGGCATCAAGATTGAGCAGGTAAAAGAGGTGACCATTACGCCGGCTACAACCCGGATGCCGCGGACACCACACTTCGTGAAAGGAGTGGCGAACATCCGCGGGGATATCATAGCTATTATTGACCTGGAAGACCGCTTTAATATCAGGCCTGCGCCATTGCCGGACGGCCTGAACCCAGACATTACTTATACCCTCGTCATAGAGGCGAAGGGATATAGTATTGGAGTGACAGTGAAAGAGATGCCACAGTCGCTGAACCTGCAGATGTCAAAGATCGATAAAGCGCCTTCCTTCCTGCAGGACGCAAACATCAGCGAAAACTTTATAGAGGGATTAGCCAGAACAGGCGATCGCCTGATTATCGTGCTGGACATGTATAAAATACTGACGCAAGATGAGGTCCGGGAACTGAATAGCTAAGGGTATCAGAAATTTTAAAACCTACAATTGAAAAGAGTATGAAGAGAATATTAATAGTAGATGACTCCTTCTACATGCGAACCTTGCTGAAAAACATGCTGTCGGATGCCGGTTATGAGGTTGTAGGAGAGGCTCCCAACGGACAGACGGCGCTGGAACTGGCAAAGGAAACTAAGCCCGACCTGATTACGCTGGATGTTATTCTGCCGGATAATACAGGACTGGATGTGCTGAAAGGTATAAAAGCAGAGCAGCCCGACATGAAAGTCATTATTGTAAGCGCTGTGGGGCAGGAAGTAATTGTGAATGAGGCGATGGAGTATGGCGCAAAGTCCTACATCGTGAAACCATTTTCAGAAGAGAAAGTGCTGGAAGTGGTGAGTAAAGTCTTGTCTGAAGACTAACAGCACACAGAACACACAGGAAAAAAAATAACTCTTTTGCAGGCAGAATTCCAGTATATAGCTTTTTACAGCTGATGGCTGGGGCAGACACAAGAGAGCAGTACACAGCAGCCAGTGTATCCTTTTGGATAATTGTGTGGCAGAAAGTATTTGGTCAGTTTACCTGACAGCGTAACATGAAATCGAGAGAACAAGAGTATAAAGAAATATTTATTGCCGAGGCGCTGGAGTATTTCGATGCTCTGAACAGGCATATCAGCACACTGGAGAAACAGCCGGACGACGAACAGACGCTGGCTGAGATATTCCGTTTGCTGCATAACATGAAGGCCAACTCAAAGGCAATCGGGTATCTCCAGATTTCAGATGTTTCGCATAAGCTGGAGACGGCATTTAGCCTTATCCGCAGCAAAGAGCTGGCGTTTAGCGATGAAGTGGTTACCGTGTTGTTCGATGGTATCGACATGCTGGGCGACCTCATCACAAACATCGACAGGGACGACGGGGCAGAGCCGGACCCGGTGCTGCTGCGCAACCTCGATATCATCGTCGAGAATTTATCGGACAATGCAATAGAGCTGGCTAAGGTGCAGAAGTATAACACTTCTAAAAACCTGTCGCTGTCGGAGCTGGTGTATATCCAGATCAAAAAGCTGGACCACATGATGAATCTGGTGGGGGAGCTGATCATAGACCGCGATCGCATTCTATCCATCAGCAAAGACATGGGCAACGATGAGCTGAAGACCGTCAGTTCGCACCTCTACCGCATCACAGAAGACCTGCAGTACAGCGTGATGGATGCACGCCTGGTAAACATCGGGTCGCTCTTCAATAAGTTTCCGCGCATAGTTCGCGACATTGCTGCAGCAGAAAAAAAAGAGGTTGACCTGGAATTAATTGGCCAGAACATACAGATCGACCGTAATATCCTTCAAATCATGACAGACTCGCTGCTGCACCTGGTCCGGAATGCGGTGACACACGGGCTGGAGACGCCGGCAGAGCGCGAGAAGAAAGGAAAGCCGCCTGTAGGACACCTAATTCTGAGCGCAAAAAGTGACCGGGAAAATGTGCTGATAGAGTTAGCGGATGATGGGAGGGGGATGGACTTCAACCTGATCAAGCGCACTGCGGTGGAGCGGAACCTGGTAACGGCGGAAGCAGCCGAGGGCCTTACGGAAGCAGAGATTCTGACGTTCCTGTTTGAGCCTGGTTTCTCTACTGCCAAAGAAGTAACCGAGTTCTCAGGACGCGGTGTGGGGCTGGACGTGGTAAAGAACGCGATTGACTCCATTGGTGGCCGGCTAATGGTAAGGTCGGAGAAAGGCGCCGGAACCGCATTCAAGATGCAGCTGCCAACATCCATTGCGGTGAAGGGAGCATTGCTGTTTGAGGTAGACGAGATTTTCTACGCTATTCCGCTCATACACACAGAGCAGGTAATAGCGCTGGATAAAGATGAGATACACGAGGTAGGCGATGTGATGATTGCTGACTTGAAAGGAGAAGCTATCACGGTAGTATACCTGCACGAGCTGCTGAATACTGATGAGGCACAGATGCGGTTGGGTGATAAAAGCAGGCTAAAAGGGCAGGTGCAGAATATTGTGGTGGTGTCTTACAACAATAGAAAACTGGGTTTAATTGTAGATAAGTTATACAGGCAGCAGGATATAGTGGTAAAAGCCATGAGCGAGCCACTCGACCGGATTGACCTGTACGGCGGGGTAACCCTGCTGGGATCAGGTAAAGTATGCCTGGTGCTGGATGTGCCGGCTACCACGCGTTATTTTATAAACAGGAGGCAGGCACAGGAGCATGTTTAAAATCAGTTTCCCGATGGTATAAAGTAAGTTTTAAGCATGCTATAAAGCAGGGAAGCTAAAATTACTAAGGCGACAAAATGATGATGGAACCTCATATAACAGAGTTAGAGAGAGATATAATCAAGGAGATCCTGAATATCGGGCTGGCCCGTGCAGCAGATTCTTTTGCTGCCATCGCCAAAGACAGGGTGTTGCTGAAAGTGCCGGATATCACGCTTATAGAGGTAAAGGACCTCCTCAGCCTGGTGTCAAGATATGAGGATACCCACATTATCATTCAGTCTGACGTAAAAGGTGAGTTCAACGGAGCAACCCTGATGCTTTTCTCTGATGATCACATTGCCCGGCTGTCTGAAATCTGCCTCAGCATGCTGGAGGTGCAGAAAGGGGAACTGACTGTAATGCAGGAGTCCCTGCTGCTGGAGATCAGCAACATTATTACGGGAGCCCTTGTCACGCAGCTTGCTAACATCCTCAAGGCCAATATCTACGGGTCGCCGCCCAAGGCCCCCAAAAGCCACATTGCAGATTCCCTGAAAGGTATACTCGTGCAGCACCCGCTGTTTCAGCCACTCGTGTTCACCGTTATCACACAGTTCACCCACAACTCCAAAAGCGTGGAGTTGCCGCTGCTGCTGTTCTTCGACACCAACACCCTGCTGAAAATGCTGGATACTATCCGCACGTTTGAGCTTGGTAAAAATAATTTAACGGAAACCGATTAGAGATTATAGCAGTAAGTGTAGCTGAATAGAAAGCTATACCTGCCCTTCTGAATGCCAAAAATAAAAATGAATCTAAGCCGGTACGAGATTACCGGTTACGTCCTGATAGCAGCCGGAGCCATCGTGCTGATATGGGGAACCCTAAAATTTAACCTCATCCGGGAACTGTATGCAGCCCCGGCCGAAAGGGAAGGAGGAGTTTTCGGCGAATATGGGGAGTTTATAGGTGGTATTGTCGGCTCCCTTTGGGCGCTTGCCGGGGTCTTCCTATTCTTTGCAACCCTCACTTACCAAAAGCGGGAATTTGAGCTGCAGCGCTTCGAGCTGCACAAGACCCAGAAAATATTCCAGCAGCAGAACTTCTCCACGCTTTACATCAGCTTTATTAACAAGCACAACGACATCATCGACTCGCTCACGGCATACGATATAAACAAGAGCGAGCGCAAGGGTACAAACTTCTTCGTTTTCTTCCAGGAGAAAGTGCTCTCTTCTTTTATCCAGAAAGTACGGGATATGGAACCGCAGCAGAAGACAGAGGAGGCGCTCTTCAGTGTTTTCCGCGATTATTTTACCTACCATTTCTCTTTCTACCAGAACAGCCTGGACCCATACCTTAAAAACCTGAGCGTGCTGTTCAAGCTTATCCAGCGCTACCGCTCCGAAACGCATGATAAAGGCGAATACTACAGCTTTATCACCAAAGCCAGCTTTACCCAATCCGAACTCTTCCTGATTTACCACGTGGCGCAGTTTAACCTGCTTAAGGAGTTTAATGCCTTCAACGATGCCTTTGATGTTTTCGAGGATTTGCAGGAAGAAGACAAGGTAAACGCTGTTGTGCAGAAAGAGCTGTACAGGGGCTAAGGCCTTAACTAAGAGCAGCACGTGAGGGAGTATAAACGTATAAAGAATTAACACATTGGAGAACAATGTAGTATACGGCTGTACTGATGTTTCATTTTTGATACGAACAGCAGATTTCGTTTTTTTGCCTTCATATCAGTTTTCAACCTTTCATACCCATTGATGAACGCGCTAGGCAGACACATTTTAGTTGAATTTTACGATTGCTCCCCTGACCTGATGAACGATGTGATGCACATCGAGAACAGCATGGTTGCCGCTGCCGAAACAGCCGGTGCCACTGTCATCAACAGTACGTTCCACCACTTTTCGCCCTATGGCGTTTCCGGTGTAGTGGTGATACAGGAAAGCCATCTGGCCATACATACCTGGCCGGAGTATGGGTACGCCGCCGTCGATCTTTTCACGTGTGGTGATTCTGTTGACCCGTGGGTATCTTATAACTACCTGAAGGAAGCTTTCGAGTCCGGGCACGGGTCCTCCATGGAACTGCGGCGCGGGCAATTAAGTTTGCTGAAGCGCACAGACTTCAACCTGGATTCCCTGCGCAGCCTGCCGCCTAAAACAGTAGAGGCGGATGGTGCTATAACGCGGGATGTATGGTTTACGGAGCGCGACGAGAACATTGCCCTGTCGCTGAAGCACTCTGGCAGGCAGTTGTATAAAAAAGACTCGCCTTACCAGCGCGTGGAGATCTATGAAACACTTGCCTACGGCAACATGCTGACGCTGGACGGGATGGTGATGTGCACGCAGAAAGATGAGTCTGTGTACCATGAGATGATCACTCACGTGCCGATGTTCAGCCATACCAAAGCAAAACGTGCCTTAGTGGTTGGCGGTGGTGACGGTGGTACCGTGCGGGAACTGTTGCACCACGAACAACTGGAAGAGGTGACTCTGGTAGAGATAGATGAGCTCGTGATAGAGGCCTGCAAACTGCACCTGTCAGAAACAGCCGTTGCTTTCGGCAATCCGCGCCTGAACCTGCTCGTGGAAGATGGCATCAAGTATATCAACGACTGCGAAGATGGCCGCTATGACCTCATCATCATTGACTCTGCTGACCCCGTTGGGCCGGGAGAGGGCTTGTTTACCGCCGAGTTCTACAGTGAAGTATACCGTTGCCTGACACCTGATGGGGTTATGGTAACGCAGTCGGAGTCGCCGCGCTTTAACAGCGGCGTGTTTGTAGAGATCTACAATACCTATAAGCAGATTTTCGGACAGGACAAGGTGCATTGCTATTTGGCAGCCATTCCTACCTATCCAACTGGAACATGGAGCTTCTCTTATTCCTCAAAAGGAGAGGCACACCCGCTGCGTTTTGATAAGGAGACAGCAGCCAGGTTCTCTCAGGAGCAAGGCTTGAAATACTATAATGAAGAAATCCATGCCGCAGCTTTTGCGCTTCCTAACTTTGTAAAGGAGCTGCTGGTAAAAGGAACTGAAAATACAATCTAAAAACACTCTGCAGAACCAACAGATGAATAGTAAAGAGCAAAAGATAGCCAGCTTCGATCCGAACGGAGTCGGTGATAGCAGCGGAGGCCTGTTTGGCCTTCCTTTCACAATCGAGGAATCCGAAGTAGTGATCATTCCTACGCCATGGGAGGTAACGGTGTCTTACAGTGCCGGTACCGCACAGGGACCGCAGGCAGTGAAAGAAGCCTCGCCGCAGCTGGATTTATATGAACCTCATATAAAGGATGCCTGGAAGTTGGGTATCGCTATGGAGGAAATCTCGGAGGAATGGACTGCTACAAGCGAAGTGCTGCGTGATAAAGCTGAGGCTTACATCAACTGGCTTGAAGCCGGGAGCCCGGAAGAAGGGAAAGAGCAGTTCGAAAACCTTCCTGATGAGGTAACCCAGAAGGGAGAGGAGTTCCTGCAGTGGCTGAAGCAAAAGTCCCTAAATTACCTGGAGCAGGGCAAACTGGTTGGCGTAGTAGGCGGCGACCACAGCACCCCCCTTGGCCTGATGCATGCGCTGGCAGAGAAGCACGAAGAGTATGGCATCCTGCAGATAGATGCACACGCTGACCTGCGGGATGCGTATGAAGGCTTTGAGTACTCGCATGCCTCCATCATGTTCAACGCCCTGAAACTGCCACAGGTAAAGAAGCTGGTGCAGGTAGGCATCCGGGACCTGGCACAGTCTGAGGCGGAGCTGGCAGAGCAGTCGAATGGCCGCGTGACTATCTTCTATGATGCGAAAATGAAGGAAAAGATGTTTGAAGGCGACAGCTGGAAGAAAGAGTGTAAGAAGATTATAGCGCAGCTACCGCAGAAGGTGTACATCAGTTTTGACATCGACGGCCTGGATCCGAAGCTGTGCCCGGGAACAGGGACACCGGTGCCAGGCGGGCTGGAGTTTGAACAGGCGATGTTCCTTGTCAAGCAACTAGTAAAATCTGGACGCGAGATTATCGGGTTTGACCTGTGTGAGGTAGCGCCCGGCGACACGGAGTGGAACGGTAACGTGGGTGCACGTGTGCTTTTGAAGCTGTGTAATATGATGGCTGCATCTAACAACCGCCTGGAAGCGCAGTTCTAGCTTCAACTTGAACGCTACGTTTATTTTATGCGCTGCAAGGCTTGTAGTGCTCCAAATCTAAAGAGTAAACATAAACCCTCCCAGGCCTCCAAACCTGTGAGGGTTTATGTTTTATACTGCCCGAAAGAATCGGCGGAGGTTATCTTTATGTTTCCTGTACCGTAAGCAAAGCACAAGAATAACGACTTCAGAAACATTAAAAACAAACTATGGGATTAATCATAAAACTTCTTATTGTAGTAGCGGCCTCATTATTTGCATCATACGTATTGCCCGGCGTGCATATAACAGGATTTGTGTCGGCTTTAATACTCGCCCTAGTACTTGCTGTATTAAATGCCATTGTACGGCCTATACTGGTTTTCCTGACCATTCCGGTAACTATTTTAACCCTTGGCTTATTCCTGCTGGTGATTAACGCTTTGATTATCATGTTGGCTGGCGCCATTGTGCCAGGGTTTACTGTAGACGGTTTCCTTTGGGCATTGCTGTTCAGCTTAGTCTTGTCTATCACTACCGCTGTGTTGGATTTGATATTCGGGAGGTAAGCAATTATACCTATATAAAACAGGCGAGGCCGGCAAATACTGCCGGCCTCGCCTGTTTTATCATAACTCGAAAGGACTTATTTCTTTTGCATCCACTCCTCGCAGGCGTCTGCGCACTCTTCGCAGGCATCTGCACACTTCTGGCAGTGGTCATGGTCATGCTTGCGGCATTCTTCAGCACACAGGCGGCATATCTCAATACACTCCTTCATTACATGCTTGGCATGGTTAGAGTTGCGGGCGACAAACTGGGCAGTTAAAAGACAGATATCGGCACAGTCGCGGTCCAGCATAATGCAGCGCACCATCATTTTTACATTGTCTTCCTGCAGGCATAAAGTAGCGCAGGTTTCACAGGCTGTCATGCATTTTACCAGTACGTGCTCTAAGTTGTTTGTTATTTCGGATTTCATAGCTTTTGGTTTAGTTAACTCATTCTTTGTAATTAGATACGGGTGTAGGGAAGCATGGTTTTTTTAGCAACTGCTGCACTGCCTCTGAGCCTGCAGATGCAGAAAATATTGGCTACCTTTGTAGCCTGAATCAAGGCTGACACAAAGCGTTAGGATACAAAGACATGGCAACGATACGAGAGGCGAGGGAAGCACTGAAACTGTACTTTGGTTACGAGCAGTTCCGGCCGATGCAGGAGCAGATAATTACCGGCTTATTAGAGAAAAAGGACGTGGTGGTGCTGATGCCTACAGGTGGAGGTAAGTCAGTGTGCTACCAGGTTCCGGCGGTGGTGCAGCCGGGAATATGTGTGGTGATATCGCCGCTTATCGCCCTGATGAAAGACCAGGTGGAGGCGTTGCTGGCAAATGGTATACCGGCGGCCTACATCAACAGCTCTCAAAACGCAGAGCAACAGTACCAGATTGAAAACCAGTGCCTGGAAGGTAAACTGAAGCTGTTGTATGTATCACCGGAGAAGCTTCTGTCAGCCGGCTTCTTCTCCTTCCTGAGCCGCGTAAAAATCTCTTTATTTGCCGTGGATGAGGCGCACTGTATCTCCGCCTGGGGCCATGATTTCAGACCAGAGTATACTCAGCTAAAAGCCCTGAAGCAGCAGTTTCCTGACATACCGGTCGTGGCCCTGACAGCTACCGCCGACAGGCTCACGCAGAAAGACATTCAGGAGCAACTGTACCTGCAAAACCCGGAAGTCTTTGTGGCCTCCTTCGACAGGCCGAACATCAACCTGATGGTGAAGCCGGGGCGGGACAGGTTTAATAAGATTACAGAGTTTATCAGCAACCGGCCAAAGCAACCGGGCATTATCTACTGCCTCAGCCGGAAGGGAACGGAGTCGATGGCCATAAAGCTGAAGCAGAACGGCTTTAACGCCACGTTTTACCATGCCGGGATGACGGCTCCGCAGCGGGCGAAGGCGCAGGAGGCTTTTCTGAAGGACGATGTACACATTGTCTGTGCCACCGTCGCTTTCGGTATGGGCATCGATAAATCGAATGTGCGGTGGGTGATCCACTATAACCTGCCGAAGAACATAGAAGGGTATTACCAGGAAATTGGCCGTGCCGGGCGTGATGGCGCCAAAGCGGATGCGCTCCTGTTTTACTCCTTTGCCGATGTGATGAACATGCGCAACATGCTGCAGGAGAACGAAAGCGATAAAAAGCAGACAGAACTGCAACTGGTAAAGCTGGAGCGTATGCAGCAGTTTGCCGAAGCCGCCGCCTGCCGCCGCCGCATCCTGCTGCAGTACTTCGGAGAAACCATGCAGAAGAACTGCGGCAACTGCGACATCTGCCGGAACCCACCTACCACGTTCGACGGGACACTACTTGTGCAGAAAGCATTATCCGCAATCGCCCGTACGCAGGAGCGAGCCAACATGGGCCTGCTGGTAGATGTGCTCCGGGGCGCCCGCAACAGCCAGGTGATGCAGGCTGGTTTTGATAAGATAAAGACCTATGGTGCCGGCCGGGATGTGAATACGCTGGACTGGCACCGCTACCTGCACCAGATGCTGAACAGCGGACTGGTGGAGATGGCCTATGACCAGGGCTATACCTTAAAACTGACGGAGCAAAGCCGAAAAGTGCTGTTTGAAGGAAAGCAGGTTCACCTGGTGAAGTTTGAGGAGGTGAAGCAGGCAGAGGAAGCAGCCGCCAGGCCGCGTCCGAAAAGAGAGCTTATCAAAGATGCCCTTTTTGACAGGCTTCGTGCGCTACGAAAGCGACTGGCTGACGAGATGGGAGTGCCGCCTTATGTTGTCTTTACGGATAGCACACTGCAGGAAATGGCAGCTGAGAGGCCGACCAACAGAATATCCATGCTGGCAATATCCGGGGTAGGCGCACAAAAGTACGACCGTTTCGGCGATGCCTTCATCACTGAGATCATCGACTTCATAAACGAGGAGCAGGCAAAGGGCACGAAACTAAAGGGAGCCACCCATCTTTCTACGTTCGAGCTGTTGCAGCAGGGTAAAACTGTAGAGCAGATTTCTAAAGAGCGTAACCTAAACCCAGTGACTATATATTCACACCTGGCCACCCTCTATGAGCAGGGGTATCAGGTGGACATGACAAAGTATGTCACAAAGCAGGAGTACAAAGCCATTGCCGTCGCCATCGCCAAACATGGTACAGAGGCCAAGCTAAAGGATCTGTTTGAGGCGCTCGGAGAACAGTATGACTACTATAAAATCCGGCTGGCCGTATCCATCTATAAGAAACAGAATAGCTGGGCGTAAGAGAACACCCATTACAACAAAAGGCTGCCCTTTATGAGCAGCCTTTCCTGTTGTAAGGGGTGTTTGGATTAAGTTTATCTCACAGATGCAATAGGGTCGGGTGTATTGTCTTTGTCGCCGGTGATAGTGCCTTGTGAGGGCACAGTGCCCCTTAGCAAGAGCACGCCTGCCACATGTGGTGCAGCCATGGATGTTCCGGAGGCGCCGCCGCCGATGCTACCGCCTTTTGTCGTAACGGTCACATTCACACCAGGAGCCGCAACATCCACGGAGGTACCATAGTTTGATCTTTCCCAAAGGCGGTTGAAGTTGTCGATAGCAGACACGGTATAAACACCCGGGGCGTCTACGCGTGCTGGAGAAGTCTCGTAGCAGTCTACACCGCTGTTTCCGGCTGCAATGGCGAACAAAATACCCTTGGCCGCTGCTGCTTTAACGGCATTATCTAAAGTTGTAGACATACCGCTGCCCAGGCTCATATTTACCACATCACCCGGCCTTGCATTGTTGCTGATGTGTAATACAGCATTGATAGCTCTTGAGAGTGTTCCTGCGCCAGCATCGTCAAATACCCGAAGGGCAACAATAGTAGCATTGGATGCTACGCCTACCATGCCGGAGCCATTGTTCTTTGCAGCTATAATGCCGGCAACCGAAGTGCCATGGCCGTAGCCATCTTCCACGGATGGGTTCTGATAGATAAGGGAGATGCTTCTGTTCAGGTCCACGTTCAGGTCCGGGTGGTCTGTGTCTATGCCTGAGTCAATGATCCATACCGTTTTGCCCGTCCCGTCGCCGTAGCCAACACGCTCAATATTCCATGGAACAAGTTCACCAGCTAGAGGTGTGATAGTAGCAAAAGCAGGCTGTGTCGGTGCTGTTGGTACAGCAGGAGCAGGTTGAGAGGGCACAGGAGCAGGTTCTGTCGGCGCAGGTGCGGCAGGCGCTGGTTCTGCCGTTTCAGGCTCGGTCGGAGTGGGCTCAGCAGGCGCAGGTACTGCTGGAACTGGTTCTGCCGGAGCAGGTGCACTCTTTACAGGTTCTGTTGAAACGGGTTCTGTCGGCGCTGGAGCAGAATCTGTGGGGCCTGAAGGACGATCCGCTACCGCCGGTCTGGTTTTCCCGTTGTTACCCTTTGTCGTGTCGCCAGCCTTGGTGGAGATAACGCTGGAGGCTTTTCCCAAGAATACGTGACGGTCTTGTTCTACATAGGCTACTTCAGAGCGCTTGCGGAGTGTCGCCAACTGCTCTGGTGTCAGTCTTGCAGCAAACCCCCTGATCCCACCTTCATACTCTTGGGTTACGTCAGCAGCGTCTATACCAGATACTGCATACAGCTTCCGGCGCATCTTCAGGTCTGAGGAATTTATAGCAGAAAGCTCTCCCGCCTTGCCTGAGGTGACTGGTGTATTGCTGTTTTTGAACACAACTATGTATTGTCCCTCAATTACCTCGCTTCGGCTGAATCCATCGTTGGTGACAGGTGAGGAGAACTGGTCTTCCAGGAGTTCCTCTTGCTGGCAACCTGAAGTTAGAGCTAGCACAGAAGCCAGCGCAACAAAGGAAAAGGATTTTCTAAGGGTGCTTGTTATTAGCATAACAGACAATTATTTATGGGTGTGTTTTTTAAGCCTGGCACTCTGTGATAAAGCTGTTATCTGTTTCTATGCGTAGCAACTTTTTGAAGACGTTCACTGGAATTCCCTGGAAATAATCTTCTTTTAATAAAAAACCTATAGACATACCACTCCCGCATTAGGAGAGAAGATCCTTCTGATAGAAGAATATCACCCTTATGTATAGGATTTAACTGCGATATATTAGGAAAAGGTTATTTAACTGGCTTATTGCATATCTCAAATAATAGCGATATTTAATATTGTAAATGTAGTGCATTTAAAGCCAATGAACCTAATATATAACTGGTGAGGTTACAATATAATGTTGTATTTTTCGAAGTATTTTTGACTTGTTTTAAGTGTATCGTTTTTTAAGTTAGCAAAGGGAAGTACAATTTTAGATATTTTAGCAAAAACTGCTAAGATAATTAGTAATTTAAAAGAGCGTTTAGTATTTTTACGAATGTGTGGCGAAGTAGCCACAAGAGAGTCATGAACTAAAGCTTAGGCTATTATGCAACTGGTAACTTTGAACATCAGGCATTTGCGCAAGGGCGCTGGATATACCCAGGCGCAGTTGGCAGAGAAATTAGATATCAAGCGCTCGCTGGTGGGTGCTTATGAGGAGGGTAGAGCAGAACCAAAGCTGAGCACACTGGTAAATGTCGCAAAGCTTTTTGATGTTTCGCTTGACGAACTTATCACCGCAGATCTCACGAAAGGCGGTGCCAGAGCCGTGGCTGCTGATGGACAGGTAAAGACTACCGGCGGCAATATGCGTGTGCTGGCCATTACTGTAAACGAAGAGGAGAAAGAGAACATAGAACTGGTTCCCTATAAGGCCAGTGCCGGTTACCTGAATGGGTATGCTGATGCTGAGTTTATAGAAGATCTGCCGCGCTTTCGTTTACCGATGCTGGGCAACACCGGTACATTTCGGGCTTTTGAGATAAGCGGCGATTCCATGCTGCCGATTGCCTCCGGAACTGTTATTGTGGGGCGTTATGTAGAAGACTGGAACACGATAAAGGACGGTACGCCCTGCATTATTGTGAGCCAGAAAGAAGGAGTGGTGTTTAAGCGGGTGTTCAACAAAATCAAAGATACAGCCGTGCTTCACCTGCACTCCGACAATCCGGTGTACTCTCCTTACGAGGTGCATGTGGAAGATGTGGTGGAGATTTGGGAAGCGAAATCCTATATAAGTTCTACTTTCCCGATTGCCGACCTGTCGCTGGATAAGCTTTCCTCTATTGTGCTTGACCTTCAGAAAGAAGTACAAAAGCTAAAAAAGGTAGACTAAAGCTCCTGAAAATTCAATTGATGCCTGATACTGCATGTACGTGCGGTATCAGGCTTTTTTTATGCCTGTTGCTGCGGCAATAGCTTATTTGTTAACAAGAAATAACAATATGCGTAAAGCCATATCAAAGCCCGGAGCGAAAAACGCTCGTTTGCATACTATATACTACCAGAAAAAAACTATGATTACACTGATAACCGCCGCCGAGCGTCACAATGCCGAAGTAGGAGACTGGCTTAAGTCAACTTACCTTTTATCCTTTGCCGATTACTACGACCCAAAAAACGTAGAGTATGGCCCCTTGCGCGTGTTTAACGAGGATATCATTAAGCCTCATGCTGGCTTTCCTTCTCACCCGCATGCGGAGATGGAGATTGTGAATGTTGTGCTGGATGGTGAGCTTACTTATAAAGATGACCTGGGGCATGAAGTAACTGCGAAGGCAGGTAGTGTGCAACGCATTACGGCCGGTACAGGTATCAATGTAAGCGCAACCAACAACACGGATAACCCGCTTCATGTTTTCCAGCTGTGGTTTCTGCCAAACAAGCGGGGTTTAGCTCCTTCTTATGAGCACATGTCGCTGGACTTCCTGGACACCAGCAATGACCTTGTGCCTTTGGTAACAGGCCAGAAGGTGCTGGAAAATGTAACCTACATGAACTCTAACTCCACTGTCTATTACGGTAGCCTGGGGCAGGGCGAGAACTATGACTTTAAAACCTTTAAGATACGCAAAACGCTTATTTACGTGATAGACGGAAGTATGCTTGTGAACAACATGGAGGTAGACAAGAACGACCAGGTACGGTTAGAATTCCTGGATGTGGTTTCCTTACATGGCAGGGCCGATGCCAGATTCCTGCTTATTGATGTGCCAGCAGCAGAGGCAAACTACTAAAGCAAATTTCAAAGGTATAGCTGCTGCTTGCAGAGGTATACCTTTTTTAGATTTTACAGACACCACAATTCATAGCAGCCTGTGCAAACATGCTGCTATTTTTTTACCATGTATAAAGATCTATCTTCCATTAAAGCCTTGCTTGATGATCGGGTTGAGAAGTATAACCAGCCTGCATTTATTCCCAACGACCCTGTCTCCATTCCGCACCGCTTCTCTAAAAAACAGGATATAGAAATTAGCGGTTTCTTTGCGGCCATACTGGCGTGGGGGCAGCGTAAGACCATCATCAACAATTGCCTGAAGCTGATGGACCTGATGGATAATGCGCCCCATGCGTTTATTTTGCACCACCAGGAGCAGGACCTGCAGCGCCTCTTAGGTTTCAAGCACCGCACGTTCAACGATACCGACCTGCTATACCTGATCTACTTTTTTCAGCAGTACTACCGGCAACACGATACCCTGGAAACAGCTTTTACAGGGAAACAAAATGAGTATAAAACCCAAAAAGAAAGGCTGGAGCACTTCCATAACCTGGTATTTAGCCTGGAGGATGCGCCACAGCGTACGCGCAAGCATATTGCCACTCCTGCCCGTAATTCAGCATGCAAGCGCCTGAACATGTACCTGCGCTGGATGGTGCGGAAAGACAATGCAGGCGTAGACTTCGGCTTGTGGGACACCATGCAAATGAGTGACCTGGTATGCCCCTGCGATGTGCACGTGGAGCGGGTGGCCCGCCGCTTGGGCCTTATCACGCGTAAGGGCATGGATTGGGAAACAGCCGCGGAGTTAACAAATCACCTCAAAGCCTTTGACCCGCAAGACCCGGTAAAGTATGATTATGCACTATTTGGGCTGGGAATAGAGGAGAAATTTTAAAGGTATGCTTTCAGTCTCAGCGGGACGGGAATATGATAGGAACAGAGGGGAAAAGCTCCCCGCCATCGGAGCGACCTGTTGCTTACGTTGACAGCTGGCTTTGATGGAGGAAATAATGCTAATAGCCCAACAGAAATGTACAGGACGTTCAGCTGGGACAAAAGCCCTTGTATAGCCTAAACTGTATGAAGGCTGGAGCGCTATTTTCTTACGGAGGTGTCATTATTTACTTCTATCCAATGGCCGTCCGGATCTTGGAAGTACACTTGCTTTACACCGTCCACACGTACTGTTGGTGCTTTGGCTGTACCTGGCCAGTTGGTGTAGGTTACCTGTTGCTTGTCTAGGTTGTCGATGAAGTCCTCAATTGAGTTAACGCTAAAACAGAGGTGGTCATTTTTATCACGCTTTATATTCTGCTCTGCCCCCTGAATCAGGTGTAACTGGCCAGCGGGGCCAAGTGTAAACCAGGTATGGCGGCCATCTTTGAAGGGCTCTGGAATCTGCTTCAGCTGTAACACGTTCTCATAGAAAGCAGTGCTCTTCTCCAGGTTGTGCACATACATGGCAATATGGTTCAGGGCTATGGTTGGGGCATTATCTGCTTTTTTAGTCTGCGCACCTGCGGCATGAAACGAAAGACTAAATATAACTAAGAAGACGAATCTGAATATGTTTTTCATAAAGCGGTGTATTTCAGAATAAATGAAGGTACAGATAATATACGTAAATAGTAAGACAGACTCTAACAAACAGGAACATCGAGAATAGTATGAAAAGGCTATAGCATTTTCAATAGGAATCAAGTTCCTGCTGCAGGTTTTGCCTTGCCTGTGCTTCCAGTTTGTCCTGGAAAAGCGCTGTCAGATAAATGGAAGGCCGATTCAGGAAATGCTGCAGCACTTTTTTACGGCCATTGTTGTAAAGCAGGTCAGGGTATAGGCTGTATTCTTTTCTTATTTGCTGGCTGTACGCGGCGTAATTCTCCCAATCAGCACCCAGAATAGACAAGTCAAAGTCTACGAGTAAGTTTATGTCTTCTTCCTGATGCAGTTGATGTGTTCTTGTGGCTAAAATCATCACCTGCACCATATCTATCTCTTCTTGCGGAACATGCAGTTCCTTTAGCCTTTCAGTTGCCAGTGCTGCACTTCTTTCCTCATTGTCACTTCGGGTTGTTTTGTAGACGATGTCGTGGTAGAAAACAGCAAAGCGAACTAGATTTATTTCCCTGATAAAGCTTTGATGCTCTTTAGTTAGATGCAGAAGGTTTGCAATATGCGTGAGGTTGTGGTAATACCGGCCACTGGCAGTATAACTCCGGTGTAGCTCTTCCCATAGCTTCTGCACCAGGTGCACATCAGTTGTATATTCTGAGGCTAATGCACTCCACTGGCTTTCCAAACTTTGCATATTGAAGATCTTACTGTTTGAACTGCACTGAAACCTTTACCTGCTGCGGAATCGGGTTTCCTGCCTGTGTTGCAGGATGCCAGGCAGGGCCTTCTTTTACTAAACGAACAGCTTCGGCGTCGCAGGCGGGGCAGAGGCTGTTCAGCACCTTCACCTCGCTTATTTTACCCGAGGCCGTAACGGTGAAGCCCACCACCACTCTTCCATGCTCGCCCTCAGTATCTGCCGTAATACGGAGGTTCTCTTTCAGGTACTTTCTATAAGCTTTTCGGCCGGACGCAGGTTTGGCGGCTACTACAGCAGGGGGCTCACTTGCCGTAGCAGTGCTATACCCTGTCACCACCACTTCGCTTAGTGCCTTGTTATCCGGCGACAGGTTCACATCGATGGTGGCGGTGCTTTCCGCTACGGCTTTTTCTGCGGAAGCAAAGCCGATGTATTGAAATAGGAGCGTTGGCTTTTTGCCAGTTACAGGTAAAACATAATTACCTGCAGCATCCGTTGTAGTGCCGGTGCCGGTGCCCTTGAGTTGTACCGTTACCCCCGGCAGCGGCTGCCCATCCTCCGACAATACCTGACCTGACACGACCCTTCCCGCTGCATCGTTTTCTCTTAAAGTGCTAAGCCCCCGTATGGCAATGCCCGGAGCTTTGCCTTGTAGCGACCTGGCTACACTGGTGCTCTCCGGTGCGATAGAAAGCGCATCTGCTTTTATAGTCGGTACTGACGCTGTAGCAGAAACTTTACTGTCTGCTACAGCGGGGGACGCTACAACAATAGAGGGTGTGTCTATTTTTTGGAGCGCTTCTATGGTATAGCGTTCATCTTCTTCTAAGATCTCCTCATCCATTACTTCCTTCTCTACAACGCTATTCACTGTTTCTCTATCAAGGTTAGTAATAGGCGGCACGTTCCTTTTCGAAACAACAGTGGGTGGTGGCGCAGACGCAATATTTTCTCTTTCTGATTCACCGGCTGAATCTGGTATTTCAGTGAGTATATCAGGAGCAGCAGGGAGAGATAAATCCATAGCCCTATCTATTTCCTGCTCTGCTGCAATTGTGTTTTCTTCCTGCGTTAGTCTGTTGTAATTATAGTATACCACCAAAAAAGAAGCGCATAGCAATAACAAGACTGCTGCTGCTATTTGCCATGCCGGAACAACCGCTTCCTTTCTTTCCTGCTTTGTTTTTCCTGCTATGCTTTGGTTGATGTCTCCTACAGCCGCCTTGGTTTCGTCAGCACCTGATAAAGTCATTCCTTCTAGCACGTCAGCACATAGCTCACAAGCCAGCAGGTGCTTTTCCACCTGGTGGCTGAGGTCAGGTGGCAGTACATCCTCCTGGTACTGCCGCAGCAGTTCCATCGAAGGGTGTTCTCCTTCCTCCGGAAGTATGTGGTGCTTATCGTGCTGCATGGTGCTTCTCCATGTAAATTTTAAGGTTTCTTTTCCCGTTCTGGATATAGCTTTTTACTTTGTTTAGCTCGCATCCGGTGAGGGTGGCAATCTCTTTATAACTTTTCTGCTGCAGGTAAAACAGCTCCACACATTCCCGTTGCTCCGGGGGCAGGGCTGCTAGCCCCTTCATCAACGCTTCTTCGTCCTGTTCCAGTTCTGCTACTTCTGTAAGATGGGAAGTAGCTTCATTTTCCATAAAAGATGCGTTCGTTTCTTCCTGTTTTATGCTTTCCTGTTTCTTCTTTGACCGCAGCTGCATCAGGCAGTGGTTTTTGGTGGTAACGTGCAGCCAACTCTTAAAATTAGAGATATCGTGTTTCAGTAGTGCCGTAGCGAGGTATTCAAACAGCTGCATGGTGGCATCTTTGCTTTCCTCTTCGTCCTTCAGGTATTTCATACACACTAGGTAGACCATGTCTGTGTGCCGCTGAAACAAATCCCCCAGGTGCTCCATGTCTCCAGACTCCCTGTAAAGGCGCACCAGCTCCAGGTCGTCCGGAGGCGGCTTTGAGTTAGAGAAAAGCTTGAGAAACATGGGCAGCATAGTGGCAGACTGTTTCTTAAAGAAAAGGAAAAAGCAGGAGAAAAAAATGTGAAAGTTTTTTATGGAAAAGTGAGAGACACTGCATCATGAAAGAAACTAAAACACGATAACCATGAAAAAAACGATCTGCATGTTGCTGCTGGCCCTCTTGTTTGTAGGGCTGCGCGCTGAGGCACAGGAAAGAACAGTAGCCGGCACTGTACGGGATGCTGCCACCAATGCGGCCCTACCCGGAGTGACCGTTACGATAAAAGGAACTAGCAGAGGCGCTGCCACCGATGAATTCGGGAAGTATACCATCAAAGTGCCTGACGATAAGGCGACGCTTGTTTTCGACTATATCGGGTATGAGCAAAAGGAGGTGAAGGTAGGAAAGCGGCAGGTGGTGGATGTGCAACTGAAACCTGACAACCAGGTACTGCAAGAAGTGGTGGTCGCGGGCTACGGAACAGAACGGAAAGTGCGGTTTCGGGGAAATACAACGATACAGGGAGTCGCTAGCGGGGTGAATGTACAAAGAGCACCTGTTTCTATGGCTGATGCAGAAGTCCTCAGACACAACACCGAGAACTATAACTACATCAAAGAAAGTACTTTCAAGGATGCAAAAAAGGCCCCGCTCTCAACCTTTTCTATTGACGTGGATAAGGCCTCCTATAGTAATGTGCGTCGTTTCCTGAACAATGGGCAGAAGCCACCCGTTGATGCAGTACGCATAGAAGAAATGATCAACTATTTTTCATATGATTATCCGCAGCCAACAGGTGATGCACCTTTCTCTGTGATAACAGAGTTATCTGAATGTCCCTGGAATAAGGAGAACCAACTGCTGCACATCGGGCTGCAGGGCAAAGCCATTCCAACAGAAAACTTGCCTGCCGCGAACCTGGTGTTCCTGATTGATGTATCAGGGTCGATGGACACTCCAGATAAGTTGCCACTCGTTAAATCAGGCTTCAAGCTGCTGGTAGACCAGTTGCGGCCACAGGACAAAGTAGCTATTGTAGTATATGCGGGAGCTGCCGGTATGGTATTACCTTCCACTCCGGGCAACAACAAAGACAAAATAATGCAGCCTATAGAGATGCTGGAGGCAGGTGGTTCTACGGCAGGCGGGGCAGGCATTAACCTGGCGTATGCCTTGGCGCAGGAGCAGTTTGTAAAGGGCGGTAACAACAGGGTGATTCTGGCTACCGACGGTGACTTTAATGTTGGTATCAGCAGCGACAGTGAACTAACCCGGCTGATTGAAAAGAAGCGGGATACAGGTATCTACCTGACCGTGCTCGGCTTCGGCACCGGCAACCTGAAAGACTCCCGCATGGAGCAACTTACTGACAAAGGCAACGGGAATTATGCGTATGTAGACAACATACTGGAAGCGAAGAAGGTGTTTGTGAACGAGTTTGGCGGCACGCTTTTCACTATTGCCAAAGACGTAAAGCTGCAACTGGAGTTCAATCCTGCCAAAGTAAAGGCGTACCGACTGATTGGGTATGAAAACCGCGCCCTGCAGGACGAGGACTTCAATGATGATAAAAAAGATGCCGGAGAGTTAGGTTCAGGCCATACCGTAACGGCGCTTTATGAGATAGTGCCCGCCAACGCAAAGAATTCTGATACAGCCACAGGTAAGGTGGACGACCTGAAGTACCAGGAAACTAAATTAAGTGCCGGGGCCGCTGCAACAGATGAACTCCTGACGCTGAAGCTGCGCTACAAAGATCCGGAAAGCAGCCAGAGCAAGCTTATCACCTCCACTGTTTCAACGAAAGCAGTTCCTGCAAATACTACTTCCGACGATTTTCGTTTCTCCGCTGCTGTGGCTGCCTTCGGCATGCTGCTCCGCGACTCGGAGTTTAAAGGCAGTGCCACTTATGCACAGGTACTGGAATTAGCGGAGGGTGCCTTGGGAGAAGACAAAGAAGGCTATCGTGCAGAGTTTGTCCGTCTGGTTAAATCTAAAAACCTTTTAAGCGATATTAGTAAGAGGTAGTTTGTTATAATTTATAGTCAACTGTGCCCCTGCAGCGTAACTAGAACACCGGATTTTTTGCTGCAGGAGCATATAAAACTCTTATAAAATTTATGACAGAATGTGAAAAATATATTATATTTTAGGACTACAAATCATTTTGTTTTTTGAAAGGTACCAATTCTCAGTCAACGCGATTTATTGGCTAAAAATATCTTTTTCAGATGAAGCATAGCATTTTTGAACCTGAGGTAAAACCGCTGCTTTTCGAACGGGTGGATAGGCTAAGCACCGATATGAAAGGAAAGTGGGGCAAGCTGACAGCCACACAAATGATTCGTCACCTTGCAGAGGCAAACCGCATGGCTTTTGAAGAGATACCGATGCCTGACAGGAGTAATATGTTAACTCGCACCCTGTTTAAGTGGATGTTTTTGAGCAACATTAAACCTCCGGGACGCGAAAAGGGAAAGATTCAGACTTTTCCGGAGGTAGATGTGGTCGCATTAGGTATACCCGTCGAGGACATAGAATCTGAAAAGAAAAGATATAAAGCCACCGTAGAACGCATTATCAACACACCTGCCTTGAATAAAAGTCATACTGCCTTTGGCAAAATGAGCAGAGACGACTGGGGATATCTGGCGTATGCGCATGCTGATTATCACCTGACACAATTTGGCGTGTGAGCGCAATATCCGAAAGTACTCAACTTCTGGAAGAGCAACTGCGAAACTCCGAGGATACAGTTGCAAAAGTTGACCTATTAAACCGCCTTTCTTATGAACTCCGGCATACGGATACATCTTTGTCACTGCAAAGAAGCAATGAAGCCATTGTGCTTGCGGATGAGGCAGCCTATGAAAAAGGGTTAGCCGAAGCTTACCTGAACCAGGGCTTTGCCGAAATGGTGCTGGCTAACTATAGTGCGGCCCTACAGATAATCAGTAAAGCTTCCGGCATATTTGATGAGCTGCATGATAAACAGGGGCAGGGACGTGCATTGTATAATTTAGGTACCATATTCAGAAGTATAGGTGATTACAATCAGGCACTGGAGTCCTTTCAGCAAAGCCTTCTGTTACGGCAGTCTGTTGGTGATAAGGAAGGCGAGGCAAGATGCCTCATGCAATTAGGCTATATCAGTATTCAATTTGGCAACTACAACGAAGCCGCTGCATACTATTCCAGGAGCTTAGGAATCAGTAAGCAGCTAAATGACCAAGCTGGAGTTGGTGCTGTTTTGGGAGGCCTCGCTATAATAGAGCAAAAACAGCAGCAGTACGAGCAGGCAGAAGTGCATTTTCTTGAAAGCCTGGCTATACGGAAGGAGATAGGGGAAGTGCATGGGTGGCTGGTATCGATGAACTACCTTGGTGATTTGTACACAGGCATGAACAGGCTCCGTGAAGCGGAAGCACTTTTTTCTGAGGCGTTAGCTCAGGCAAAGCAACATTCTAATCCGTTTCCGGCTAATTACTGCCGTTTGTGCACCAGCATGGCGAAGGTTTACATGGTAACGGAAAGGTTTGAAGAAGCCATCGCTTACCTGAAGCAAGCCCTGTCCACTGCTATCGGTGCAAACCTGAAATACCAGATTCATGATGTATACTTTGCATTATCGGAAGTATATAAAAGGACTGGAAATTTTGAGCAGGCTTTGATTTACTATGAGCAGTTCCACCTCAACAAGGAAGAAGTCATTAACCTTTCTGCCAGTGCAAAACTGAAGAACCTGGAGCTCTCCAGCCAGATAGAAGCTGAGAAAAAAGCAGCGGAAATACATCGCCTCCGCCACATAGAGCTTAAGAAAACATACGACCAGCTGCAGAATACGCAGCAGCAGTTGATACAGGCTGAAAAAATGGCGTCGCTGGGTGAACTTACTGCCGGTGTTGCGCATGAAATACAAAACCCCCTGAACTTTGTGAACAACTTTTCGGAGGTAAGTCTGGAGTTGATAGAGGAACTGCAGGAAGAAAGGCAGAAGGAGTCGGGAAATGCCGGGGTAGAAGCAGAAATCATCACGGTTCTGCAGCAGAATTTGACGAAGATACGCCACCACGGAAAAAGAGCCGATAGCATTGTAAAGGATATGCTCGAGCACTCCAGGGCATCAGGTGGGGAAAAGCAGCCGGTGGAGCTGAATGCTTTAGCTGATGAATACTTGCGCCTGTCGTACCATGGCTTTCGGGCGAAGGATAAAAGCTTTGCCGCTAAACTGACAACACATTTTGATGAGCACCTGGGCAAAGTGAATGTGGTACCACAGGGTATGGGTCGGGTGCTGCTCAACCTCTACAACAATGCCTTTTATGCTACCCAGAAAAAGCTCAGGCAAACTGAGAACGGTTATCTACCGGAACTGTTAGTGCGCACTGCCCATAAGAATGGCCAGGTTGAAATCACAGTAAGAGACAACGGTGCTGGCATTCCCAAAGAAGTACAGGACAAAATCTACCAGCCTTTTTTCACCACAAAGCCAACCGGACAAGGTACCGGGCTCGGCCTCTCCATCAGCTACGACATTATTACCAAAGGCCATGGGGGAGAAATACATGTTGCGTCTGAGGAAGGGGAATTCACTGAATTTACGCTGCTGCTACCCCTGGTGTAATACTTCCCGTATAGCTACCTGATGCCGTTTACCTTTTCTCATCCTGCCATCGCTCTTCCCCTGAAGGCTCTAAAGCCAGAGTGGTTTTCCACAACCGGTTTGGTGGTGGGTAGCATTGCACCGGACTTTGTTTATTTCCTGAAGATGGGAGGCAGCGCTGACTTTGGCCATACCCTGGCTGGAATATTTATACTTGACATCCCGCTTTCTTTTTTTATCGCCCTCGCTTTTCATCTTTGGGCCCGAAACGTTCTGATACTGCATTTCCCTGCTCCTCTGGATAAGAAGTACAGTGATTTCTTGCCTTATGACTTTCTGAGTTATCTAAAGAGACACTGGTTTTTGTTTCTGGTCTCTTCTGTTGCAGGTATTTTATCGCACTTGTTCTGGGACGACTTTACAAAGCCAGATGGTTTTGTGTATTATATATCTCCCTCTTTTTTCTCTCAGAAGATACACATTGGTCCTGTCGTCACACCGCTCCATATGCTGATCGAAAGGGCCGGGTCAGTTTTAGGACTTCTCTTCCTGATATGGGTGATATGGCGAAAGAAGCAGCCTTCCCTAACATTCACTCCGTTTTCGCTAAGGCGGAAGGTTGTCTTCTGGTTGAGTCTCTTTGTTTCTGCTGCCATTGTTACGGCTGTAAAGCTGCTGCTGGACAAGGAAGGTGATTCCATTAGCTATTATGTCGTGGTGCTTACAAGCGCAGGTGTGCTTTCCCTTGCCTTTGTTACGATAATGGCCTACGTGCTGGGCCAACTGGTAAAGAAAGGCAAAGCCTGACCGGAGAGATACGGTAGCAGGTTTGCTACAAATCAAACTCAGCCATTTTTCTTTCTATGGTTGCTTTGTCGGGGTATGCTGGCTGCGACCCATAGGTTTCTGTAGCAAGCGACGACGCGGTGACAGCAAAGCGCAAGGCATCTGAGGCCTCCTGACCATCCCAGAGCGCAAAGGTGAGTGCACCGGCAAACGCATCTCCGGCACCCGTTGTGTCTGTTACCGCTACATTCGGTGCCGGAACAAAGTGCTGCTCGTCTTCTGAAAGCATTACATAGCCTTCTTTTCCCAATTTTATGATGACGTTGCGTGCACCTTTCTCCTGAATAGCCTTACATGCCCTGAAGCCATCCTCCTTGTTCTTTATTTTGAATCCCACTATTGCTTCAGCTTCAGATTTATTCGGTGTTAAGAAATCTGCAGTTTCATAGTATTCCTCCTCAAGGGCATCGGTGGGGGAAGGATCCAGAACTACCGTAAAACCTCTTTTCTTTGCTGCTTTAAGCGCTTGCTTTACCACAACAGCGGGTATTTCCAAGTCCACGGACAGCACAGAGTTATTCGGCGCCTCTGAAATAGCCTGCTTCACCAGTTCAGGCCCTTCCTGCTCCCAGTTCTGATTTACGTTGGCAGAGAGAATAATAGTTTTCTTACCGTCAGAGCGCACCACAATCATTGAAAGCCCGGTGTGCTCCCCTTGTATTGGCTTTACATGCTCCAGGTTAACACCTATCTCTTCTAATGGACGCAGCGCACCCTTGGCTTCGTGGTCGTCTCCTGTGCGGGCCAGTAACAGAGCAGGCGCTCCCAGTTTGCGAGCCAGGAATGCGCGGTTGGCCGCCTTACCGCCTCCTAACGTCATGAACTCCTGCGCTAAGAGAGTTTCTCCAGGTTCAGGCCAGCGTTCGGTTCTCACTTGTATGTCTTTGTTTATGCTTCCTAATGAAAGGATCAATGCTTCCTTCATGTGTTCCAGTTTGTTTCCAATCGTTTCATTGTCATTATGTATTTCTGATACGGAAACTTTAGCTGATATGACGTTTGCTAATTAGCTTGATGATGTGGCAAAGCACCTGTTTTATAGATTCGCTAGAACCGCTGGAGGAACTTTAGACATGGAACACAGTCAAAAAAACGTTGAATTTGAAAGTTTTACACTTTTATACAGTTGGGGGAGAAGGAGGTAAGAGTGTCAGACCTGTATAATTTCTGGTTGAGTAACAATCGCTTCTACAAAGTACATATCGATTTCGCCTTTATTTTTCGCATCTACTTTGCCACGATACGAACAAATAAACTCATCTTTTACGAGCTCATAGGTCGCTCCTGAAATGTTCACCTTTCCTTCCTGGCAGCTGGACTCCATGCGGGAGGCGGTGTTAACAGTATCACCCCAGATATCATAGGCGAACTTTTTCGTGCCTACTATACCGGCCACTACTGGTCCAGTGTGTATGCCGATCCTGATTTCGAACCGGTGTTTCTTGAACTGGTTCTCGGGGTTCAGGTTTTCCACAAAAGCTAAAATTTCCAACCCGGCCTTCACTACATCGGCGGGGGTATTGGCATCAGGATTCGGGATACCTCCCGCACACATATAGGCATCCCCAATTGTTTTGATTTTCTCGATGTTATACTTTGAAATGATCTTGTCGAAGGCGCAAAAATAAAAATCAATTACTGCTACCAATTCTTCTGGTGTCAGGTCCTCACTTATCTGAGTGAAATCCTTGAAATCAGTAAACAGGACGGTCACTCTTTCATATCTCAGCGCTACGGTGCGGCCGTTTACTTTCAGTTCTTCTGCAGTTTCAACTGGTAGAATGTTCAGAAGCAGGTCATCTGATTTTTTCTTTTCCGCCTCTAACTGCGCGGTTCGTTCATGCACTAGCTTTTCAAGGCTTTTTTTTGATTCGATTAGGTTCTGGTGCTTTACCCTGATGATAGCCCAGACTATCAGTCCCCACAGAACGACATAAAAAGTATAGGCCCACCAGGTGCGGTAAAAAGGAGGCAGGGACTCGAACTCAAAGGTTGAAACCGGGCTAACTGAGCCATAGATATTCTTCGATTTTACTTTAAAAGTATAGTGCCCCTCGTCGAGGCCCGTAAATTCTTTTTTTGTCTCAGAGGTCCAGTGCGACCACTTTTTGTCTTCGCCTTCCAGCATGTAAGAGTAAAGGTGCTGACCTGGTGCTTCAAAAGAAGTTGCTGCATATTCAAAGCTGATAGAACGGACGGCATGAGGCAGCTTAAACTTAAACCGCTCTGACTGCTTCATGCTTATGGCACCTTTGTTTGCAAAGGATCCGAAAAACACCGTTGAATCGCCTGATAGCTTCACTTTTCTCAAGACAGTTTGCGGCTGTATTTTGTAATCTTTGCTATAATGCGGGTTGTAGCGAAAAATTCCCTCGGTGGTACCGAGCCAAACAATTCCCCCAGCGTCTGTGTAAATCGTCCAAACATCTACGCGTGGCATTTTACTTAGCGGAATGGTATCCCACACATAGGCTTTATCCTGTAACTTGCGTAGTTGCCCGGTGCGGAACTCAGAGGTTAACCATATATGTCCTGATTTATTCTCCTTCAAGTTTATTGCCTCGCGTGAGCCATCTGCGAACCTGGCTCCGAAGGTGGCATCAGGCATCAACTTTAAACGATCTCCAAAAGCCTGGAAGCTGTAGATTCCTTTGCTTGTACCAAAGTACACTTTTCCGTTTATGTTTCGTGCCTGAAATTTGCCCAGTTCTTTAACTTGGCTCGTAGATGGCCGAAAGTTCCGTACAGGCGGTTGTAGAGCGTATTCCTCTGAATCATCAACAGCGGATATATTTATGTCGCTTGATGCCCACAGTAAATCGTTCTCGTCCGCTGCAAGATAAAGGACATCATGGTTCACATCTTTAATTTTCCCTTCCCACTCCACTTCCCTCTCTGATGTGTCATAACAAACAATCCTTTGGTGGTGCCTATGTAAAACTTGTTCTGGTTGTTGCCTGACCGGTATACAGTTTTATATTCGATGTTCTCAGTTGGAGGAGATATTCTCTCCAGATTCTTTCCTTTCAGCTCATACACACCCAACGGATTTAAAATTAAGATCGAGTTACCCAGATCTAGCATTTTCCAAACCTCTCTTTGTAACTGTGGCAGCTTTTGAAAAGTCGGTAACACATCTTTTTCATTTAATATGTATAAACCGGAGGCCGTACCAGCATACAAGAATTGATCTTTCTTAAGGATCTCAAGCACAATTCCATCTAAGCCTGATGTCTCGTCCAGGTAAGTGACAGGCGAAGGGTAATTTATGCGGCTGATGCCCTTGTTCAAGGCAGCCCATAACCCTCCTTCCTTATCTATGTAGAGGCTTATAACAGCATTATCACCTAAGCCATTTTCCTGGTCTATAAAGTTTATTACCTGGCCATCGTGGCTCATGATCACTACCCCATTTGAAACGGTAGCCAAGGCAATGTTACCATCGGCTAAAGTTAATCCATGCATAAATCTTTCATCATCCAGAACTTTAGCAGGTTTAGCATCCAGCTTTTTCAGCGCCTGGTTTTTGTAGGAATATAAGCCATTTTCATGTGTGACTACAAAGAAGTTTAGATTTGAATCTGTTGTGGGCGGAAGAGGAAGAAGGGCAGTAACCTCTAGATTTTTGAGGCTCTCGCCGCCAGGCAGTGCTTTAAAGCCGCCATTTTCCAGCACGCTCAGCCCTTTTTCTTTGTCTATTGCATATAATTTATTCTGGCTGGGAAAAATACGGGTGATTCCTGCTTTGTTTTCCCAAACATTAAACTTGTTACCAGACCACAGGAAAAGATTATTCTCTGTATTGAAATATATATCGCGCCCCAGGGCTGCTATACTATTTACATTTACCTCAGGGTATTTATTTTTCAGGTAGGGCAGTAAAGAAACGAACTGCATTTTACCGGTTGTGTCCGGAGCAAGATATCCTAAGTTATCTTTGCTGCCTACATATATTTTGCCTTCGCTGTTCTTAGCCACTTTAAAGCGGCCATTATACCCTGTCCCGCCTACCAGCTGCCATGAATAACCATCATGCTCTAATACACCACTCGTATTGCTCACATACATGATGCCCCTGTTATCCTGAATTATTCCCCAGTTCTGTGGACTGGAAACATACGCATCACTTTGATAAGCTGAAGGTGGGAAGGTATGTACAAAAGGGTCTCCTAACTGCGCCATCATTTCAAGGCTGCATGTTAAATATAAAATACAGGATATAAAATATTTTAACATGGTGATATGTTGTGGTGAAATAATTATAAATATATATACGAAATATATCCTTTTAGATTAATTTTTGTATTTTTATTTGAGTTAATTGATTTATTCATTTTTGCTTAAACCTAACCCCTTAAAATTCTGTACTATGCCCCAAGGAACAGTTGTTGCCATCAAGCCAAGTTTTGACACTATCGCTCCCACAAATATGCCCACCGAACTTGAGTGGCTCAAAGCGCTTCAAACCTTTATTCAGGAGAATACAGGAGAAGCACTGGATATAGGAGTGGTAGAAATATGTGATATAGAGGGTGATACAGAGCTGGAAGCTGGTAAAAAGATGCTCTTCATCTTACCAAAAGGTGAATATCCTTCTGGAATAGCTGAAGGTAATTGTGATAGTTCTAGCTCGACAAGAGTGAAGTTCTTTTATGAGAAAAAACCTTTTAGGTATATAAATAAAATACACATTAAGAAAGATGTGTAAGTGAGAATGCGCAAGAACGATTGACCTCAATTTACCGCATTCGTTTTGACATTGAAAGTTTTTAACCAATCAAACCACATTAGAACATGATACAAGGAAAAATAATCGCCATGAGGCCCATTGCACTTGCTGATGACTCGCACTCTGGAGACACAGCTTTAACAGAAGAAGCATCTTACCACAATACATGTAGTGGGGAAGTACAAATATTAGAGGGAGAGTATAACAAGCAGATTGCCCACTTCAACCATGAAGGACGTTGCTGCGGGAAAAAAGTGGGGGAAAAGGTGAATCTAAAAATACTCAGCACAGATAATGGGAAAATAATGGTGGACCTAACGGGTTGTTAAACCACTTAAAGCCATTTACAGGCACTGTTAAGATTAGTAGTTGCATGCTGTTATAGCTATGGTTCTTGTTTTTTTACCTAAACACATATATCGTTATGCCACAAGGGACAGTCGTTGCCATAAAACCACAAAGTTTTGCCGCCAATGATGGCTCAACAGAGGAAAAACTACACCAGACCAGGCAAGGTGGAGAAGTCCAAATCCTGAACGGTAAGTATGCAGGACAACTTGCTTCATTTGATGAAGAAGGAGAGAGCAGCCTGAAGAGTGTGGGAGATAAGGTTAAAGTAAAAATTATAGACACAGCAGACGGCAATCTACAAGCAAAGCTGTGCTAACACCATACTAGTTGTAAATTTTTAAGAGACGGGTGGCGTCGCAAAACAAGCTTTTTTGCAACGCCTGCTACTCTATTGACTAATATCTGTCGAACTATATTTTATAACATTATGCCACAAGGAACAGTTGTTGCCATCAAACCAATGAGCTATGTAAGCCAGTCTACGCTCATGAGTGCTAGTGTATCGGGAACAACCCAAACTGGTACCAGCAGCACCAGGGAGGGCGGATCACAGGAAAGCAGGGTCCTATACCTGGTTGGTGTTTATAAGGAGAATTCTCCTTCGGGTAATCTTAAAAAGGTAGAGTCCCTTGTCTGGTTCGAAGGTTCTGCAGGTGATTATAAACGAAAAGACGTGGTTGAATTTGAAATAGATACCAGAAATCCAAAGACCATCCATCTGGAACAGGCGGTAAAAGTACATAAGATAGGAAGTGAGAAACTTTTTAAAGTAGGAGGTAGCCTTCTATCTATTGTAGCGTTGTTTGCATCAGTCCTTTTGTTAGTTGCAGTTACCGTAGAAAACAGAAGGTAAGGAGAACATCCAAATACACTGTACCTGGAGATAACCCCTACAGCCTGTACTTCACCACCGATGCAGGGGTAGGCAGCCTGATCGTCTGCATGGTTTTAGCGTTCAGCAATTCTATTTTTCCCTCCTTCCGTAGTTGCTCAAAGGCAGCCACATAATTTTCTCTGATGTAATTGGTGCCGCAACCGTCGAGTTCATAAATCTTCTCAATGGACTTGTACTTGTAAAGTGCTGACTGGTTCTTCAGGCGCTCCACCAGGTTGAGAAG
This sequence comes from Pontibacter toksunensis, assembly GCF_042686245.1. Classification (NCBI taxonomy): domain Bacteria; kingdom Pseudomonadati; phylum Bacteroidota; class Cytophagia; order Cytophagales; family Hymenobacteraceae; genus Pontibacter; species Pontibacter toksunensis. The sequence continues at coordinate 180,984 of NZ_JBHUOX010000002.1, read as the reverse complement.
CGTATACTCAGGGCGCTGCTCAAAAAAAGAAAGCTGGGGCTGAAGAAACTCGTTCGCAGTATAAACCGGGACCCCATCCTCCTGGTAGGTAGCATAGGGTAGGATAGTTTCCTTGAAGCCTCTGTAAGCAAGGTTGTCCGGGGAGGAGAAGAGCAGGTAGTGATTGGGCTGCTCCATCTCAGGGAGGTTTACCTTGTACAAGAGCGTAAGGTGGCCTTTTTCCTGTAGTGCCCCCACAAAGTTGTCTATTATCAACTCCTGCCGCCTGTAATTATCCTTTTCCTTTCTGCAGTAGTGACTTATTTTCTGTAGTCGCGCTCCAAAAATTTCCGCTAGCGGCTTACTTACCTTTCTGCCAGTTACAGCCCTCATAATATTATCCGGGTTAAGCAGCATCAACAGGTCAGAGTGCAATGTGCTGGTAGCCTGCACCAGCATTTGCTGGCCATAACCGCTACGGAATGGGTCAAGGAACAGCATGGAGCGGCAGCCAGTATCCAAAAGCTCTCTCATAGCGGTTTTATTTTCAGCTGTAGTTAGAGGTAAGGGAGGATGAACCATATCCTGGTAGAATGGAAGTGCCTCCAAGCTCTCAATCACCTGGTCCACCGTAGCTCTCTCCTTATCATGCAAAAAGGTACGCATCACTCTGTTAAGCAGCGGCCTTTTAAGAATGCTTTTGTAGATAGCTCCTTCTGTGCCCAAATTAATTAAATTTTTTTCCGCTGTGTCTCGTCCAACTCCGGCATGCAGATCAATGTACAGCAAGGCATCTTTGGCTTCGTCATGCATGGCGGCTAGCCGGATGTCGCACCAGTTATCAAAGTATTTTCCCAGGACCTCCCTTTTTATCTCCACGAAGGTGCGCCTCTTTCTAAAGAAGTCATTGGGTTCTGTTGAAGACATAGGTATTGATATGGCTTGGAAGAGCCACTTTTTAGCTCAAAAACGAATTCTTTACTTTCTGTTGTTTAAGTATAAACTGGCAGTTGCCCAAGTTCTTTTCAATTAAAATGAAATACGAGAGAAACGGATATAAAAGCGCATTGTACTTTAGAGGACGATAAACAGCTATTACTTCCGCTAAATTACTTAGTTGGCGTCCAAATAAAGCTAATTAAGTTAGCTTTATTTATGCACATCATTATCCACTAACTATACTTGAAGTGGTAACAAGTTGAAGTATAGTAAACTGCAATGCTCAATTAAAGAAAAGTATAAGTTCTCATCTGAACAGCCTGCTATATGTCATAAGCAGAAATGATACTTATCATGTTTTTCGTTCCCTTGTTTTCCGAAGTTTGCATAGTAAACAGAGGCAAAAAAGCAAAACCGATTCAAAGCACTTACTTTATCTTACAAGCAGGCACCTATTGCTGTGCGCGAGGCTGTATCTCTTAATGAGATTGGTTGTAGAAACCTGCTGGACAAAGTGAGGGAGTTTACAGGGGCGAATGACGTGCTGGTGCTTTCTACCTGCAACCGTTCGGAGATTTATTATTCCGCTGATGCTGATTATTCCTTGGAAATCATTAAGCTGCTCGCTATTGAAAAAGGGTTTATCGCCACCAAGGCTGTGCAGCCATACTTTAGGCATATTACCTGCCATCAAGAGGCGGTGCAGCATCTGTTTTATGTAGCGCTGGGGCTGGAGTCGCAGGTAGTAGGCGATATGCAGATCATGAACCAGGTGAAGTATGCCTACCGGTGGGCAACTGAAGCAGGAACAGCTGGTCCTTTTCTCCACAGGCTGATGCATACTATCTTTTACTCAAGCAAAAGGGTAGCCAACGAAACCGGCTTCCGAAATGGAGCAGCCTCTGTTTCGTATGCAACGGTAGAACTGGTAGAGGATCTTACAAAGACAATGGAAAACCCGCGCGTGCTGATGATAGGAGTGGGGGAGATTGGGGCAGATGTTTGTGATAATTTTCAGAAGTCCACTATCAGCAACATTGTGGTTGTGAACCGAACGCACCATAAAGCGCTGGAATTAGCGCAGAAGTGCCTTGTAAAGGCAGCTTACTGGGAGAATGTGTGGGAAGAGATAAAACTAGCAGATGTGGTTATATCCTCTGTGCCTGGCGACTGCTTCTTTATAAATAAGCAGGACATTGACAAACATGCACCAGGCGCGCCAAAGATCTTTATAGACCTTTCGATGCCACGCAGCATCAGCAGCGATGTACAGGCCATGCCTGACACCCGCGTCTACAACATCGATAACATCCGCAACCGTACTACAAAGGCGTTGGAAATGCGTTTGGAGGCCATTCCGCAGGTACAGCAAATAATCGCTGAGGCTATCTCAGAGTTTGGCGCGTGGACTCAGGAAATGGGAATGTCTCCGGCCATTCAGAACTTTAAGAACCGCCTGGAGGAGATACGGCAGCAGGAGCTCAACCGCTACCTGAAAAAGCTTGGTGCAGAAGAGAAAGTGCTAGTTGAAGCGCTTACTACAAGCATCCTCAACAAAATAGTGAAGTTACCCGCTCTTGAACTGAAGGCAGCCTGCCAGCGTGGTGATTCAAATGCATTGTTAGAAAGCTTCAGCACCCTGTTCAACTTAGAGAAGGAAACAGTGAAAGGGTAGAGGCTGATTCTATAGAGATTAAAGTAGCTGGATTGGTGTATCTCTGTGCCAAAACCTAATCATAAATATACGGCCCTACCACTAGTTGTGGTAGGGCCGTATATTTATTTGTCTAGTGTGGCAAAGTAGTCCGCTATGATCTTTTCTTTATCGAAGTTCTGCCATACAACTATCTGCCGCTTGTTGCCCGGTTGCTCCACCCATTTATTGTCTTTTAAGATAGGGCTGGGAATTGTTATGGCTTCAGCCCAATCAGGATTCTTTACAATAGCAACCGCCGCCATATCAAACAAGGCGCGGGCAGGCGGATCGCCATGGAGCGTGATATGCTCAAAAAGGTTAACAGAATAGTCGCCGAAAGTATAAAACTCGCCTCCATGGCGCCCGGTAACAGGCTCTGAAACTTTGGGTCCCTTGCCTGTTGCCTGGGCTTTTATTTCCTCCGGCGTAACTCTTACGGCATCAGTGCCACTGGGCTTGCCATAGCGTACGGTTACCATCTCAAAGGGCACGCTGGTGTTCAACACATAGTTCATAGAGGCGGTGTCGTTGTCTTGGTTGTATTCCCCGGGTTCCGGGTAGTTTGAGCCAAGCCACACCACCCGCAGCTTCTCCGCAATGGAAGGGTCTTTCTGTAAGGCCAGGGCAACGTTGGTTAATTTACCGACTGCAATTAGGGTTAACTCTCCCTTTGTCTGCTTTGCGTTTTCAATAATAAAATTAACCCCTTCAGCACCATCAAAATCCGCATTGGCAGTATGAGGCATTATGTCTGCGAAAGAACCGTTGGCTCCTTTTAGCAGCGGAATCTTTTTGTCCATGTCGAGGAGTTTCAATACGCGTTCGGCTTCTGCATACTGTTCTTCTATGTCTCCCCCGTTTTTGGTAGCATTCACTGTGATACCTTTCACGTCGAATGTGTCTTGGTTCAGCAGTAAATAAGCCAATGCATGCTGATCATCCAGTTCGTTGTTCGCATCAGTGTCGAAAATAACCGGTATCCTTGCGTCTGCCTGGATACTGCTTTCCGGCCTGCTGGTGCAACTGTAAACAAGCAGCACACACGCTGCCGCAAAAACCATTTTCAAAAGTGTGTTCATCAATTTTTATTTTTTTAATATATAAACAAATGGCTACGTGGCGCTGCAAAGGCAGCCTGTATATAACACACTAATTATTGCACTGCGATCTTCAGTACTACCTTCCGGACTGTTTCCTCCGTAATCATGGCGGCGTGGGCATCATCGGGGTAAAAGATGGTGAAGTAGCCGGCAGGTACGTCAAACCAATTGTTTGTTTTGTCGGGGAAGAAGGCAGCGTCGCGTTCTTCGGTGTAGGGTACATCAGGTTGGTCGCAAAACGACAGGCTTTTCCAGCCCATGTGGTCTGTGCCGGAGATGACGTACTGTATGTCAATGTATTTGCGGTGGACCTCCAGCTTCGCTTCCTTCTCTGTTGTGCCTGTGCCTTCAGAAATGATGGCAAACAGCTCCCTGCCAATTATAGACTGCTGCCCCTGTGAGAGCGCCATTAGGTCTGTTTCCTGTAGAAACCGGAAAGCCTGCTCAAACAGCGGGTGCAACGTGTAATAGCGGTGTGCGTTCTGTAGTGAATCTAAAACCATTTTGAGATAGAAACTTTGTGAGTTAGAGCGTTAGATTTAAAGTGAACAACATCAAACAGTCACAGGAACAACGTGCGTCTTGATACGTGATTCGGCATACGAAATACGCGAAAGCGAAACGAACAAAACAGCCCTGCTTAGTTGTTATAGTTATTGCTAATTTTGCATAAATTAAGAGATAAGAATTGATATACCCAGATAACTTTGAAATAAAAATTGGATTTACACAGGTGCGCGAGATGCTGTTGGATCTCTGCCTTAGCCCACTGGGCCGCCAGTATGTAAACCGGATGACATTCCTGAACCGGCACGACCTGGTGCAGCGACTGCTAGAACAGACAAATGAATTTAAACAACTGCTGGAGTCGGATGCTGAGATTCCGCTGCAGCATTACTTTGACGTAACGGCCAGTTTAGACCGCGCCGCTATACAGGGGACGTACCTGGATGTGCAGGATTTCTTTGAGATAAAGATGTCGCTGCGGACCATCCGTGACTCTCTGCGCTTTATTTCATCTGCCGAGGAAGGCAAGTATGAGTCGCTCAAGGCCCTGGGGGCCAACGTAACCGTTGAGAGAACGCTCATTGCCGCTCTGGACAAAGTAGTGGATGATGCTGGCGCTGTGCGTGATGATGCTACCCCTGAACTGCAGCGCCTGAAGCGCGACCTGATAGCGCAGCAGGCAGTATTGCGCAAATCCATTACATCCATCATCAAACATGCTAAAAGCGAAGGATGGACACCCGCTGATGTGGAGCCAACCATTCGTGGCGGCCGTTTGGTTATTCCAGTGCTGGCCGAGCACAAACGCCGGGTAAAAGGACTTATACACGATGAGTCGAATACAGGCCAGACAGTATACATCGAGCCGGAGGCAATCTTCGGGCTAAACAACGATATAAAGGACCTGACGAACGCTTATCACCGTGAGCTGATCCGCATACTGGTAGGGCTGACAAATACACTGCGCAACCATATACCGGAGTTGCGGAAGGCATACCAATACCTGGGCCTGCTGGACTTTATCCGGGCGAAGGCGGCTTTTGCGCGTCGTGTGGAGGCTGTGATGCCAAAGCTGCAGAAGTACCCGCACATCAGGTGGAACCAGGCCATCCATCCGCTGCTGTACATGGCGCACAAGCAGCTGGGAAAACCAACCGTGCCAATGGACCTGGAACTGACACAGGAGCAACGCATCCTGGTAATTTCAGGGCCTAACGCGGGTGGTAAATCGGTGAGCTTGAAAACAGTGGGGCTCATACAATACATGCTCCAGTGCGGCATGCTCATACCCACTGCTGATGACTCAGAGGCAGGTATCTTCCATGATATTTTTATTGATATCGGGGATGAGCAATCCATCGAAAACGACCTGAGTACCTACAGTTCACACCTCACCAACATGAAGAAATTTGTGACGGTGGCTGATAAAAAAAGTCTGGTGCTGATAGATGAGTTCGGTACGGGTACAGAACCTATATTGGGTGGTGCCATTGCAGAAGCTGTGCTACAGAACCTGAACGACAGCAAAGTGTTTGGCGTGATAACGACGCACTATACCAACCTGAAAAACTTTGCGGAGCGCAATCCGGGTATTGTGAACGGTGCCATGCGCTATGACCATAAGAACCTGCAGCCGCTCTACCAGCTTGAGATTGGTAAACCAGGTTCCTCGTTCGCTATTGAAATTGCCCGCAAAATAGGTTTGCCAAAGCATATCGTTGACAAGGCAAGCAGCCTGGTAGGTAAAGATAAAATCCGTTACGACCGCATGCTGGAAGAGCTAGAGACTGAGAAGCAGGAACTGGAGAAGAAGCTGCGCGAGGCAACGAAACTGGAGGAGAAACTGAAGCGGAACGTAAAGGAGTACCAGGACCTGAAAAACTACCTGGAGGATAGCAAGCAGGATATTATGCGCGAGGCCAAAGGCAAAGCTAAATTACTGCTGAAAGATGCGAACCAGAAAATCGAATCCACGATTCAGCAGATAAAGCAGAGCCAGGCGGAGAAGGAGCAGACAAAGCAGGCACGGCAGGTGCTGGAAAGCTTTGCCACTGAGGTGCGAAAAGAAGAGCCGCGTCCAGCTCACAAGCGGGCTTCCAACGGCGCCATCAGAGAGGGTGACCATGTTGCGCTGGTAGGGCAGGACTCCTCCGGGCAGGTGGTTAGCATAAAGGGCAAAACTGCAGAAGTGCTTTTCGGTGGATTCAAGACAATTGTGAAGGTGGGTAACCTGGAGAAGTTAGAAGGGCAGGTAGCCACGAAGCCGAAGAAAGAAAAAGCAGGGGCCGCAGAAGGCTATACCCGTGGCATGAACATCACCCAGCGCATGGCTGACTTTGCATCCACTATTGATATAAGGGGTGAGTACGCTGAGGAAGCCTTAACCAGGCTGATGAATTTTACCGATGAAGCCATTATGCTCGGCATTCCGGAAATAAAGGTCATACACGGCAGGGGCAACGGGGTATTGCGGCAGGTGGTGCGTGATTATCTGTACTCAGTACCCGAAGTGGCAAGCGTAGGAAATGAAGTGTCGGAGCGTGGCGGCGACGGCGCTACCCTGGCTGTCTTGAAGTAGTCCTAACAGTTACATAAACAGCAAAGGCTCCTGTTTAAGGAGCCTTTGCTGTTTATGTTCATACCTCAAATTATTGAAAACTGATCCAGGTCTTTCCGTCTTTGGCACTGACCAGGTCATAGGTATTGTTACTCGTTCTGATGACATAATACCCCTCCGGTATAACAAGCTGGTCGAGCGTTGCTTTCACCGCTGGGGCAGCCTGCTCCGGCACTGTTCCGAAATCTCCGATATAGGAGAACTCTATACGGCCATCGCTCGTGATTCTGGAGCGCAGGGCCGGGCCGAAAAAGCCACCGTCTGTCGTCCAGAAAATAAACCCATCATAAGGAGGTGAGGCCTTAATGTATAGCGTGATGAGCTCCAGGTTCTCGATAGCGCGCACGTTGAAGGCATCTCGTTCGCCTTCCGCAGTAAACCCGTAAAATGTTTGCCAATATGCTCCGTTGGGGGGATTATTGTAGAAAGTGCTGGCTACCTGCGGGTCTACATTGGCGGGCTTACTGGCTTCCCGTATACTGGCTGCAACACCATTCACGGTCAAATCGATTCTGCTACGTTCTGCGTCGAACTCCAAAGCATTTAAACTCCTGATGGTTAAGCTCTCGCTAACCAAGGGTTGCAGCAGGGTAAGTCCTTCCGGCGTGTAAAAATAGCTTGTTGTAAATGTCTTTACGCTGCCTCCTTCTTCGTAGGTGAAGGTAATGATGCGAAGGTCAGTATTCACTTTAATGTCAAACGACTGGCTGCCTACCCTCAGCTGCTTAAAGTATAAGTCGAAATTATTGATGCTTTCAAAAGCTTCCGCACTTTCACTTATCCTGCTGATATAATTGGCAGCCTCATCTGCCGTAGCTTTTACCAGTATGAGTTTGCTGCCATTATAATTACCTGTAAGCACAATAGAGTCAGGTGTAACTTTGTCAAATGAGAACTCAAAATCGGAGTACCTGCCCTGGCCCCAATCGCCTCCGCTCTTGGTTGCATCCGGGTCAGCCAGAATGTGCAGGTAGGTGTAGGTGTCGAACAATAGGGAAGGGTTCTGCGCAGCTTTCAACCGATACGTGCTTTCCAGGGGATCCCCTGTTGTGCCAGCGTCTATATCACTGCGTGTCACCACCCGGTCATTCTCATTAAAATCGAACAGAAAACTGTAGCCGGCACCTCCCTCAGGGAAAAGAGTTGCTTTCCAGCCATGTTCAGCATTTACCAACTGAGACTTGTATTCACTCAATACTTTATTCAGTCGCTCTTCCGGCCTTTCACCCGGAGCCACCTCATTATCGTCTTTGTCGCAGGCCGACAGCATGGAAACTATCAGAAGGCCTAGTAGCAATATTTTTCTCATACGGGTATATTATGTATGGGCACGTGGAGCCAGTTATAACGCATCAATAGCTGCTTCCGATCTGGCCTGCAAAGCATAAAAATCGATGTTCCAGGTTTCCTTAAAATAGCGTACCACGTACTGCTCTTTCTCTCTTAAGGAAGCTTGTGCCGACTCCGGAAGACTGTTTACAATGGCGTTGAATCCCTCCTTACCCTCTATCAGCATTATGGAAATCATTTCCACGAAGTCCTCGTCCGGGCTGCTCCTGGCATACTGGGTGATGTAACCCCTCGATCTGGCATCAGCAAGTGAGAAATCGTTCCAGCTGGCAGTATAGTCAGTCGTAATCCGCTTGAACTCCTCCGGGTACATCACTGTCTGGTGCAGAATATGCGCGAATTCGTGGTGAATGGTATGCAGCATCTGCTTTACCTCTGACTCAAGCTGTGGGTCGAAGTCGTTTACCACAAACAGCACAATCTTACGTCCTCCTTCTGCTGTACCGAGGGTTATGGTGCCGTTGGTATTGTATTCGGCGCTTCCAATCAGCACAAACTGCTTTGGTGCCAAACGTTTGATAAACGTAGCGCCTGCTTCCTGTTCGTAGGGTTCAATCCAGGTTTTCCGTATCGTTTCCATTACCGGTATCACCCGGTCTTCCCTTACAGGCGACAACACCCTATTCAGGGCAACTTCATATCCGTCGAACCGATATTTTACCTCTATGTTGTACGGATCAACATAATTCTCCCTAAGCCAGTTGTCGATAGGTCCGTTTGCCCACTTTTCACCGCCAAGGCCCGGCAGCGGTGTGTCCGGGTCATCGTCTTTTGAGCAGGCTGAGAGGAAGCTCACTGCCATGAGCAGCAGGAATAACTTGAAATATTTTATGTTCATGTCGTTCTTTTTAGCGTGGATTACGGGTGATGCCTGCCAGTTCTGCCTCCTGTGGAATCTGCAGTATCCTGCGGGCATCGCCCGGTGCTGATACTATCACCTGACCATCAGCAGTAGGGTGTTCAACAGTTATATTATGCCGCAGAATATCGAACCAGCGCATACCCTCCTGCACAAACTCTGCCGCTTTGAAATCAAGTAAAGCGGCCATCAATCCTGCTTTTGCGTCTCTGGTGCCATAGAATGCCCGAAGCTTGGCATTGGTGATATCATGCGCTGAGGCACTGTAGTTCTCGATGCGGTTTCTGGCAAACGTGTTCAGGTCTTCTCTGGCAGCTTCGATGTTGCCTAATTCAAGGTACGCTTCTGCCCTGTTGAAAAGTACTTCTTCGGCCGTGAAAAGTGGAATGATAGTGTAAGGAAAGCCTATTTCCGCATTAACATCGGCCCGTACGAAATGCTCCCGGAACTTGAGGACAAGCCAGTTATCGGTTCCCTGCGAGTACAAAGGATAAACCCATCTGGCACCCGTAACGTTCTCGCTTCTAAATAAATAGTTTACAACAGGTGTGGCCAGTCCATAACGGTAGCGGCCATAGAAGCGCGCCCACAGCGAAGGTGCCTCCACCAAAAGCAGGTTCGAGTTCTCGGTAGCTTGGGTATAGATAGCCAGCCCCTCATTTGCTGTCAGGTTACTGTAAGTACCGACCCATGGCCTTAGATTGGCGCTAATTTCGCCGCCCGGGAAAACCCGGTTGGCATGTTCAATCACCTTCTGATACTCCCGTTTAAACAGGTAGAACCGGGCTGCAAAGGCATTTGCAGCGGCTGTGTTGAAGTGGTATTTCGGTACGCGGTAAGAATTATTGTTGATCAGAGGCAAACCTTCTGTTAAATCGCGCTCTATTTGCTCATACACGTAAGCCACTGTTTTGCGGTCATACTGCTTCAGCACTACCTTTTCAGGCTCTGTCACATACGGAATGCCGGGGTCTGATGCGGCTGTAGCAGGATCATATATTTTGGCAAAAAGAGTGACCAGCATGAAGTGGGAGTAGGCTCTTGCCACCAATGCTTCACCCTTCTGGGCACTGAACGTGCCTGGGTCGGGTGCAGCTTCGATTGCTTCCAGTGCGTGGTTTGCTGCGGCTATGGCAGCGTAGGCGGCGTTCCAGTAAAAGTCCGGGGAACCTTGCTGCTTGTTCGGGACATCCTGGTAAAAATAAGGATTCTGGTTTCGTTCATCCACCACCACTGCCGGTCCAGCGCCTTTGTCCAGGGCCAGGTCCGACATTGCTTCTGTGAACGTGATATAATCTGCCTGCGGGTAAGCAGTAGCGAGCAATTCGCTGATTTTTTGCTCGGTGTCCAGCTGTGTTCGCTGATCCACGGCCTGCTCCAGGTAGTCTTCACACCCGGTAGCCCCTAGCAGCGTGGCCAGGCACGTATATAAAAGTAATTTTCTCATGGTGTTAAAATCCTGCTTTCAGTGATAGGGTGAACTGGCGGGGAATGGGCATGGCCACACCGCCGGCACCAAAGAATTCCGGGTCCTGTCCGTTCAGTCTTTCATCAGCATAAATCAGCCACAGGTTGTTGGCTACCAAACTCAACGAGAGACTGTTCAGGCCAATAGCATTTACACGATTGGATGGAAGGTTATAGCTGAGCGACACCTGCTTCAGGCGCACAAAATCACCGTCCACTACCCGGGCAGACGAAAAGTTATAGTTGTTGTAAGGATATGTTCCTCCCAACCTAGCAGCTTCCACACGGTCCAGAATAGAAGGGATGTTAGTTCTATCTTCATCACCTACTAATACCCAACGGTTCAGGAAGTCATAGGGCATGGCGTCCAGATCGGTATAGCTTGTTTTAAAAGCTGGGTTCAGCCTGATTTTATGGCCGCCACTGTACGTTACCAGACCGGAAAGTGTGAAATCTTTGTAACGCAGGGAATTAAACCAGCCTCCGTTTACTATCGGATCCACAGGACCTTCATACTTTAGGTACTGTGTCTCGTCGCTCTGCAGGTACACATTCCCTATTTTTTCCCCAGTTTCGTTTACAAAGATAGGTGATCCATTCACTGGATCAAGGCCCTCAAAACGAATGGAGAACAGGCCACGGTAAGGGTATCCTTCTTTCGGGCCTCCTTCCGGCGTTACCAGCGACCAGATGTCGGGGTTGTTTTTCAGGTTGGTGATTTCGCCTTCGTTATAGCCGAACGTCAACTGCGACCTCAAACTTAAATCCTGGCTTTCTATAACGCCACCATTCAAAGTCACCTCTAATCCGCGGGACTTCATATCCGCATAGTTAGCAATTTTTGTTTCCTCGCCACCTATTCCGGAGGTCCTGATCAGGCCAATCAGGTCGAATGCGTTCCTGATATAGCCATCTACTGTTAGCTGCAGCCGCTCATTGTACAAACCGGCATCAACACCAACATTCGTTTCATACTGCTTTTCCCAGGTAAGCTCCGAGTTTTCCAGGTTCTGAATGTAAATCATGGATTCCACCTCAGATAAGTATGGCCTCCTGGTACTGCCGCTCTGCAATACCAGGCTGGAGTTGGTGGCATTGCCCATACTGGCGGTGAGGCCATAGGTGGCGCGCAGTGTCAGCCTGTTCACCATGTCCTGCTGTTGCATAAAAGGCTCTGTATCTATGTTCCAGGAGCCGCTGATGTTCCAGGTAGGGAGCCAGCGTGCCGTGCGGGACTCACCCAGCAGGTTAGAGCCATCATAACGCACGGTACCGTTCAGGTTATACTTTCCGTTATAGGAATAGGCAGCATTGGCCATATAAGCGAGAAAGCGGTCATACCTGAGGCTCATGCCATAGTAGTTGAAGTTGCTTTCCACGCCCTGCTTCACAATATTAGGGTCAATAAAGGGCACCCCTCCCTTGTCGTACTGGTAGCCGAACCCGTTAAAGAACCTGTTCTGGCGATCAGCATACCTGAGTTCCTGCGATGCGAAGAGACGAACAGTGTGAATGTCAAACGTTTTATCCCAATCCAGAGTATTGCGGAGGTAGTAGCTGACCAGGTTGTCGTCGTTGGTATTGTAGAAACCCCCATAGGGCAGCACCACAATTGGCTGTGCCTCCGGGTTGTCCGGGTCGCGGTACAGGAATTTGTTGTTCTGCTGCACTGTTGCATCATCTGCCGCGCGGTAAGCCATAGCCATATTGGAACCTTCGCGCACCTTGTGCTCGCGGTTGGTATTGGCATAACGCAGGGCTCCGGAGAAATTGTAGGTCAGGTTGTTGCGTATTTTATAGCCGAGATCTGCCTGCAGTTTCAGATCCAGCACCGCAATGTCCAGGGTATTGTTTTCCAGTTCGTTCAGGATATTAAAAGGGGCAAAGTTTCTCCTGAAGTACTCCCGGTTGCCCGCATCGTCGAAGGCTGTTAGTGTTCGGCTGGTGTTCAGAGCATAGCTGAAAGGGTTGATGTCAAAGTCACGATTGAATTCTCCGCTGACAGGGTTACTGATCCGGGTAATTGTTCCTGGTGTCTGCTGGTCGCGGATAGAGCCCTGGGTAATCAGACCAAGGGATATTTTATCTGAGAGGTTGAAGTTTGCCCTTGCATTACCAGTAAATCGTTTCACTTCGTCGGCTACCGTCCAGCCTTCATCCTTCAGGAAGCTGGTGGAGAAATACAGTTGGGTTTTTTCTGTACCAGAGGAAATGCTCACAGAGTGTTCCTGCATAAAGGAATTTTTGAACAGCACATCAAACCAGTCTGTGTTCGCCCGGGCGTAGCGCTCCAAAAACGCCCCCCTTGCTTCAGGCGTGTTTTGCAGTGCAAAGGTACCGGTAGCCGGATCGTAGGTGTTGATCAGGTCATACATCTTCGTGAAGATGCCGCCGTTTTGTCTTCTGGAGGCGTCTGCGTGATTCAGCCAGCCTTTCCGCTCCAGCTCCAGGTATACCGACAGCTGGTCGGCAGAATTCAAGATATCAAATGAATTATAGGTTGGTTTCAGGTAAGTAGAGTAGTTCCCGGTATAGGATACCTGGGGCTTTCCAATGCGTCCTTTCTTCGTGGTTATCACGACCACTCCGTTCATGGCACGGGCACCATACATGGCGGTGGCAGAGGCATCCTTCAGGATCTGGAAACTCTCAATATCATCGGGGTTAAGGCCGGCAACAGAGGAGCCGATTAAGGTGGCAGGGTCGCCGGTAGAAAGCTGCTCGTTGGAAACATTTACCACGTCTTCCAGTATTATGCCATCCACAACCCACAAAGGTTTGTTGTCTCCGGTGATGGAAGTAGCGCCACGTACCCGTATTTTAGGTGCAGCACCAAAGGTGCCGGAAACGTTCTGTACTGAAACCCCGGCCACCCTGCCTTCCAGCATCCGGCTGACGTCAGTAACGCCTTCTCTCTTGGCATCGTTGCCTGTTAGCAGCGCAGCCGAGCCGGTAAACATTTTCCGGTCTATTGTCTGGTAACCTGTCACTACCACCTCGCGTAAGGTGTTGTCACTTTCCTGCAGGGTAACATCCAGAATTGCTCTGCCGTCCACACTTACTTCCTGCGGTTCAAAACCGACCATGGAAAAGGTAAGTACCGCATTCGGCTTTACCTGAAGCTGGAAAGTACCATCTATACCGGTTGCTGTTCCATTGGTGGTGCCTTTTTCCAATACAGTCACCCCAGGCGAAGGCTCTGCCGGTGCTCCGCTGCCTGGCTGCAACTTTACGGTGCCGCGCACGGTAACTGTTTGCTGTAGCTCCTGGGTAAGAGCGACATTATTAGCTCGGATAGGGTGAGTCGATGCCAGTGGAAAAAGGAACATCAGCAGCATCGACAAATACCAAGCCTTGTTGTGCTTTACATGTTTATTCATAATGATGTAGAGGAGCTCTTTTGAAAATGAATAACATAAGATTGATGAATTTATTGCACTGTATAACAGATAAAAAATTGAATCTGAGGCTCCTATTTACCTAAGATTGCTGCTGATGCTAAGTTCAACAAGGCATTAAATTACTGTGGGATTGCAGCGAAGTTCTCTCCTCAGCCAGGTTTGTTTATCCATTGAGAAATCCCGGAAAGAACAAAAGAGCTACCGTATGCGGTAGCTCTTTTGTTTGTGTCAATTCACTTTAATTCTCTGAACATTGGTGTCGTTGATGCGATAATACTCTATGACCTTTTGATAGTCTGTCAGGTCTACTGTTGGAGTGGCTTTTCTGCCGTTCATGTACTCGCCCGGTATAACAACAAACCTAAAGTACTGTTCAGTTAAACGATCCTCCGGTAACTGTCCTAAAGTAGCTTCTGCAGCACTTATGTAAAGCAGCAGTATTTGCTCAGCTTGAGCAAATTTATAAGTAAACTGCTGTCCGGAAGCCAGATTGTAGCTTTGCGGAAGGGCTCCCCAAAATGGTGTTTCATCGTCCAGAGCTCCGATAGCTTTATAGGCAAGCACTACATCAAATTCATTTATAACTACTTCTGTTTCCAGAATCTCGTTATAATCAGCGATATCAAACCCGAACTGGTAGTCAGGTGCTTCAAAATCAACAACTATTTCAAATACCTGGGCAACCTGCGTTTCACCGGGAGGTCCCTGAGGTCCTATAGGTCCCTGATCACCTGTTGGTCCCGCAGGACCTACCGGTCCTTCATCGCCTTCACAAGCTACCTGTCCAAGTGAAACTGCCAGGATCAGAATGAATTGTAAGAGTTTTTTCATGTTCTGCATGTTAGAGAGTTATTTGATATTTTTCGATGTGGACTATACATAGGTACAGTTAGTTAATATACGCATTATTTTAAATAATATATTTTAATGCTTACAATTTATTCCGCTGGTTGTTCAAATAAACTGCATCATGAAGGTGCCCTGACAACTGTTTTATACCTCAGCAATCCGTTTCCGGCATGAGATTGGTGCCTGAAATTGAAGGGGCATCCAATCCACACCTTAACGTTGCCTAGCCATTAAGGGGGCTGTCTTCTTCTTTCTTTATTTTTGAACCGTTGAAAATTGTTGCGCTGAAATTAAGGTGCTGGCATCTCTGGTGCTGACAGCTATAACCTGTAAAACAGCAAAGGCTCCCATTTATGGAGCCTTTGCTGTTTTATAAGCCTTTTTTTATCTAAAATCTTTCTTTTATCTGACGGCATTTAAACGGCTTCTCTTTTAAAATTACCTGGTGAACATCAACTCCAGACCACCTTGCAGGTAAGAAAGCTCATCTTCATCTAGTTTCGATATTACAACTTTATATTCATTTGTTGTGCCGCTGTTGAACTTGATAACTCTTTCATCATTTTCGTAAACCCAAACACCTTCATCTATAGTATCTCCATCATAAGACTCCACATAACTGCCATCCCTATTGAAAACCGTAGTGAAGTTTTGCCAAACAAACCCGCTCTTTTCTTCGACTTCTTTCGTTATATCTACTCCATTAGAAAATACAGCACTGCCCTTCCATTCACCTGCAGTCAGCATCGCTATATTCGGAGAAACATCATCGTCGTCATCTTTGCTACAGCCAGCAAGAGCCAGCATGAAAATAGAGGTAAGTAATAAAGTAAAGTTTCTAAGGTTTATCATATAGTTATTTTGTATAATTTTCAGCAGCCCGAGAGTTCAAAATAAGGATTTTTTTAAGCCGCAACAAATTTTAATACGCCATTTTGTGTCCTGCGTTATTCAAATTGCAGAACTTGACAGGAAATTCTATTATGGTTTTTCTATTGTACAGCCTGTTTTTCGAACAGATTAGAGTTTATTTCATTTACCTGCTAAAGTAACAGCCACATTCTGAATACCAAAACTCCTGCCGTCAGAATTGTAACTGTCTCAGTTATAGTGATTGAATGATTTGTACTTCTTTTCAGGATAAATTTCTGTGCCTGCCTATAAAGCAAAACAGCTCCCACTTATGGGAGCTGTTTTGCTTTATATCCGTTTGATGCTTTTTATTTAACGAGTCTGACCTCAAATGTGCTGAATCCCTGCAAATCATCTGGATCATAACCCATTTCTTCAACATCAATTTGCAGATTAAATTTTGAGTCATCCAATTTTAAAATATCAAGCGTCGCTTCGTTGTTACCTCCTGTAAGAACGAGGTTATCTCCGGAGATAATGATCTGATTTTCATCATTTGCAAACTTCCAGGTTCCATTTTCTGTTACGCCATCCTTTGTTGCTGTGAATGTACCATCTCTTTCAAACTCAAACTTGGTTGTTTTGATATTCAATGCTTCGGCTAGCTCCGTCTGACCAGCTAAAGTAAGCAGGGTGGTAACAGGAAACTGACCAGCATAAATGGCGTCACCGGTCCATACTCCGTCAGTTAAAAAAGCTGTATATGGAGATGCTTCTTCTTTGTCGTCTTTGCAACCAGTAAGGGAGAAGGTGAGAAGTGTCACCAGAAGTAAAGCGAGTGTGTTTAACTTTTTCATAGTTTATGTCAAAATGACTTTATACGTAAGGATATAACATAATGGCTTAACGGCGGTAATCAGATTTTCTTGTAAACTTTGTTCAGATGAAAAAATGTGGGGCACATTTGTATCAGGGCTTTATAAACCGTAGTTCTATTTCAAACTCTGTTCCGTCAGGAAACATGTTTATGATTCCCAGTTCTATATTCAAGATGCTTGCTAAAAGTACCAGCTGCGATTTAGGTATGCTTGTGCCCAGGTTCAGGTTCTCCTCATCGAGTTCCTTTACATCAAACTCGCTTAGGCCTAAAAAGTTGATGTTTATCTTTGTCTCATCTGCATTAAAGCGCCATTTTCCTTCCATCATCGGCCCGCTGCCGTTTTTAGCGATATAGGTGTTGTCTTTCTTAAAGGTTAAGCGAGTTGTTTTAATGTCTGGAATACTGCCTGGATTTACACCTGTTTCAGAAACGTTGATCCCCATAACCAATAACTGATCGCCTTTCCATTCATGGGCTTCCAGCAGTTCTGTATTGGAGGGCGCTGGGATTTCCTTGTCGTCTTTGCAGGCTGTGAGAAAGGGTAGGGCGAGTGCTATGATCCATAGCAGGTGCAGGTGCTTGCGTTTCATTTCCAGTTTATTGTTAAGGTGCCAGTTTAATATTGTGAAAACGATATCCTTAAAGAAAAGATGCTTATTCTGCACAATAATAGGAAGTATTTTACAGGATGTTTACTTCCGGGTGTAGCTGTATGCCAAACTTCTGCTCCACAGAAGTAATAATATCATAAGCCAGCTGACGTACCTGCTCGCCTTTGGCGCCGCCATAGTTTACCAGCACCAGCGCCTGGTTTTTGTGCACGCCATAGTTGCCCAGTACTTTTCCTTTCCAGCCACACTGCTCAATCAGCCAGCCGGCTGGCACCTTGACTGTTGTTTCTGAAACAGGGTAGGAGGGTATGGCAGGATACTGCTCCTTTAATTGCTGGTACTGTTCCAGCGGAATCTCGGGGTTTTTAAAGAAACTGCCGGCATTTCCGATCTGACTGGGGTCAGGAAGCTTGCTCTGGCGGATGTGGCAAACAGCAGCGCTGATGTCCTGTATACTTGGTTGCTGTACCTGCATTTCCTCCAAGGTCGTTGTGATAGCCCCGTACGAGGTATTGAGTGTATGCTTTTTGTTCAGCCTGAAAACAACAGACGTTACCACATACTGGCCTTTTAAATCATTTTTGAAGATGCTCTCGCGATAGCCGAATTTACAGGTGGCGTTATCAAAAATCTGTACTTCACCAGTCTGCAGATGCACAGCCTCCAACTCATGAAAAGTATCTTTTAGCTCCACTCCATAAGCACCAATGTTTTGTAATGGAGCTGCTCCCACCGTCCCGGGTATGAGGGAAAGGTTTTCTACACCGCCGTAATTCTGTTGCAGCGCATACAGCACAAAGGTATGCCATATCTCGCCGCCTCCAGCTTCCACGTATACATGTGTCTCATCTTCCCTAAGCACCTTTATACCTTTTATGCCGTTCTGCAGCACGACGCCGTCAAAATCCTTTGTAAAGAGCAGGTTGCTGCCGCCACCAAGCACCAACTTTTCTTCTTTCTGTATCTCCGGCATCTTTAAAAGCGCCTGCAGTTCCTCAACACTTTCGAAGCGGGCGAAAAGCTTTGCCCTGGCATCAATGCCAAACGTGTTGTACTGTTTTAGCGGAAAATCAGACTGCAGTTTCATAAGAGAATATTTTCACAAAGGTAGCTTTGTGTTTGAAGAGATAAAAGGATGCTGATTAATAAGAGGTAACCGCATTCAAACTTTAACAGATTAAGTTTTATTCAGTTAAGGTAGTATTCGCTGCTTAACGTTTCTGCATTATCTCTTTTATGATAGTCCTGCTTTTGCTTGCACATATAGTTAAAGGCAGAACAGCTGGCTGTTGCAATAAAACAAAAACCCGCTCCGGATTTCCGGAACGGGTTTTTGTAATGAGTAAAAGAGGCGGCTTATTTTTCCAGCACAATCTTCTGGGTCAACACCTTGGTGCCTGTCACCAGCCTGATGATGTACACGCCGCGGGTGAGCCCCTCTGCCTTCAGCTCGAAGTTTCTTGGAGCGCCTGCCTCTGCCTTGCCTTCGTAGAGGCTGCGCACCAGCCTGCCCTGCACATCATACAGCTCCAGGCTTGCCTGCTCTGAGGCAGCCAGCGTGAACTGAATGGTTGCATCCGTAGTGAACGGGTTCGGGTATGCCGTCAGTTGGGATTCCTCAAGAGGGCTAGCCACTTCCAGTTCAGAGGCGCTTGTCAGGCCAGAGCCTGAGAGATAAGACAGGTAAGGAGACAGTCTGTTACCGGCTATTGGTGCCTCTGTTCTGCCGTCAGGCATGGTCCAGGCCACGGCCAGGTTGTCGCCACCAGAAGCTTCCTTGTGCAGGGCCTCGATGTAGTATTTCTTGCCTGCCTCCAGGCGGATAGACGCAGACTTCTGCGAGGAGTACTTGTCCCACTGGCGGGAGTAGGTCCAGCCGGTCACGGAGGCTATCTTCTGCTTGTTAGAAGGGCTGTCGGTGGTGCTCAGCCAAAGCTCCGCGTTGTCGTCGCCTGCGATGAAGAAGGTGTAGTAGCCGGTGGAGGGAGGGCAGATGTAGCCGCTCACGCGCGCTCCGTAGTCTGTGCCAACTCCGCTTGGTGCCTCGAACTGGCTCAGCTGGCTGGTATAGCTTGGGCTCGTGTTCAGTGGAATGTCAGATACTTTGTTTCCAGACACGTTGTTCCACTGCTCGCGCAGGATAGAACCTGTGGCGGAGCAGGTAGATTCTGTTGGGTCAGGCGCAGAGGTAGTCTCTCCTGAGGAAGGTGATAGCCTGCTGCCGGCGATAGGTGCCTCTGTTCTGCCGTCAGGCATGGTCCAGGCCACGGCCAGGTTGTCGCCACCAGAAGCTTCCTTGTGCAGGGCCTCGATGTAGTATTTCTTGCCTGCCTCCAGGCGGATAGACGCAGACTTCTGCGAGGAGTACTTGTCCCACTGGCGGGAGTAGGTCCAGCCGGTCACGGAGGCTATCTTCTGCTTGTTAGAAGGGCTGTCGGTGGTGCTCAGCCAAAGCTCCGCGTTGTCGTCGCCTGCGATGAAGAAGGTGTAGTAGCCGGTGGAGGGAGGGCAGATGTAGCCGCTCACGCGCGCTCCGTAGTCTGTGCCAACTCCGCTTGGTGCCTCGAACTGGCTCAGCTGGCTGGTATAGCTTGGGCTCGTGTTCAGTGGAATGTCAGATACTTTGTTTCCAGACACGTTGTTCCACTGCTCGCGCAGGATAGAACCTGTGGCGGAGCAGGTAGATTCTGTCAATGTTTGAGAGCTGACACTAAAACTTTGCTTTACAGGAGTAGCAGCATTATAAGTGTCATTGCCACTTTGTGTAGCCTCTACAGTTACTGTTCCTGAGCCCGTTAAAGTAATGGTGCTGCCTGTAATCTTGGCTGGTCCGGATACAATTGTAAAAGAAACCGGTAAGCCTGAAGATGCCGTGGCACTTACTGTGAAATCAGGGTCGCCGTACGTCTTTGACGAAATAGATGGGAAAGAAATCGTCTGCGACTGCTTAGCTGTAATCGTTGTGGAGGAGCTTGTCTTAAAGAAAGCAGGTGCGCCGGTGAGCGTAATTCCCTGTGCTGATTGCTTTGTGGAACTGTTGGTAACTGAATAATTCCACTCATAGCGCTCCACACCGGAAAGGTTAAAGCTAGAAGGGAAAGAGTAAGTAGCAGTGGCGTATTCCTTTGTGTCTACCAAAGCTTTTGCCCAAAGCACGTATACATATTCTGTTCCTTTTTTGAAAGCGGCACCCTCTACCAGGCTAGGTAAATTTAAGGCTGCTGTGCGGGAAGCATCATAGGTATACCCATCCAGGAGCTGGCTGTTTGTTTTAAAGGCTTTACCTTGATCAGTCAATCTTTCACTTCCGGGGGCGTCTCTTTCCAGGTTCTCATAGAAGCCCATGTTGCTGTACCGTTGCGATGTGGAAATGGTTGTTCCTGTAGACGAGAAACTATCATCTTCACCTACTTTAAAGTACTGCATTTGCTTAATGTCATTTTTTTGAGCTATCACAGCCGATTTGATGGCAAAGTTACGCTGCATCTCATCTGTACTGATGTGATCTTCTGATGTACGCCGGGTTATACCAGTCTCTGTTACAATGTAGTGCTTCTTAGGGTAAGTTGAGCCATTGTAGCCATACTTGGATAAAGTAGCCTCCATTTCTTTCTTACGATCTATTATCGCGTTGGCAGCGTAGTCGGAGGTGCGGGTATACTTCATCACTCCATCCCAGTACTTAAGGAAGTGCTGCGGGTAGAAATGATAGCTTACCACGTCAAAATAAGCACCACCTTTGTTCGGGTATTGTGATGTAACGGCGCCGCCGTTAGGGTTGTCAGTGTAGCGCAACAGTGCATCCAGGTATTCTGTATAGCCAATACCTCCTGTTGTCACATAGTCTTCAGGGCTGTATTTTTTAACTACTTCCCACGTAATGCGCAGCATACGGATATAGTGATAGAATGGAGCTCTGGTGTTGTCGGATTCTGAGGGATATGGAGCTCGTGTTAACCATTCTGAACGCTTCGCATAACCATAGTCCGGCTCATTTACTACTTCCCAGAAGCGCACATAGTCTCCGTAGGTCTGTACTAAATTATAAACATAGATAGCATAATAGTTATTTGCGTTTACTGTGCCATCCGAATTCCAGATAGGCTCATACATGTTTGCAAACAGTTTGGAAGATGTGGTTCCGGTATATACTGTCTTGTCGCGGTGTTCCTCTGAAGGGCCTTCAATAAACACCGTGATTTCTGACATGCCATAGCTGCCAGTGTATGCTTTGAATTCATTCAAACGTATACCATACCCGTACCTTTCTACGAAGTGCTCCGGTAAAGTAGGTCTTACAGAACCTCCACCAGCCTTCTGCAAAGCAGCTACCAGTTTATCATCGTTCCATCCGTTGCCATAAAATCCCATGTTGCTGCCCACTTGAAATGCTCCTGAGTAGGGCTTTACATATTCATTGGCAGTTTTGACAGGTATAGTCTGGGAATAGGACTGAAAAACATAAAAATAACTTATCAGCAGGATGATAAGTGAAAATTTAGTAGAGATCTTCATGCGGTGTAGAGTTTATAAGGTTGATTGAATTATAATAAGTTTGTTTAAGGGGTGGTGGCTTGGTGCTGTTTTACTGAAAAGGAAAGAGTGAACGACTTCAATAGAACAACTGGTGATCTAAAAGGTGCTGGCAATATAAGATGATTAACAAAAAAGTTATAATATACAAATAACTATACTTTTAATTATTAATGAATAGTTATGTTGGATTTAAAGGGCTTTCCTTATTATGGTCATAATAGAATTTAAAAAATGTATACAATAAGATTGCTGCTGTGTGTAATCTAAACTTGTACTATAAGTATGATATAAGCTTCTATGTGTTAATATTATTAAACAAATCTTATATCAAAAAATATTTATTAATATATATTTTTAAAAACTTTAGAAAAAACGTTAAAGTGCAGAAAGTGCTTAATATTAATATAAATATAAATTGACGGGAAACGTAGTTGCTGGCGAATTGCATCTTATGTTGACCTGTATTTATAAATTTATAATGTGTGCCCTGAGTCTCTAATCTGGTATGATGAAGTGCAGATTTGAAACGAGTATAAGCGAGGGAAGCTTCGGATATTATACTAATCGAAGAAAACAGGAAGCAGGAAAACTTTTTGCAGGCCCAGTAAAAACGGTTTAAGATTTTTGTGCTGATTTGAGGATGTTTTGACGGTGTTTCTGCTGTAGAAGAAAGCACAATCAGCAATGGTAACTCTTCTGCAATCAGAACGTATAATGAGAATTGCCGCTCAGACAATAACTTAATGTTATATATGAAGCTGTTCAAGATCATTATTCCGCGCTTCGTGTTTTAAATGTTGCCGCTGCTACTGGTAGGGTAGCATATTCCTGAGAACTATACATGCTTGCTGGTTTTTCCTTCTATACTATGGCAGCCTGTTAGGAATAATTATGCCATAAAAGGCAACCTTTTATAAGTGGTTATTTATCAGTGTTATGTAAGCCTAACATTAGGTGTAGCAGGAAATGGTTATGCCTTGGAATTGTGGAATAATTCCTCAGATTGTAGAAACACCCCCCACTGCCACTGTGGAATTACATCTCATGTTACAACACCCAGACCAGCATGGCACAATTCGGATACCTCCTCCTTTTCCATTTTTTTCTTTTTAAAGATTAGCTGTGACTAAATTTCTCCGGAATCTGCCCGAGTAGAAGAATCAGTTATATATTGTTGTTGGGTTTTCGGCCATCGGATCTGGCCCTTTTGTTTGTCTGAAGGCTGCTTAATGTATATATTAAAGCTGTAAAGAAAGGTTTAGTCCTTGATGGTAAGACAGCTAAAGCCTGAGGGGTAAGAATTCAGTACAATTTATAGAAGCCATCTGAAATTGGACAGGACGGTGAGGCACTTCTGGCACTGGCAGCTTGATTTATGCCTCTTCACCAGGCTTGAAACCCAGACGTTTGGATCGTTTTTCCCAGTTGTTTCGTGCCCAGGTCTGAAGGTCTGCTACCTGATCCATCTCATCAATAATTTCCATGCCAAGCAGGGTTTCTATAATGTCTTCTATGCTAATCAATCCTGCAGTGCCACCATACTCATCCACTACCAGCGCCACCTGGTCCTGCTTTTCCAGCAGCTTGTTGAAAAGAGTTGGGATAAGCATGTGCTCCGGCACCACCTGGATATTCCGGGCAATGGAGCTTAGTGGGCTGTCTCCTTCGTTATTGATCAGTTTGTACATCACCTCATCCTTCAGAACATATCCTGTTACATCATCTAGATTTTCCTTGTATATAGGAATGCGTGAAAACCGTAAATCAGGAAAACTTCTGAAGAAGTCTACAATGGGCATATCCTCCTGGGCACTTACTACAACGGTGCGGGGTGTCATGACGTGGCGCACCAGAATTTTGTTGAACCGCAGAATATTCCGGATGATCTGTGATTCGCCCTTCTTAAATATTCCTTCTTTTATACCTATCTCTGCCATGGCTGTAAAATCTGCCCGGCTAAGCACACTGCGATTTTTGTCGTTCTTAAGCCGCCTGGTAATGAACTGAGACAGGATAATGATAGGGTAGAGCGGAGAGTAGATCAGTATCTTCAGCGTGCGGATAGTAAAGGGAGCCAATTGCCGCCAGTGGTTGGCCCCTATAGTCTTCGGGATGATCTCCGAGAATATGAGGATGATAATGGTCAGAACGGCAGAGGTGACAGACAGGTAGGCGTCTCCCCATAGCATCTGTGCCTGTGCGCCTACTCCTGCAGCGCCAATAGTATGGGCAAAAGTGTTGAGGGTGAGGATGGCAGCCAATGGCCTGTCTACATTTTCCTTGAACTGCTCCAGGCTTTTACCTAAAGCAGGGTTTTCCTGCGAGGCTATATTGATGTAGGAGGGAGTGATGCTTAGCAGAACCGCTTCGAGCACGGAGCACAGAAAGGAAAAAAACAGCGCAATAAATAAGTATAATAACAGTAAGCCCATTGGCTTTACTACGTGGTAAAGGGTAATGCGGATAGTAACAGGTTAAAAACAGTGGAGGCCGGCAGGGCTGCAGCATGAGTCAATGCACTATGCGAAGCACAGCTTCAGGAAGCGGCTGTAGTGTCTCGGGGTCTACGGTAAAATACCCCACCCTGGTTGGCCCATACCCTACGTTAAGTTCAAACAACCTGTTTTGTGCGGGCAGCATACTTATTACTTCTTGGCGAAGTTCCTTATGATATTCCACCAGTTCTGCAAGCCGCTTTTCCTTATCATTAAGTCTCCTGATCAGGTTCCCTTGTGGTGCGGTCTGTTCAGCGTCCTGGCTGTTAGGGGAGAAGTCTGGCCTGATGCTCTGAAGCGACAGCAGTTCCACCTCCAGCAGACGCATATTATGCTCCACGTCAAGGTATGTCCTTATTTTCTCCTCCAGCGGCACCAGCGACTCATCAAGGTACTCAACAAGATTATCCATTCTTTTTTTACTCTATGAAGGTGATAGATGGTGTTTGGCTTGCATAGGATTTTCTTGCACCAACTGTACAGCATTAAAACGTATAGAGACAGGGCCAGGTTTGCCAGGGAAGTCGGAAAGAGGAAGAAGATGCTGACTATCAGTTAGAGCCATCTGAAAAGTTTGCGGAGCATGTCCAAGCGGTTGTGATAAGGCGGGTAGCGTACGGGTAGATCCAGCCAGGTGCCGCGGTGCAAAACGCTCTTCTGGTGCGAGAAAACACTAAAACTGCTCTTGCCGTGGTAGCTGCCTACACCACTGCCGCCCACGCCGCCAAAGGGCAGGTTAGGGTTTACCAGGTGCGAGACAGTATCGTTGATGCACCCGCCCCCGAACTGGGTGCAACGCAGCACCGCCTGCTGTTTTTCTTTATTAGAGGAGAAGAAGTAAAGCGCCAGTGGGTTTTTATGCCTGCTCACGACCTCTATTGCTTCCTTCAGGGTACTAAAGGAAAGCACAGGGAGTATGGGGCCGAATATTTCCTCCTGCATCACCGGGTGTTCCCAGCCAACCTGGTCCAGCAGGGTAGGCGCAATATACCGTTGCAGCGCATCTGTTTGCCCCCCTGCACGCACGTTAGCATTCCGCAGGAAAAAGCTTAGCCTTTCAAAGTGCCTGTCGTTGACGATGCGGGCGAAGTCAGGGCTTTTCTCCGGCTCTTTGCTATAGAAATCGGTGATGCATTGAGAAATGAGTTGCACCAGTTCCTCCTTTACCTGTTCGTGCACCAGTAGGTAGTCCGGAGCCACGCAGGTCTGACCAGCGTTGAGAAACTTACCCCAAGTAATGCGCCTCGCTGCCAGCTCCAAGTCTGCGTCTTCGGCTACAATGACGGGGCTCTTGCCACCCAACTCCAGCGTGACAGGCGTGAGGTGTTCTGCAGCAGCCTTCATGATGATCTGCCCCACGCGGGTGCTGCCTGTAAAAAAGATATGGTCGAAGCGCTGCGCCAGCAGGTGCTGCGTTGTATCCACGCCACCCTCTACGGCAGCAACATAATCCTCTTCAAAAGTCTCCTGAATCAGCTTCGAAATAACAGCAGAAGTATTTGCAGCTAGCTCAGACGGTTTAAGTATAATACAGTTGCCGGCAGCCATGGCCCCGATGAGCGGAGTGATCAGGAGGTTGAAAGGGTAGTTCCAGGGACCGATGATGAGGTTGATCCCATAGGGAGAGGAGTAGATATAGCTGCGGGATGGGAAATTCAAAAGCGCCTCTTTTACCCGTTGCGGCTTTGCCCACTTCTCCAGGTCTTTCAGTGTAAGCTTGAGTTCCAACTCCACAAAGCCTACCTCACTTATAAAAGACTCCATCTCCGGTTTTCTGAAATCAGCGTACATAGCATCGAAAAGCTCCTGTTCGTACTGCCTTATCGCTCTCTGGAGTTTCTGAAGCTGCTGTTTACGGAAGCTCACATCGTGGGTTATACCGGTAGCGAAGAAATCCCTTTGTTTCTGCACCAGTTGCTGTATGCTTCGGTGGTCTGTCTCTGATTGCGTAGCTGTAGTAGCGGCGGTGTTTCTGAGGGACATAAATTATTGTTTTAAGTTTGTTTCTGAATGGATAGCTGCCTTCTGTACCGGACGGCCCGTAAAATGTTCCATAGTAGAATAGGCCCTGAAACCTTTCCCGACAAGTACGTCAAAAAACCGTGTGGGAAGCAGGCCGCGCAGCAGCGGAATCAGGTGCACAATCCATGGCTTTCGCAGCATGATCCTGTTTTTCTCCACAGCATTCAGTATGGCGTCAGCCACTTCTTCGGGTTGTAGTATAGGGGTGAGCAAGGGTGCCTTTGCCCCGGCAAACATACCAGTGTCGATGTAGCTTGGTGTAACGGTGGTAACGTGCAGGTCGAGTTCCAGGGCCTCCAGTTCCAGCCGCCGAGGCAATGTTCACCACATGGCCTGAGCCTCTTTCTATCATGCCCGGTAAAAAAGCGCGGGCTACCGCCATTACCCCCAGCACGTTGACGCTTAGTGTTTGCGCTATTTCCGCATAACTATGGTCTGCAAACATTTTTCCTACTACAATACCTGCGTTGTTTATCAGGATATCGGGAGGGCCGCTTTCCTGCAGTACATGCCCGGCTGCCTCGGCTACAGCGGCCACATCAGCTACATCCACCTCATAAGGAAAAACCTGCTTTCCTTTGGCTTGCATCTCAGCAGTCACCTGTTGCAGGTTCTGCTGGTTAATGTCCCAGATGATAACCTTATCTGCGCCTCTCTCCAGGCTCATCAAACCCATCAACCTGCCGATGCCCGAGGCACCTCCCGTAATAAGTATAGTGCTGTTTCGTAGCCTGGTCATGAGGGAGAGGTTGGGAAATAAGCGATAAATACGCTATTAAAGTTAGTGAATTTCCCAAAACCTGAAAGTTTGTCTTGGTTTTTTTCAAACGGAATGCTTCCCCTAAATTTGTATCTTTGGGCAAGGCCATCCAATTACAATCAAATGAAAATTATTGAGTGCCCCCGCGATGCCATGCAAGGGATCAGGGAGTTTATACCGACAGAACAGAAAATAGCGTATGTCAACCAGTTGCTGAAAGTAGGCTTCGACACGATCGACTTTGGTAGTTTTGTGTCACCCAGGGCCATCCCGCAAATGAGCGACACCGCCGAAGTACTGGCGAACCTGGAGCTGGAGGGAGCGCACTCGAAGCTGCTGGCCATTATTGCCAACGTGCGCGGCGCTGAGGATGCTGCCCGGCACCAGCAGATAGACTACCTCGGCTTTCCCCTGTCAGTGTCAGAGACGTTTCAGCAACGCAACACAAACAAAAGCATTTCCGAGGCCATGCAGCAGCTTGCCCGGATACAGGATATTTGCCACAGTCACAGTAAAACCCTCGTCACTTATATCTCTATGGGTTTTGGCAACCCCTACAACGACCCCTGGGATGCGGAAACGGTGATACGGCTTGTGGAGGAGCTAGACAAGCTGCAGGTAAAAATCATCTCTTTGTCGGACACCATCGGCGTTTCTGACCCGGAGAATATCTCGTATCTGTTCGGCAACCTGGTACCGGCCTTCCAAGGTATAGAGTTTGGAGCGCACCTGCACACAACACCTGCTACCTGGCAGGAAAAAGTGGAGGCGGCTTACCAGGCAGGTTGCCGGCGCTTTGACGGTGCCCTACGCGGCTATGGCGGCTGCCCGATGGCCAAAGACGAACTGGTAGGCAACATGCCCACTGAGAATTTGATCGCTTACTTCGAAAATATTGGTTTAAATTTGAACCTGAACAAAGCAGCGTTTGCATCCGCGATGACGCAGTCGGGCGCTGTGTTTTCCTGACTATGGCTAGAAGAATAATTGTAGATATATTTATACCGTGCTTTGTGGACCAGCTTTTCCCGGAGACGGGCATGAACATGGTGAAAGTGCTTGAGAAAGTGGGTTGTGAAGTAACCTATAACACCAATCAGACCTGCTGCGGGCAACCCGCCTTCAATGCCGGTTTTTTCGACGAGGCACGCGAGGTAGCCAACAAGTTCCTGGATGATTTTTCCAATGACACTTCCCATTACATTGTAGCTCCTTCCGCATCCTGCGTGGGTATGGTGCGCAACGCATACCAGGATATCTTCGTGAAGTCGTCGAAGCTGGTAAAGTACCGCGCCATGCAGAAAAAAGTGTATGAACTCACTGAGTTCCTGACCGATGTGCTGGGCGTAACAGATATACCTGGCGCTGCGCTACAGGGAAGGTATACCTACCATGACTCCTGCAGCGCGCTACGCGAGTGCGGCATAAAGGAAGGGCCCCGCGCCCTGCTCAGTAAGGTGCAGGGGCTGGAACTGGTTGAAATGGAGGATGTTGAAACCTGCTGCGGCTTTGGTGGTTCCTTTGCGGTGAAGTTTGAGGCCATTTCCACGGCCATGGCCGAGCAGAAGGTTGAGAACGCCATTGCCACCGGCGCTGATTACATTGTGTCTACAGACAGCAGCTGCCTGATGCATTTAGAAGCTTACATTCAGAAACAGAACAAGCCTATCAAGACCATGCACATCGCCGACGTGCTGGCGAGTGGGTGGTAAAAAACATAAGCTATGTATAACAATAAGGCCTGGATATATACTGTCCAGGCCTTATTTGTTCGTGTCAAAGTATCAGGCTACCCTTGTTCCTTGTTATCAAGCCTCCGGCATAATACGCACCACCAGCCCATCCAGTTCCGGGTTTACCCGCAACTGGCAGCTCAGGCGGCTGCTTTCGGTGGCATGAGGGAGCGTTTCCAGCATATACGCTTCATCGTCGCTCATTTCGGGCAGTTCATTGCTTTCCAGCACCTCCACGTGGCAGGTAGCGCAGATGGCCATACCACCGCAAACAGCCTGCACATCGAATTCGTTTGCCTTGAGCACCTCCATTACCGAAAGGCCCATGTCCGTGGGAGCCTCGAGGGCAATGCGCTCCCCGTTTTCCTGCTCCACATAAATGTTTATTGCATCTGTCATGCTAGTTCCTGTATGCCGTTAACAGTGGTGTACTTCAACACAAACTTTTTACCTGGGTTAATTATGTTGTACGCGCTATGCGCCATCAGGGCAGCCTCATGAAAACCGCATAATATCAGCTTCAGCTTGCCTGGGTAAGTGTTGATGTCGCCGATGGCGTAAACCCCCTCTATGTTGGTAGAGTAGTCTTCTGTGTTCACCACGATGGCATTTTTCTCCAGTTCCAGGCCCCAGTTCTCCAGCGGCCCTAACTTTGGCACCAGGCCGAACAACGGGATAAAATAATCTGCCTCTATCGCCACAGGCGTAGCATTGTCCATCATCACAGTCACCTTCTCCAACTTATCTCCCCCGTGCACTTCCGTCACGTTTGATTTCAGTATCAGGTTCAGTTTGCCTTCCTCTGCCAGGCTCACCACCTTGTCTGCCGACTCAGGAGCTCCTCTGAAGGAAGTTCCGCGATGCACCAGCGAAATCTCTTTGCATAAAGCAGACAAGTATATAGCCCAGTCCAGGGCAGAGTCACCACCGCCAGCCAGCACCACACGCTTGTCGCGGAAGTGCTCCGGATCGCGCACCATATAGGTCACGCCGTTGCCTTCGTACTTTTCGAGGTTTTCGATGGCGGGCTTGCGGGGCTCAAAAGATCCCAAACCACCGGCTATCACCACCACTTTACAAGCTATTTCGGTGCCGTCTACTGTGTTCAGAATAAAGGAGCCATCCTCCAGCTTCTCAAGGTCCTCCACACGCTCACCCAGTGTAAAAGTAGGGTGAAAGGGAGCAATCTGCTGCTCCAGGTTTTTGATTAAGTCACCAGCTAAAATTTCAGGGAAGCCAGGTATATCATATATCGGTTTTTTCGGGTATATCTCAGAGAGCTGCCCACCCACGGCAGGGAGCGCATCTACTACATGGCAGCGCATCTTCAGCAGGCCAGCCTCAAACACGGCAAATAAGCCCACCGGACCAGCACCTACAATGCATATATCGGTTGTTATTCTGTTCATTACTTTGATTTTTGTTGCAACAAATGTTGTAGAGGCAAATTTAATATCGAAAAGGCAGCTTACATAGAAAAATGTGGTAATATCCGGTTTTCACGTGCTCTTGTACAACCTGAAACGCTTACTGTTGTTCACGCTCCTGTACAATTTCCTGCAGCCGCTTTGCATTAAAGGCGGCATAGCCATTTTGGTCGTTATCGAAGTAGATGTAGACCTGCAGGCCCTGCTTTTTCCACTCCAGGCATTGCCATGCCCAGTATTGCAGTGCATCGTCATGATAACTGCCGGAATACTTTCCATCTGGTCCGTGCAGCCGCACATACACAAAGTCTGCCGTTACCTCCTTCGGCGACATGTGCCATTCCAGTTCATAAATACAAAAAGCAACGTTAAAGTTTCGTAGCAGTTCTAGTACTTCAGGGGCATACCAACTGTGGTGCCTGAACTCAAAAGTATACCTGTAGTAGGGGGGCAGCAGGGTCAGGAAATCGCGCAGCCGGTCTATGTTTACTCCCCACATCGGGGGCAGTTGAAACAGGATAGGCCCCAACTTCTCCTCCAGTGCATTCACGTTATTAAAGAACCGGGCAATACTCTCCTGCGGGTCCTTCAGCTTCTTCATATGGGTGATAAACCTGCTAGCCTTCACAGCAAACAGGAAATCATCTGGCACTGACGCGCGCCAATTTGCAAATGTTTCGGCTGATGGGAGCTTGTAAAAGGAGTTATTGATTTCCACGCTTCTGAAAAAGCGTGTGTAGTAGTCTGTAAATCCCTTAGATTTTACCTCCGGAGGATAAAAGGTGCCCATCCAGTGCTTGTAGTGCCACCCGGAGGTACCAATGTGAATCTGTTGTTCCATGTGTCTGCCTTGCTATTGTTCAGCGTTTATACTTCTATCCTCCTGCCTGAGTTTGGCCTGCGCCCTTTCTATGGTTTTCTGGTACAGGCAAAGGAGGGCAAGGTGCAGGACTGGCAAGAGGCAGGAATACAACAAGGCAGCAAGGCCTCGCGTTAAAACAGGTAAGTATAACTATAAAACAAAAGCTATGAACAGATACGATGATAACAACCGCAATTACCGCAACCACTACGCCGACTTCAACGAAGACGGGTCGCGCCGCGACAGGAGGCAGCAGGATAACAGCAATGATAACAGGGGAGGATTCCTGAACCGCGAAGGAAGGCGTAACGAGCGTAACACAGATAGAAACACTCCCTCCAATGATACTGAAAGGCATAACGAGGGCAGCCGCGACAGGAACTACAGCCGCTCTACTTTCGGTTCCAGTGCACAGGGTGACTATAGTGGAGGCACCCGCTATGGCGAAGGTGGCAGCACCTACGGCGGAGGCTCTTCCTACGGGCACTCTAACTATGGATCTTCCCGCATGCAGGGGCCACGCAACTCAGGTGGCGACAGGAACCAGTCTGATAATGTGCGAAACGGCTACGGCAACTTCGCCGACTACAACAGCCGCAACTACGGCAGCTTTGCCGATGACCGCGACTACAGTGATTATACAAACCGATATGGTGAATCACGCCAACGTGGCGGCATAGAAAGGTCTTCCAGCAGAGGTTCAGACTTTGGAAATACTGGCCGGGGCAGTACCGGGTACGATAACAGCTTTAACCAGTATAGAAGCACCGGGTATGGCTCCACTGGTTACAATAACCGCGACGAAGACCGTGCGCGCAGCACCTACGGCCAAGGTAACTTTGACCGGGAAAGAAGGTCGGCCTACGACAGGGACTATGACCAGCGTGGCAGCCGACGCGACAGCGACTTTGACCGAAGCCGCTATAACCGCGACCGACGAGACCGATAGAAAATCATAAACAGTAGAAGGGCCTGCACTTGTATGCAGGCCTTATTATTAACGACTTCGGATGACACTGATATAAACCGAAGAGACTGCTCCCCGTTTAAAATGACATGTTCAATAATTATTAACTTAAAAAACAAACGCTATGGAAAGATACGACAGAGATCGCTACTACAGAGGTGGCTACAGCAACGAAGACAGATACGGCTACGAAGATAACAATAGAAACCGCTACGACCGGGACAATCGAAATGACTATGACCGAAGTGACAGGTATGACCACGATGACAGGCCAGGCCGGGAACTGAAGCAGGAGTTCGAGAGAGACTACAGAAATGATCGTAACAACCGCTACTCAGAAAATGACCGCTTCTCCGACAGAGACCGTCCTGATGCGTACCGCAACCGTGACTACGACATGGAACGCAATTATTACAAAAATACCAGAGGTGATAGAGGCAATTTAGGTGATATCCGTCAAGGCTACGGCATCTCCGGATTTACCGGAACATCCGACCGCTACAACACCATGAGTGATATGGAACGGGAAAGAAATGCGCAGTTTGAGCAAGGATACGGCACCGGGAGATTAAGTGGTTACAGCGGCTCCCGCTTTGGCGGATCCAACTACAGCTCGCACGGCGATTTTGGCGGTTCCTCCGATTATGGCTCGATGAGTGGAAGTGGGGGCAACATGGACCGTTTAACTTCCTCTTCGGGATACGGCTACTCTTCTTCTAACCCGAACAGAGGCGGGGCGAATGACAGCTCCAATAGCTTTATAGAAAGAAATGGAGCTGGTGCCGGGGATAGAAGTAGAGATTCTTCGAACAGAGGATATGGTTCAGCAAATAAAAGCAACACCGGCTATAGCGGCAGATCGATTCTATCTGATGATTACGAACGGTATTCATCAAGCTCCGATAGGGGCGGTTATGTGAACAGAGATCCTAACCGTGATTATTAAATTAAGAAAACAAAGTCTATCTTCTGTTGATGCCGTAAAATTGGTTTTTGCAGCTGCCATATAAACAGAAGGTAGAAGATGATTTGATACATTTGATACATGAACAATCAGCCAAAGCCTGCCTATTGAAGGTAGGCTTTGGCTTTTCATGGCATGCAGATAAGAACCAAAATAGGTATCGAGTTACAACTAGCCAGTATCAGCTTATTGGTAAACCTTTAAAGTGGAAAAGTTATGAAAGAGAGGTATGATTTGCTTTTTCAGCTTTGTTGAGATGGGGTGGAAGAAGAGGTAGTGAGTTTTAGGGCTTCTTCCTGAGTCGCGGCTTCTTTGAAAATTTTGCCTAAACCTAGTATGGCGAATACATTTTTGATTTTTGGCTGCAAACCATAAAATATAATATCGACTTTTTTCTCAGCGCAGGCGTGAAACGAGGACAGAAACACTCCAACACCAGCGGAGGAGATATAGCGTAATTCAGTGCAATCAATCAGCAGGTGATCAAAGTCACTATTCACAACCTCAGACAATGTATCATCAGCTGCAACCGCAGAATTCGCATCAAGTTCTCCCGCAAACCGTATCACCGCTGCTTTATCCAACTGCTCTACTTTTACGATGAACTCCCCGGTTCCATGCTCCTGCGTGTCCTTTTTCATATGCTACCTTTTCCTCACCTTTGCAAACCCATCCTACTCCCTTTTATTTTGCAGGGGCTTCGCAAAAAAGTAATTTTCATGTTCATGGAGTTTTGCCAGCAAGGCCAGTATTCCTATGTTTGGCTTTATGCACTAACTTGTAAACAAAGAGTAGAAAGGGATTCTAAAAGCAAATATAATGAGTTGGAGCTAGCATTACTGTAGCGGAAAACACTTAAACCTATGGGTTATAGTACGTAAAGTATGTTCCAGCAGAATAGACGAAGCCCGTGTCAATTTATATTTGCCTATGTAGCTTTGGAGTAAATTCTATGTTTTAACTTCCAAAACAGGAAGTAAAGATATTATATTTGTAATGGTAATTTTTTCTAAACCTGTTTCCCGGGTGCCTTAGCACCTTAGTAATACAGACATTTAAACACATATGGTAAAATTGGTTCTAACTGATGACCACAAATTAGTCAGGGAAGGAATTAGAGCGTTACTGACACTAGATGAAACTATAGAAGTAGCCGGGGAGGCAGCCAGCGGCCGGGAACTGCTGGATTTACTTGTTTATACCCCAGCAGACATTGTACTGCTCGATATCAGCATGCCAGAGATGGATGGTTATGATACCCTTAAGCTGCTGCGCAAGAGCTTCCCGGATGTAAAGGTGCTGGTGCTTTCCATGCTGGATGATGAGCGGTATGTGCATCAGATGATGGAAACCGGCGCAGCAGGGTATTTACTGAAGAATACGAGTATAAAGGAAATGCAATCTGCCATAAAGCTTATTACAGGGGGAATACAGTACATCAGCCCATCCCTTACCTTGGACCTTCTAAGCAAGTCTAAGAAAGCACCTCATTACCAGATGAGGCAGGAAAGCAGTAAAAAGTTATACAAAGACCTGTCGAAGCGGGAAACGGAGGTATTACAACTTATTTCGGAAGGGTATACCAATGCCGAAATTTCAGAGGTGCTGTTTACCAGCAAACGCACTATAGAGACACACCGTCAGAACCTGCTGGAAAAGACACATACCAGAAATACGGCAGCCCTTATTAAGTTTGCTGTGCTGAACGGGATTATTTCCTGAAGAAAAGACCTGTTAGAGGTTACACTATACGGCAACCTTAGCAGTGCAGGTGCAGCTCAATACGTGTTCACCAGAATACTCCCGCAATTGTCATTAGTCCATTCGGAGCCAGTCAAAGGCAGCCTCAAGAGAGGAAAACTGTGCCAGATCAAGCGAAATGTCATGCTCCTCTTTAACCTCCTCAATCATGTTTTCAAAAGAGATGTAATTGAAAATGTCATCTGTTAGCACACGGGCAATCCGCTGAAGATTGGAAAGCTTGATAAGAGGGGCAATTTCCCGCTTTATCCACTGTTGGTCTGCAAACAGGATGCTGTCAATCAGCCGCGAGTCAATCAGCCACAGTTCTACCTTGTGATGAAGTATAATTTCCTTTACTACTTTAATGCCTGCCCTGTATTCTTCACTCACCACATTGCGGAGCCATTTCATGTGCAGAAGCTTCTCCTCTTCCTTCAGGGAAATAAAAAGGTAATCAGGTACATCAAAGGTCATGGACATCACGTTCGTTGTTGACTATATTTATTTAACGCTATATTTAATGACCTAGCGCATACTAGTGGGTAGAATCAATAAATATATCATTTTAAGCTGGAAGATGTATAAACAAAGGCAATTAATTCAGGCATTATAAATTTAAAGAAGGTATTTACTTCAAGAATGCAGTCATGATTGTTTCAGAAGTCAGAAAGTTGAATTACTTTATATAGGAGCATTTACCAACCTCAGCACAGATACTTTTACCTGCTAGCAATCAGAACTACTATGGCAACTATCAAGATATACATCAAAAACATGGTCTGCGACCGCTGTAAGCGGGTAGTGGCAGAAGAACTTAGAGCCTTAGGCTATACCGTTATACA
This sequence comes from Pontibacter toksunensis, assembly GCF_042686245.1. Classification (NCBI taxonomy): domain Bacteria; kingdom Pseudomonadati; phylum Bacteroidota; class Cytophagia; order Cytophagales; family Hymenobacteraceae; genus Pontibacter; species Pontibacter toksunensis. Next base: position 145,526 of record NZ_JBHUOX010000002.1, on the reverse strand, counting down.
AGTGGGTTTAGGGGAGGCTGAACTAGCTGCAAAAGAGGGAGAAGTGGACCTGGAACGGATACGAGAAGTACTGCAGGACAATGGTTTTGAACTGCTGGACGACCGCAAAACAAAGCTTATAGAGCAGGTAAAGCTAGCCCTGATTGAACTGGTGCACAAGGGCGAGGAAGCAGAGCTTCATGTGAATACCTCTGACTACATCGCCGAAAAAGTAGGGCTGGATTACAATTACCTGAGTAACCTGTTCTCTTCTTTTGAAGGAATCACGATAGAAAAGTACCTGATACTGCAGCGCATTGAGCGTGTAAAGGAGCTGCTGGTTTATAATGAGCTCAGCCTGAAAGAGATTGCCTATAAGTTGGGCTACAGCAGTGTGGCACATCTGTCTAACCAGTTTAAGAAAGTGACAGGCCTTACGCCAAGCCACTTCAAGCAGGTTAAGACCGAGAAGCGTAAAACAATAGACAAGGTACAGGAGTAGGTACTGTTTTAAAGCGGTTTTCCGGGGCTAATACAGGCAGCGCTATGAGGGTATGAAACAGAAGAGGTAAAGGAAACCCACACCCGCCAGCGCTGAAAGGGAAGCAGATGTGGGAAAGGAGAAAAACGATGAGCTATAGAAATAAAGAGAGTCCGGCTATTTTGACTCAGGAGGATATCAACTCTGTTTCTTCCTTAGAAGCATGTACTTCTATATCGTCTAAGCTCTCGTCATGCTGGCTCAGGTCAAGACCCTGAAGTTCCTCCTCTGGGGTAACACGAAGAGGTGAAATCAAGTCTGTAATTTTCAGGAGCACCCACGAGCCTCCGAATGCGAAGACAGAGACACCAACCAGGGCTAGCAGATGCACGAGGAACAGGGTAGTCTCCCCAAAGATTAGCCCATTGCCTGTTTCATTCGCGGGATTAATAGCCTGGCTTGCAAAAACACCAGTCAATATCATACCCACCATACCCCCAACCCCATGGCAAGGGAACACATCAAGCGTATCGTCGAGGCTAGTGCGGGTGCGCCAGTCTACCACTATGTTGCTGACAATAGCGGCAATGACGCCAATCGCTAAAGAGTGGGGTATCGTAACGAAGCCTGCGGCAGGAGTAATAGCCACTAAACCTACCACTGCACCAATACAGACACCCATGGCAGATGGCTTTCTTCCTTTTATGGCATCAAAGAATATCCAAGCAATGGCGGCAGAAGCAGACGCTGTTGTGGTTGTTGCCAATGCCACTACAGCTAAAGAATTAGCACCCAAAGCTGAGCCGGCATTAAACCCAAACCAACCAAACCAGAGCAGGCCAGTACCCAGCATCACATAGGGGATGTGCGCCGGCTTATGGTTGCTGGTGTCCCGCCGCCTCTTCAGGAAAATAGCGGAAGCCAGTGCCGCCCAGCCCGCAGACATGTGCACGACGGTGCCACCGGCAAAATCCAAAACGCCATAGTTGAAAAGCAGTCCATCAGGATGCCAAGTCATGTGGGCCAGCGGTGCATAGATGAAGACAAAAAAGAGTCCTATGAATACGGTGTAGGATATAAACCGAATCCGTTCAGCAAAAGCACCTGTAATAAGTGCCGGCGTGATGATGGCGAATTTCAGCTGGAACATGGCGAAAAGCAACAGCGGAATTGTAGGGGCAGCAGGCCAGGGAGCACCGTCTATCACTCCCCGCATCATAAAGAAGGTAAAAGGATTGCCAAATACACCCCCTACGGATTCACCAAAGGCAAGGCTAAAACCAAACACTATCCAGAGTACCGTAACAATAGCCATACAAATAAAACTCTGCAACATGGTCGAGAGCACATGCTTCCTGCGTACCATACCTCCGTAGAAAAAGGCAAGCCCCGGTGTCATGATGAGCACAAGAGCCGTGGCAGTCAACATCCAGGCTGTGTCTGCGCCATTAATTTCTGCAGTACTTTCACCGGAAGGAAGAGATGGAAATGCAAACGTGGCTGCTACAACCAGCAAGAGTAAAAGGAAAGGAATGCGGGACAAACGCTGGGACATATGCTTTCGATAAAAAGTAAAAATAACGCTGGAGCTCTGCTTGTTGTTTGTTAATATTTTAAATTAACTGCTAAATTATTAAAAATAAATCTTGTTAATAGTTAATAATGTGTAAATTTTTTAATGTAATGAAGTTTTGCATTGGAATTTTATACTTCTTTAGTGGAAACACCTGTTCATGGTAGGCAATACTGTAATGGGCCGTTATTTATTATAAGTTTTAAGTTGCATTATTATGTTAAGTTAAAATGCGACACCTCATCATGCTCTATAGAAGGTAGAGAAGGGAAACAAGGAATGACCCTGACCTATGCTTGTTTAAACGAGATTTTATGTAAATCTATTTCTGCTGTATAAGGTCCTGCACAGCATGCTCTACCTGTTCATATACTGCTGCATGCGGCACTACTAAGTCAAAATGCCCTGCCTGCTCCAATAAAATCAGGGCGGCATCATCGCCTTTGGCTTTCGCCTGTTCTGCAAACTGCTGGCTTTGGGAAACTGGTACAACGGGGTCAAGAGCACCTTGTATTAGCCTGGAGGGAACGCGCAGTGGTAACAGAGCAGTAGGAGAGGCGTCCGCGTAGCGCTCAGGCTGGTCTTTCGGCATGCCACCCATTAACTGGGGCACCGCCTCATTGCAACTGCCTTTCTGATGGCCATACGTGGCCAGGTCAGGGATACCTGCCAGTGAAATAACGCCTTTCAGTTTCAGCGGCTTTCTGGTGTAAAGCGGGCTGCTTTTAGCCAAGTTGCGGCGTGCAGCCAGCCAAAGGGCCAGGTGGCCGCCGGCAGAATGGCCCATGACCACTACCTTTTTTGTATCGAGCGGGTATGTCTTTGCCAGTTCCCGCACATAATCTGTTCCTTGGGCAACATCCAGGAAAGTGCCCGGCCAGCCGCCACCTGTATCACCTACCCGCCGGAACTCAAGGTTCCAGGTAGCATAACCTGCCTTTGTCAGCTTCTCGCTCAGGTGCGCCATGTATTGCCTGTCGTAGGCTGACAGCCAGCAACCGCCATGCACCACCACGACAACCGGAAACTTGCCTTCTCCCTGTGGGAGGCGTAGCTCACCAAATTGCAAAGAGTCAGCACCATAAGAGATAACTCTATCGGCAGGCGGTACAGGAAGTGCCGCTATTTGCTGCCAGGTAACCAGTTTGAGCGGCTGTTCCTGTGCAGAGAGTTGGGTCGTGGTCAAAATGGCAAATATTAAAAACAGAATGCTAAATATACGTGACATAGTCGTTGTGTTGGAGCAGTTTGAGTGCAAAATTAACACTTTAGCTGTGCCTGTCGCTTTTTTCTCTTCACCTAATGCCCCTGCTGATCAGCCTGCACACTTGCTCTTACAGCCAATTTCAGTTTTTTTCTTTGGGAGGAATAGGGAGGAAGGAGCCTATGTAGTAGGCGTAGTATCGACGATACACCTAATTCAAGCTTAACCATAATGGAATCTTCTTCAGGAACCCGCAGATTTTACAGCCCGCCGCCGCAGGTTTCTTTTCTATCGGTCTTGTCTGTAAAAGAAACGACAATTATCCTCTGTACATCTCCGTCACCCTGAATGTGTGGCTTTGGTAGGCGCTCTACATGGATTAAATTCAAATTAGCATGTAGCAGGTAATCTGAGGATAAAGTATCTTTCAAGTATAAAATACTTTGCTAAATAATGACATTATACCGGGACGGGCTGATTGTGCTTGACTATGAAGTGGCCACTGATATACTTTAGAAAGTTGGCCCGATAGCAGGAGAACTTCTGTGGCAGAACTATAGTTTTTGATCGCCAAGCTCATGAATACGCTCCGGCACTACGACACTAAAAAGCTGTTTATTGATGCCACCGATAATGTAGAGAAGGTTTCTGATGAGGAGTAAAAGAGCATGAACAGGAAGTTTGCCGGAGACCTGATTGTCATCCGCCTACAGAAGGTTGCCCGCGTCGGGGCGCCTAATCCGGAAAAGAAAAACATGGCGAAGGAAATTGCAGGGGAGTATCTCAGTAAGAGTAACGGGCAGATTGTTTTCCGGGAATTTCAGGACGCAACTGCAGCAATGGAGTGGTAACAAGAAAAATAAATACCTGTTTGAGGTTTTAGTATCTGCGCCACAACATAAGAAAGCCCCGGCAGGAATCCTGCCGGGGCTTTCTTATAAAATAGAATATTGTTTACTGTACTGCTGTTATAGCTTTAAAAGCATTCACACGGCCATAGCCATAGAAAGGGTCACGGCCTGGCTTGCCTAAATCATCAGCAGAGGCACGCATCACTGCTTTTACCTGAGCCGGATCCATCTGGCCTCCGTTCTGCCCGATAATCAGAGCGGCAACACCGGCTGCGTGTGGCGCTGCCATGCTGGTGCCTGCTGACCAGTAGTATCCACCTTTGCCAGGTTCCAGGTTACTTCCAGCACTGAATACTAAATCGAATGCAAATGCATAAGTGGTAATGCCGGCTACAGTGACTACCTCCTCTCCGTTATATGCCATGTCTCCGCCCGGTGCGGCAAAGTCAATATCAGACGTGCCATAGTTTGAGTAAGAAGCCAAGAAATCGAGGTTGGCAGTCAATGGATTTAAAGCCCAGGCCAGCGGTGCAGTTGCTGAAATCGAGATCACACTTGGTGCGCCAGCAGGAATGTATACCAAAGATTGATCTTTGTTGCCATTGTTCGCATCGTTGCCAGCTGATGCAATCAAGGTAACGCCTTGCTTTGCGGCATAATTGGTTACTTTGGTGAATATGTTAATCAATTCCTGCGTGTACTTCGTGTCGCTCACAATAAAGTCGTCAGAAGAATCATCCGGTGTGCCGTTGTCATGCAAGTATTTCCCGTTGCGCGGGAGGCCTACACCTAAGCTCATGTTGATAACATCGGCGCCTTGATGTGTTGCATACATGATTCCATTCAAGATTGCGGAGAAATCACCTACTCCGGAATCACCTAATACCTTTACAAGAATCAGCTCTGCCTCAGGGGCAACGCCAATAATGCCTCTGCCATTGTCGGCAGCGGCTATAGTGCCTGCCGTGTGAGTACCATGGCTACCAACGCCTTGAAGAGCGTACTGTAATGGTTCATTGGGTACTAAGCTTATACTGGCTTTAAAATCAATGTTAGGAGCCAGGTCCGGATGATCAGTATCAAATCCGCTGTCCAGTACTGCTACACGCACACCCTTTCCACGAGCTCCTGCATTCCAGGCCGCTGGTGCTTTTATAGCAGTGTGGCCCCACTGCAGATCAAAGTAAGTATCATCATCTCCACTGAAAGGAGGGTTGCCAAAGTTCGCCTCCGCATCAAACGCTATCATTTTTTCATCCGCAGGATTAAACCACTGCACATTCAGGTCCCGGATAACCGTGCTAACACCTTTTATCTTACCTGCCTTTGCCGCAAAGTCAGGATCTGACGAAGTAACAACGGCAATACCGACTTCATTCATCATATTCTTGACGTTTCCTTTCAAGGAACGCACCTGGCTTTCCAAGTCAGCAGGAAGAGCAGTGGAGCTTATCAGAATGTAATGCCCACCCTTGAATTTTACGGAACGGTTTACTGTGCCATCAAGTAAGGCGCTGTTGGCTGCCTCAACTTTAAGAGATTCGTTTGGCGACGCTTGTTCCATTTCAGGTGTACAGCCAAAGGCCAGGGCCGAGGCAAGAACAGAGTATGTAAATCTTTTTGCAAAATTTGTAAACATAGAAAATGAAGTTTTAGGGTTTATTTCAGGTGCAATGAGTGTTAGCCAAAGAGACACAATACTGATACTGCAGCGGTTTGTATTATAATACAGCAATAAAGATAGTAACTCCTGAATACTTATATGTAAACTTAATATCAATAATTTCTAATATAATGTGAATGTACTATATATTTATGTGAAGGTGTCATATTAATGGGTTAAAGGATATGCTTCTTCTGTTTGTGCATTGCATGCTGCATTCATGCGCCATTACATAGTTGCACTGTTTTTCAGCTGATAAAAATGTTTAAGCGCAGAATGTATAGGTTTAGCAGATTTTTAGCGCGATTGACTTATCCTGCCTGTTATGTTTAGAGCATCGGGAAATATCACCCTAGCGGAGGTTCCTTTCTTAAAAGGATATCGACAAACTCCTTGCAGCCACTGTGCTTTTGGTGCTTCAGCTGCGCCTGCACAACCAAGCTTACTCTACTGAGTATGGTATAAAAGAAGCGCCTGCCGGAGTCAATCCGGCAGGCGCTTCTTTTGAAGAATGGGTGCAACGAACTAGGCTGCTACCTTTTTCACCTTCGAGCCAATAAAGCCATAGTATACGATATAGGCATAGCAGGCCATCGGTACCAGGAAAGAAAGCTGCAGGCTTCCAGACGCGTCTGCCACCCAACCCTGAAGCGGAGGTATAATGGCGCCACCCACAATGGCCATTACGAGCAGCGATGAACCCTGGCTGGTGTGTACGCCCAAGCCCTCGATAGCCAGTGTAAAAATGGTAGGGAACATGATAGAGTTGAACAGGCCAATGGCGATGACAGACCACATAGCCACAGAGCCTGTCGCAAAGCACGTCAGGAGAAGCAACACGATAACTGTGCCGGCAAAAAATCCAAGTGTTCTGCCTGGCAGGAATCTTCCTAACAGCAACACAGCAAAGTTGAGCGCAATCAGCCCCAAGGCAATCAGAGCTTCATCTATACCATAAATGCTGAAAAGCAGGAAGAATGTGATGGCGCTGATGAGGCCGATGATCAAATACTTGTAAACGTCGTTTTTAAACTGCGCCAGCGCCACAGCACCAAAGAACCGGCCAATCATGGCACCTCCCCAGTAAAAGGCAAGGTAATGTCCTGCTGCTGTTTCCTCCAGGCCCGCAATTTCCGGCAACCTGAAGAAGTTGATGAGCGCGCTGCCAATGGCAACTTCACCCCCCACATACATAAAAATGCAAATAATCCCCAGCACAAGGTGGCTGTACCTTAAGGCTCCCGCATCAGGTGTTAACTGCTCCTCATTCTCACTCTGGATGCGTGGCAGGTTGGCCACCTTAATCAGCACGGCAATGGCAAGCAAGGTGGCAGCCAAACCAAGGTAAGGGAGCTTTACAGAATCAGCGCCTGCGTCCTGAACCGCATTTACACCTTCAAAAATGAGGTAGCCCCCGATAATGGGAGCCACTGTAGTGCCCAGTGAATTCAGTGCCTGCGTCATGTTCAGGCGGCTGGCAGCACCCTCCGGTGGACCAAGTATGGCCACATAAGGGTTAGCGGCAATCTGCAGAATAGTGATGCCGGAGGCAAGTATAAACAGCGCCAGCAGAAAAAAAGCATAGCTGAGCATGCTGGCCGCCGGGTAAAACAAGGCACAGCCTATAGCCGCTACTATCAGGCCCACTATGATTCCATTCTTATAGCCAATTTTCTGGATGGGGTCTCCCTTTGTAATGGAAAACACAAAATACAATAGCGACACGATGAAGTAAGCGCCAAAAAAGGCTGTCTGGATGAGCATCGCCTGCCACAGCTGCAATGTAAAAACCTGCTGCAGCTTGGGTATGAGGATGTCGTTCATACAGGTGATAAAACCCCACATAAAAAATAAGAGGGTCACAATAACCAGAGGGCCACCGTAGTTGCGCGAGGGCGCCGCAGTGTATTCCTTCTGTGCTTGTTGAGAAATTCCGGCCATAAGTTTAACTATAATTTGAGATGATGATTTTTAATGTCTGCCCTGGCTGCTTATAAAGCTCCTGTCAGTAACTGTTTTTGAACAGAAACAGGTGTTCAAGTTAGATGGATTAATATCAATAAGCAAAGCCCTCCTCTGCCGCCTCAGAATAAAACTTCAGGCTCCGGTGCATCCTTTGGAGGTACAGCATAAAAACTGGCTCAGGCCACCCATGAACATATGCGCCTTTAATTTCCGTAAGCAAAGAAAAGAAAAACAAAGCATCATGCGGAGAATTACTTTTTGGCTTGAGAGGAAGACCGGGCTCACAGCAGAGTTTTACCACGACCTGATTTACACGGCAGCTTTAATACTGGCGCTATGGTTGCTGAGCAGAATGTTGCTATGGGCGATCTTCCGGCGCGAGAAAGACTTACGCAAGCAGTATCAGTGGAGGAGGTTCACCAACTATGTAGCCACCGGTTTGTCTATCCTGGTGCTCTCGAACATATGGTTCAACGGGTTCGAGTCTATCGCTACATTCCTGGGGCTTCTGTCTGCAGGACTGGTGCTGGCGCTGCGCGAGCCTCTGCTGAGTATGACTGGCTGGCTCTATATTCTCTGGAAGCGCCCCTTCCGCATAGGAGACCGCATACAGGTGGGAGAAACTATCGGAGATGTCATCGACATCAGTTTGTTTCAGTTTTCACTGAACGAGATCAGGGGCTGGGTAGACGCTGACCAGGCAACAGGCCGGGTGGTGAATGTGCCAAATGCTAGGGTGTTTACGGTGCCGCAAGCAAACTATAACTACGGGTTTCCCTTTGTGTGGCAGGAGATTCCGGTAAACATCACATTTGAAAGCAACTGGAAAAAAGCAAAAGAAATTCTGGAACAGGTGACGAGGCAGCATGCAGAGCAGCTCAGCGAAGCAGCTGTTTTGCAGGTAAAGCGGCAGTCGCAGCGGCATCTTATATTCTATGAGGATCTGGAGCCAAAGCTCTATACCACAGTCCGTGAGAATGGCATCGAAATAACTGCCCGTTACCTCTGCGGCATCATGCGCCGCCGCCAGAGCACCCACTTAATATGGGAGGATGTGCTGACACATTTCCTGGCTGCACCTGACATTCATTTCGCTTACCCTACCACCCGTTTTTACCAGGGTGCAGCAGGGCAGGGAAGCGAACCACCGACAGGGCCATTGTAGGCGATGCTCAAAGCAGGAAGCTTTTCAAGGATGCAGTGCTGTATCAACTTAATCAATGCAGCTTACTTTTTGTGAACTTGCCCGTCTTTCATCACAAAGTTTACTTTTCTCACCTGCGATATGTCTGCTGTGGGATCACCTTCAACAGCAATGATGTCTGCCAGTAACCCGGCTTTGATGCGGCCTATTCTATCGCTTACCCTGAACACATCGGCATTGACAGAGGTGGCGGCGCGCAGCACGTCCAGCGGTTTCATACCGTAATCTACCATCAGTTCCATCTCCCGGGCATTGTCGCCGTGGGTATAAACGCCAACATCGCCACCCATGCAAATGGTTACGCCGGTATCCAGGGCCTCCTTAAAGCTCTTGCGTTTCTGCTGTATACGGGCCGGTTCTGGCTGGCTGCCTTTCTGCCAGCCATGGTACTGCAAAATGGCATCCCCGGCGGCAAGGGTAGGGCAGAGGGCCACCTTGTTCTTTTTCATCAGGCGGTACACTTCCAGCGTGGCATCGTCGGCATGCTCGATTGTTGAAACACCCGCTGCAATGGCGCGCCGCATCCCTTCCGGGGTAGAAGCGTGTGCTACTACAGGCCTGCCTGCCGCGCCCGCCACTTCCACTATAGTCTTCAGCTCTTCCACCGTGAAAGTGGGAGCTGCTTCTCCGTTCATGCCCCAGCGGTAGTCAGCGTATACTTTTATTAAATCGGCTCCGTTGCCAATCTGCGTTCTTACCTCTTTTGTCAGGCCATCCACACCATCAGCCACAGCGGCACCAATGGGTGTTTCTATTTCGTAGCTCAGTTCTTTAGGGCCATAACTGCCTGATGCCACAATGGCCCGGGTGGCAATCAGCATGCGGGGGCCCGGTATTACTCCCTTTTGTATCGCCTGCTTCAGCCCGACATCATCGTAGCCTGCACCTTCTGTGCCTAAATCTCTTACAGTGGTGAAACCAGCCAGCAGCGTGTTTCGGGCATGCACCGTCGCCCTTGCCACCCGCTCCACCCGCGACTCTTTCAGTACCTGGTCGTTCCAGGAAGTTTCGTTGTAAGGGTGCAGGAACAGGTGGCTGTGTCCTTCAATAAGCCCTGGTAGCAGGGTCTGCCCTTTCAACTCTATTACCTCGGCTGCAGGAGGCGCGTGTAGGTTGGCGCCTGCAGCTTCAATTCTATTGTTCTTTACCAGCACCTGCCATCCTGTTTGCATCTTTTCCCCATCAAACACCCTTTCCGGTTTTAGGAGATAGTAGACATCTGAAGTTTGTGCAAAAAGAATAGGAGAAAAAAGGACGAAAAGGACCAAAAAAAAAGGCTTTATGCGGAGCATTTAAAATGACAGTATGGTTTAGTAGTCCTAAACTATGAAATAATGCTGAGAAGACAGGTCTTTTATGCTGAGTTTAGGTAGATGCCTGTACAGGAGCAGGCTACATGTAAAAGCAGTTGCTTACCCGATGATATTTCTTTGATTTAGAAGATACTATAGCTTACTAAATAGCCGGAGATAAGTGGAGGGGAAGAAGTACGTGTTCAATCAAGCCAGCTTGGCAACAACTGCTGCAGGTGTTAAGGCTTCCTCTCTTGTATGGGTAATGTGCATGAGCCTGTTTATACCCAGTGCCTCGAACAAGCTTTGAATCTGGGGCTGGAGACCAAACAAAGTAAGCCGGGTGTGCTTTTCCAGGGAGAGGTGGTAAACTGATAAAATGACTCCTATACCTGCCGAGGAAATATTCTTCATTTCTGTACAGTCTAATATTAAATGACCTACACCCGAGGCAACTATATTTTCCAAAATGTTAATGGTCATCAAAGACGAACTGGCATCAAGTTCACCTTTCATACTCAGGATAATGCCATTTTCAACTGGAAGAAAACTGGTGTTAAAATGGTGCAGGGAACTGTCCATATAAGACTACGTATTTTGTTTACAGTACTGGTAAGCTTCTTTTAAGCTCAAAACAATGTGTAGTACGGAATCTAGTCCTGTTTTGTCTATTATTTCCTGAAATTTTGTATTAACATGGTGAAATAGGAGATTAATTCCAGTTACTTCAGCGTGGGTGGTCATGGAGAGCACAATACGTAGTGCTTCAGTCGTAACATGGTTTATACGCTCGCAGTCAACCAGCACGTGGCGAACTTGCTTTGCTGTGGCGTTTGAAATAATCTGTTTGAGCTGCCGGCAATCATCAGCATCTAAGCGGCCACTCGCTGTTATAAAATGACAATCCTGCACCTGTTGCGCTAAAAGTGCCATGGCATCAATCCTTATTTTAAAGCGGAAACAAAAACGGAGTGAACTAAAAATGCTTCATTGCTTAGGCAAGCATAGTAGCACTTCAAAAGGTATGGTGGAGAACGAAAAGCGGAAAATTCCACTGCTTAAGTGGGTTAATCAGAAAGATTGTTAACCTGAGGATGCTTTTATCTAATTGAATGGTAGGGGTGCCTCGGGCACCCATCTTCAGCACCCCTCCATCAACATCAAACAAATAAAAGTGGACACAAGCAAAAGAGCTTCAACTCCTGTAAAGGAAATCAACCAACCAAAACCTGCTCTTGCACATCACTTGTGACCATTACTTCAAATTAACGAATTTGGAGCTCGGGTGCTGCTTTTCTAGATAGCATTGGTTGTTAATACAGGCTAAATACCGGATACTTACTCTCGTTTAAGTATAAATGCTTAGGTGCTGCCGTTACGAAAAATAGGATAGTAGTGAGGACACCGAAGACAAGATGTTCTAGAGCCACGAGTTCGTACTTATAAGGGTAAGAGCAGTAGAAAAGTGAATGGAGAAGCTACGTATTTGTAGGTAAAATAGCAGAATTAACACGCAATCCGGCTAATAGAGGCATATGCTGATGAATTGAATAACGTATGAGTGAACAAAGGGTAAAGCAGTTAAAAGAACAGCAGATATAACAGTAGAAGCTGTTCGTGGTTTTTAGAACTAATAAGCAAGGCTAAAGGTTTGCCATACCCGTTTGGGTGCTGAGGATGGCTGACTTTAGCCTTTTCTTTTCTATATCGGCTTATGATGCGGTTGCTTTTTCCGCTGTGACGTAGAAGTTTCTATCTACCTCCAGTTTCACTTTTTTAGGCGCCTCTTTCAGTTCCTGCCAGTTTGTAGTTGGCTCCAGCCATTTCGCTTTCCCGTTTACATATACCTTCACAGGCATGTTGAAATCTGCTACCGTATTGCTCCAACGGTACATTAGCTTAGTGCCTTCCTGGCGGTATTCCAGTTTAGGGATGCGCACATCCCGAAGGTACTGATCAAAGAAAGGGCTTAGGTTACGGCCAACATGCTGACTCAGGTAGTTCTCTATTTGGGCAGTGGTTACTGTCTGGTGGTAAAAGTCCTTGTTTAGCCCACGGAGAATGCTGCGCCATTTTTCGTCATCATTCACTAACTGGCGCAGGGTGTGCAGCATGTTGGCTCCCTTAAAATACATATCACCGGAGCCGGTGTGGTTCACGCCGTAAGTTCCTATAATCGGGCGGTCGTTCTGAATGAGCGCGCGTTGACCAATCACATAGTCAGCCGCAGCGTCTTTGCCATAGTGGTAGTCCAGGAAAAGGTTCTCCGAGTAGGTGGTGAAGCTTTCGTGAATCCACATGTCAGCATAGTCTTTGTACGTGATGTTGTTGGCAAACCACTCATGCCCGGACTCATGTATGATAATGTAGTCGAACTTCTTTCCCCAGCCGGTGCGGCTTAAGTCGCGGCCGAGGTAGCCATTCCGGTAGCCGTTGCCATACGTTACAGAGCTCTGGTGCTCCATGCCGAGGTAAGGAGCCTCCACCAGTTTATAGCTGTCTTCGTAAAAAGGGTAGGGGCCAAACCAATGTTCGAAAGCCTTCAGCATGCGTGGCACTTCCTTGAACTGCTCCTTTGCCTTGTCGAGGTTGCCACGCAGCACATAGTAGTCGAGGTCCAGTTGTCCTTTTTCGCCCTGGTACTTGTCTGAGAAGTGAACGTAATCGGCCACGTTCACATTCACGCCATAGTTGTTGATGGGGTTAGAGACAAACCAGTGGAAGGTGCTGGTGCCGTCAGGGTGCTGTTCTACCTTGCGCAGGCGGCCGTTTGATACATCTGTCAGGCCTTCGGGTACTCTGGCACTAATCAGCATGCTGTCAGGCTCATCATACATATGGTCCTTCACGGGCCACCACAGGCTGGCGCCGTCGCCCTGGTTCGAGTTAGCTACAAAGGGTCTCCCGTTCGAGTCGTACTGCCAGGTGATGCCGCCACTCCACGGAGGGTTTTCGCTTACCTGAGGCTTCCCGCCAAAGTGCACATCCACGCTTTTGATGCTGCCAGGCTGCTGCTCCGCCAGTTGCACAAAATAGGCATTTCCGTCACGCTGCAATGGCAGTTCTTTTCCATTCTGCACTACTTTTTCTATTCGCATAGGAGGTTGCAGGTCTATCTGCATGCGCTGCTGTGGCTCCAATACTTTATACTGGATAGTGTTCACGCCCCGGATGGTGCTGTCGTTCGGGTTCACCTGTACATTTAAATGGTAATAGGTCAGGTCCCACCAGGCGCGTTCAGGCGTAATGCTGCCGCGGAGTGTATCCTGCCGCGTAAATTCCGGCGACTGGGCATGTGCCTGCAGCGCGCCAAAGGATAAGCCTGAACCAATCAACAGAAGGGCTAGGGTGGTTTTAGATGGGTGTTTCTTCATCAAAAGTATGTGCAGCCGGTAATCCTATTTTCAACCTGTTTAAACTTGCTCTGGCTGAATAACCGAAAGCTAATGTAAGATTTTGCAAGGTTGATGCCAAATGTGACTGCGGCAGGAGAGGTAACAGGCTGGCAGGAAAGAAAACAGCTCCTGGTTGAATCTACCCAGGAGCTGAAGTTAAACTATTTTATTCAGGTTGAACAAGATCCCTGTAATCGGGGTGTCGCTTGATGTAGGCGCCCACCACCGGGCAGGAAGGTACTATCTGGTAATTCTGGGAACGTGCATAGTCCAAGCCTGTTTTCACCAGCTGATCCGCCAGTCCTTGCCCCCGGCTTCCTTCCGGCACAAAGGTGTGGTCAAAGTCCATTACCCCGCTTTCAGGGTAGGTATAGGTTAACTCTGCCTCGTCCCCTTCAACTATTGCGTAAAAGCGCAGGTCTTCTTCGTCGTGTGTGATATTCAAAGCCATTTTCATTTAAGGTTATAACTTCCGGTATATACGGGGCTGGCAGTGAGGTGTTTTTACTTTCCGGCAGCGAAGGCATCCCCTCTACATTCTGTGCAAGTTCATCTTCAAGTTATACTTCCGGAGCAGCTCCTGCTTCTTCTTTAGAAAAAAAGAGTAAATACGAGGGATAGTATAGGCCACAGGAGTCTACTCTTCATAATAGGAAGCCTGTTTTTGATATCCTAAGCAAACATGATTTCATATTGCAACGTGTAACAGAGAAAGCACCTGCATCAACATGTGATTTTGTGAGTATTATCACTTATTGGTCAATATATAGGCTGGTCCGGGTTTTCCTTTCAATAATTTTTTTTGCAGCACCAATTAATTAAGGCCTATGAACCTTTTTACTTTTAAGAAATCATCTATTTTCTTCCTTCTCTTTTTCTGCTTCTGTTTACAGGCGGCTGGGCAGGTAGTTACAACATCTCCCACTTTTCCGACAGCAAATGAGGAGGTAACCATTACATTTGATTTATCAAAAGCAACCGACTCCAGAAAGGCTGGCTTATTGGGTTTGACTACTGGTGTATACTTGTGGTCCGGTGCCGGAACGACAGAGGACGGTGACGCTTTCCAGTATCAGCCAGAAGGGCAGACAAATTTTGCACAGCCTTTCGAGCCTGGTAAGATGACATACCTTGGCAACAATCGCTGGCAAATTAAGATTGTACCCCGCCAATACTTTGGTGTGCCGGACAATGTGCCCATTAGGAGGTTAGGTTTGCTGCTGAAAAATGCCAATGGTACTGCGCAGACGGAGGACCTTTTCGTTCGCATTTATCCGGACGAATTTACAACAGCTTTTATAGCTCCCTCAAAAGAGCTTCTCTTTACACAGGCCAACTCCACCATTGATGTACAGGCTGCTTCCTCCACCCGTGCCAACCTCACACTGAAACTGGACAATACAGTAGTGGCTACGGCTACAAACGAGGTGGCCTTAAACTATACCCTCAACACGGGTACGCAGGCCGGAACACGCCGTAGGGTAATATTAGAAGCTACAACCGCCACCGAAACAGCCAGAGATACCTTTTACTTTATCGTTGAGCCTGCTCCTGTGGTGGCTGCTCTCCCCGCTGGTGTGCAGGATGGCATTAACTATATCAACGGAAACGAGGTGGTGCTGACGCTGTTTGCGCCTGAAAAAGACTTTGTTTACGTGATTGGGGAGTTTAACAACTGGCTGCCTTCTGAAGAATATCTGATGAAGCTCACGCCTGATGGTAATCGCTACTGGCTCCGGTTGACAGGTTTGCCGGCAGGCGAAGAAGTGGCCTTCCAGTACCTCGTGGATGGTACCATTGCAGTGGCAGACCCTTACACAGAAAAGATACTGGACCCTAACAACGACAAGTTTTTGACCGATGCCAATTACCCTGACCTGAAGCCGTACCCGACCCGTGCCAACGGAATTGTGTCGGTGCTGCAGACAAACCAGCCTGAGTATAACTGGCAGGTTGAGAACTTTGTGCGCCCGGATGTGGAGAGCCTGGTGATTTACGAATTGCTGGTGCGTGATTTTGTAGCCACCCGCAACTACCAGACCCTCATCGATACGCTCTCGTACCTGAAGAGCCTGAACATCAATGCCATTCAGCTGATGCCTGTCATGGAGTTTTCGGGCAACGACTCCTGGGGCTATAACCCAACTTTCTTTTTTGCCCCGGATAAAGCTTATGGTACCGAGGAAGACCTGAAGGCCTTTATAGACGCATGCCATAAAGCTGGTATTGCCGTCATTCTGGACATCGTACTGAACCAGGCAGATTACGAAAACCCGTACGTGCGTCTTTACTGGGATGAAGCGAACAGCCGACCTGCTGCTAACAATCCTTACTTTAACCAACAGGCGACGCATCCTTTCAGCGTATTCTTCGACTTTAATCATGAAAGTGCAGCAACAAAGGCTCTTGTGGAACGGGTGAACCGCTACTGGCTCGAAGAGTATAAAATTGATGGTTACCGCTTTGACCTTTCCAAGGGCTTTACACAGCGGAATACAGGTAACGATGTAAACGCCTGGAGTGCCTATGATGCCAGCCGTGTAGCCATCTGGAAAGACATTTACCAGGACATACGCGCTTTTGATCCGACTGCTTATATTATTCTGGAGCACTTTGCTGTGAACCAGGAGGAAAAAGAACTGGCCGAAGTCGGAATGCTTTTCTGGGGAAACCTGAACCATGATTACCGCAATCTTGCCAAAGGTAACAGTGCTAACCCAGCCTGGATCTCTTACAAGGAGCGTGGCTGGCAGGTGCCGCACGTGATAGGTTATATAGAAAGCCATGATGAGGAGCGTCTACTGTTTGATGTACTGCAAAACGGCAAGTCAGCCGGAAGTTATAATACCCGTGACCTGACCACAGCACTGAACCGTGCTAAGTTGGCGGCAGCATTCAGCCTTTCCGTGCCAGGTCCTAAAATGATCTGGCAATTCGGAGAGTTAGGCTACGATGTATCTATTGAACAGAACGGAAGAACAGGCGCGAAACCATTGCGCTGGGAATACCAGAATGATCCGGAGCGAAAGAAGCTGTTCAACTTATACGCCGAGCTCATCAAATTAAAAACCACTGTTCCCGCCTTCTCCACTGATAACTTCAACCTGGCTTTGGACGGCATGGTGAAACGCATTACCCTGAATGGCGAAGACATGACCGTTTTTCTTATCGGCAACTTCGATGTGCAAAGCCAGCAGGTGGCAGCAAATATTCCATCAACCGGCACTTGGTATGATCATTTTACTGGAGATGAAGTGAATGTGACGAATACAGCTGAAACCATTACGCTAATGCCAGGGGAATTCAGGATGTTGACGTCCGAAAGGCTGCCTGCTCCACCTGCCAACTTGCTGCCATGGCAGCAAAATGTGCTGAATGCCGAAGAAGAGTTAGCTGATGCCAAATTGCTGGTAGTGTACCCAAACCCTATAGAAGGAGCTACTGTGATTGAGCTGAACAGCAGCTACCGTGGTGCTGTGTCGCTGCAGGTAGTGGACGTGACAGGCCGCGTGCTCCGAAACTTCAGGATTCAGAAGGCGCAGCAAACGCTACAGGAACAACTCAACCTACAAGGCTTAGCAGGTGGGTTGTATTATCTGCAGGTAGAGCAGGGCGGGCAGAAGAGCACCAGGAAATTGGTGAAGCTGGCGCAGTAGATTTTATTTATCTAGAATACAACTCTGCGGAGTAGTATCAGCTGTTAAGAAAGAGATACCCTTTTACCAACTCCTACCCCTCCAAGGCTGGGATTTTCTGAAAGAGTGAAGTATTCCCCTCCTCGGAGGGGTAGGGGTGGGTTCTTTTTTTAGAAGAAGGTTTGATGGCATTTCTATTGATTAAGCTGTGCAACAGTATGCATCTGAAGTCACATAGATAATACTATTTTGAAAACAACCAATATTTAATCCATCAAGGAATACATCGATGCACAAGTTTCAGGAGAAAGTGTTAGAAACTTTACTGATTCCTGCGTCAAGAAATGATCAACAAGTAATGAAAAACACACACTGGTTCAGCGTGAAGCTGTTCTTGCTGCTCACGCTTCTGCTAACGGTAAACACAGAAATTTTCAGCCAGAACAGGGCTGGCGTTTATGTAGACAAGCAAGGCGTACTGCGGTGGCAGAAAGGAAATAAAGAAGCTGAATTTTTTGGTGTAAACTATACCGTGCCCTTCGCCTATGGCTACCGCTCACACAAAGCCCTGAACGTTGACCTTGAAAAGGCAATTGATGCAGACGTATACCACTTCGCCCGCATGGGTCTGGATGCTTTCCGGGTGCACGTTTGGGACACAGAGATAACAGACTCAGTAGGCAATCTGCTGGAGAATGAGCACCTGCGCCTGTTCGACTACCTGATTGCAAAACTGAAAGAGCGTAATATCAAAGTACTGGTAACACCAATCGCTTACTGGGGATCAGGTTATCCGGAGCCGGATGTGAAAACTGCAGGATTCTCCAGTATCTACAATAAGCGGCAGGCTGTAACTGAAGAAAAGGCTTTTCTGGCACAGGAAAGGTACCTGCAGCAGTTCTTCCAGCACGTCAACCCTTATACCAAGCTCACCTACCAGGATGATCCGGATATTATTGCCGCAGAAATCAACAACGAGCCGCGCCACTCTGGTCCGAAAGCGCGGGCAACTGAGTTCGTGAACCGGATGGTTAAAGCAGTGCGAGGCACCGGATGGACAAAACCAATTTTCTACAACATCAGCGAATCACCTACATATGCCGATGCGGTGGCTAAGGCAAACATTGATGGCGTAAGTTTCCAGTGGTACCCGACGGGCCTGGTGGCCAACCGGACGCTGGAAGGCAATTACCTGCCACATGTAGACCAGTACGGGATTCCGTTTGATACTATACCGCAATATGCCGGAAAGGCCCGCATGGTGTATGAGTTTGATGCCGGCGATATCCTGCAGCCCATTATGTACCCTGCCATGGCACGAAGTTTCCGTGGTGCCGGGTTCCAGTGGGCCACCCAGTTTGCATACGATCCACTGGCGACAGCCTATGGCAACACCGAATACCAGACGCACTACCTCAACCTCGCTTACACACCTTCCAAAGCTGTTTCCTATATGGTGGCCTCGGAGGCCTTTCATAAACTTCCGAGGCTGAAGAACTACGGCACTTACCCTTTAGACACCGTTTTTGATGTGTTTCGGGTGAGCTACAATGAAAACCTGAGTGAGATGAATGCGCCGCAGAAGTTTTACTACTCCAACACCACCCGCACAAAGCCTGTCAATGTTTCAAAGCTGATTAAGATTGCCGGAGTGGGTTCCTCTCCTGTAGTCCAATACAAAGGCACAGGCGCCTACTTTATAGAAAAGCTGGAGAATGGTGTATGGCGCCTGGAAGTTATGCCGGATGCCATCCATGTGCGCGATCCATTCGCCAAGGCATCCCCACAGAAAGTAGTGACCCGCATTCAGTGGCAGGACCAGCCCATGGGAATAAGCTTACCCGACCTGGGTACTGACTTCAGTGTGCGAGGGCTGAATGAGGGTAACAGCTATACAGCTACCGCAGCAAACAGAAGTTTTCAGGTGAAACCAGGAACATACCTGCTGACCAAGAAAGGAAAGAACAGCCGCAACATCAGTAGCAGGAATTTAGGCGCTATTGGTTTAAATGAGTATGTGGCCCCTAAGCCCATCACAAACGAAGCATATGTGTCGCATGAGCCACTGAATGAAGTTTCTGCCGGTAAGCCTATAGTGGTTTCGGCAAAAATAACAGGTATCGGTACAGCAGCAAAAGTAAGCCTGGCTGCCAGTAATCTATCTGGCACCTGGAAAACCGTCCCAATGCAGCAGGATGCCTCCTATACCTATCAGGCCACGCTTCCTGCCGATATGGCTATACCGGGCCTGGTCCGATACCGCATCATTGTGGAGACAAAGGAGGGAGAGTTTATCACCTTTCCGGGAGCTCACAAAGGCAATCCCTGGGCCTGGGACTATGTAGAGAACGACACCTGGCAAACATTTGTAGCTTCTGAAAACGGTGCGCTGGAGCTGTTTAATCCCACGCAGGACCAGAATATTTTTGTATACCCTAACCTGTGGAGGCCTGAAGAAAGGCAGTACTTAACCGGAGAAAAGCCAGGCCAGCTGCGTCTGCGTTTAGCAGCAAAAGAACTGACGGGGCACGATGTGATGGGCTGGCAGTATTATTTCGGAGACAAACTAAAAGGCCGCCAGTCAGAACTGCTTTCTTTCAACAGGATTATTATTAGAGCCCGCACCACTAACCCGCAGCCGGTACAGGCAAAGGTGTCGCTCATAACAGACGACGCTTCGGCCTACGCTGCTCAGGTCACATTAGACAATACTTTGCGGGAAATTGAAATTCCCATAAGCAGCCTGCAGGCAGCTTCTTTTATGCTGTTGCCGAGGCCATACCCTGGCTTCCATCCGTTCTGGTTTAAGCCCGGAAGAATGGAGCCCCTTAACCTGCAGCAGGCGGAGAAATTCGAAATCACCATAGGAGAGGGCTTGTCACCGGCAGAAAAAGGAAAACCTTATTCATTTGAGGTAGAGGGGGTGTGGTTAAAGAAAGCAGGACAGTAATTTAGTTGAACACCAGCCGCCGCGGTATGAAGAGAGCCCTGTAGTTGCATCGTTCATAAAGATGGCTCTTCATCTGCCAAATGATGAAGATAAAAATATAAGCTTCTAATCTCAGACAGAAAACCAATGAAAAAAAAGAATCTTTTGCACCTCGCGTTGGCAGCTTCTTTTGTTTTTTCTATAGCCTGCAGCTCAGTAGATCAAACTAGCCAAACGCAGGCAGTTGCCACTACGCAACAGCCAGATGAACAGGAAAAAGCCAGCGAGTGGCCAAGAGGCGTAACCTATGAAATTTTTGTGCAGTCCTTCTGCGATTCGAATGGCGATGGCATAGGAGACATCAAAGGCATGACCTCCAAGCTGGATTATCTCAGGGATTTAGGTGTGGAGGGTATCTGGCTGATGCCAATGAACCCATCGCCGTCTTACCACAAATACAACGTGACGGACTATTATGACATTCACCCTGACTATGGCACATTAGAGGATTACAAAGAGTTTATTCAAGAGGCCCATGAGCGGGGCATTCACGTGGTGATGGACCTGGTGGTGAACCACTCCGGCAGCGACCATCCCTGGTTTCAGGAGGCCTCCCGTAATGCAAACAGCCCCTACAGAGAATATTATGTATGGGCGCATAAAGACGACCCACAGACACAGAAAGAAGGCAAGATATTGGCCGGAGACTCGGATAACGTGAACCGGTGGCATAAAGTAGCCGGTAGCGATTCCCTGTACTATGGCTACTTCTATGACGGCATGCCTGATCTCAATTTCGACAGCCCCAAGCTGCGGGAAGAAATATATAAAATTGGCCGTTTCTGGCTTTCTGAAGTGGGCGTTGATGGCTTCCGTCTGGATGCAGCCCGCCATATTTTCCCGGACGACAGACCAGAGGATAATCACCAGTTCTGGATTGATTTCAGAAATGAAATGCTGAAGGTGAAAGAAGATGCATACCTGGTTGGGGAAGTATGGGCGGATGCTGCCACCGTTGCTCCTTATATGAAGGGCCTACCGGCATTGTTTAACTTCGATATGGGCTATGCCATAACCAATGCAGTTAACAAAGAAGACGCTGGAGAGCTGGTAAGTAATCATAGAAAGATCAGGGACTTTTACAGCTCCGTAAATCCTGATTTCGTGGATGCTACCTTCCTTACGAACCATGACCAGAACCGCATTATGAGTGAGGTGAACGGCAACATGAACAAAGCGAAAATGGCAGCTGCCCTTCTTTTCACCCTGCCAGGGTCTCCTTACATGTACTATGGGGAAGAAATAGGTATGAAAGGTAAAAAGCCGGACGAGCTGATACGGGAGCCTTTTATATGGGAGAAAAAAGAAGAGGATGGCTGCCGTGCCACCTGGGTGGAGCCAAAGTATAGCACCGACCAGACCGTGACTCCGGCTGCAGTGCAACTGGAAGACGAGAATTCAATCTTAAACCACTACAAACGGTTCATTCAACTCCGAAACAACAGCAAAGCGCTTACCTATGGCGAACTGGAGCCACTTAACTTAGGGCCTAAGAGCATCAGTGCCTTCTTAAGAAAGTATGAAGATGAATCCCTCCTCGTGTTGCACAACCTTTCTGACAAAGAGGTGTCTGTTTCCCTGCCTGAAACTTTGGCAGCTTATGAGGATGTGCGCTTCCAGAGCAAAGCCAGTACGAAGAGTAATAATATGCTGAAACTTGCCCCATACAGCACCGTCATCTTAGAAGATTAAATAATCCAAAGGAGTGAGCCCTTCCTAATTAAATTTGTCATTTCGACCATAGGGAGAAATCTGAATTATCTATCACTCCAGATTTCTCCCTTTGGTCGAAATGACAAAACAAGTTATACAATACATTTTGCGGAGAGTTAAGTAAGTGCTGTCTGTGTTCGCCGCTTTTTGCGTAAGCCTTTATAAAGTATTTTATTAGCTTTATTCGATATGTATCACACTACGCCCGGCCTTTGACAGCTGCCGGGGTAAAGCAACAGGAAAATGGTAAACGAGATTGCCCAGAAATTCAGCGAGATATATAACCAGAAACCAACTGTTTTCCGCTCCCCGGGGCGGGTTAACCTCATTGGGGAACACACCGACTATAACAATGGCTTCGTATTGCCGGCGGCCATAAACAAAGAAATATTTTTTGCCATAGCGCCCAATAACACTAACACTTTCCGGGCCTACTCCTTTAACCTGGAAGAGCGTGCTGAGTTTGATCTTGCCAACGTACAGCCGTCTGACATTGGCTGGGCCAATTATCTGCTGGGCGTAATTGCGCAGTTGCAGAAGGCAAACTACCAAGTAAAAGGGTTTGACCTTGTGTTTGGGGGCAACATACCTATTGGTGCCGGTCTTTCTTCCTCTGCAGCCGTAGAGTGCGGCCTTGCCTTTGGCCTAAATGAAACCTTTGGTTTTAACATAGAAAAGTTAACACTTGTCAAAATGGCGCAGAAGGCAGAGCATGAATATGCAGGTGTGATGTGCGGCATCATGGATCAGTTCGCCAGTATGTATGGCAAACAAAACCATGCCATCAAACTGGACTGCCGCTCGCTGGAGTACGAGTATTATAACCTCGCAATGCAGGATTACCGGATTGTACTCTGCGACACCCAGGTAAAGCACTCGCTGGCTTCTTCGGAGTATAATACGCGCCGGAAAGAGTGTGAGGCAGGTGTGGCTATACTACAGAAATATTACCCGGAGGTGCAAAGTCTTCGCGATGTAAAGCTGGACATGCTGGCACAGCACCAGCAGGAATTTGACCCTGTGGTGTACAGGCGATGCACCTATGTGGTAAGCGAGAACAACAGGGTAGAGGCAGCCTGCGCTGACCTGGAAAAAGGCGACATGAAGTCCTTCGGAGACAGGATGTATGCTTCCCATGCCGGCTTGCAGCATGACTATGAGGTAAGTTGCCCGGAGCTGGATTTCCTGGTAGAGCAGGCAAGGCAGTCTCATGCCGTATTGGGTGCACGTATGATGGGCGGTGGCTTCGGGGGGTGTACCATTAACCTGGTAAAAGTAAATGCCCTGGACGAGTTTGTGGCGCAGATGGAAAAAGCCTATCAGCAGGAGTTCAGTGTGCAGCTGAAAACGTACATAGCAGAAATTGTGGACGGAAGCAGCTTCGTGAAATAAATAAGTTTTGTCAAAGCCACAGCAGTGCCTGTGGCTTTATTCTAAAACAGGAAGACATGTCATCTTTTGATTTAGCGGAACATCCGCATCGTAGGTTTAACCCGCTCAGTGGCGAGTGGGTACTTGTATCTCCGCACAGGGCCAAGCGGCCATGGCAGGGGCAGCAGGAGGAGTTGCCTAAAGAGAACCGCCCGCAGTACGACCCTAAATGCTACCTGTGTCCAACTAATGAACGGGCCAACGGCGAGCACAACCCTGATTACAAATCTACTTATGCCTTTGATAATGACTTCGCGGCGCTTCAGCCTGGTGCCCCCGGCGGCTCTTTCACAAAAGGTGGTTTGCTGCAGGCGGAGAGCGAGCGTGGTATCTGTAAAGTAATTTGTTTTTCGCCGCGCCATGACCAGACGCTGTCGGACATGGAGGTGGAAGAGATCAGGAAGGTGGTGGACCTGTGGCAGCAGGAGTACGAGGAACTGGGTATGCTGGACTTTATCAACCACGTGCAGATTTTCGAGAACAAAGGCCAGGTGATGGGGAGCAGCAACCCACACCCGCACGGACAAATATGGGCGCAGAGTTCCATACCCGCCGGGCCAGCCAAAGAGACAGCGCTTCAGGCTGCTTACTATGAGCAGCACCAGCGCAGTCTCCTGCAGGATTACCTGGAGTTAGAACTGGAGGAGAACAAGCGTATCGTTTACCTGAATGATCACTTTGTGGTGCTGGTACCTTTCTGGGCTGTGTGGCCCTTCGAAACACTTATTCTACCCCGGCGCCATTTACAGCACATCGGGCAGATGGATGAGGCGGAAAAATATGCTTTTGCCGATGCCATCAAGCGGCTGTCTGTGGTATATGATAGGGTGTTTAATGTATCGTTCCCGTACTCGGCGGGCATACACCAGCGGCCTACGGATGGGCAGCAACACCCAAGCTGGCACCTGCACATGCACTTTTACCCACCGCTGCTTCGTTCAGCCTCCGTCAAAAAGTTTATGGTGGGTTATGAGATGATGGGAGACCCACAGCGTGATATCACACCAGAAACAAGTGCCGCACGCCTTAAAGAGCTTGTATAGCGGCTTGGTGCACTGCCACCATTTTTAAATACAATCATTCAAAGCTGCAGCGTATTCATGTATAGTGTACCCGCTGCGGCTATGTTACTTAGAAGCCAAACTTCCAGTTATAATAGGTGTTAATGCTGCTGTTCAATTTTATACCCAATCGCACAAAGCTCCTTCCATAAACAAGCCTTTGATAGGTGTTGGCATGGAGTGAGTGTGTTTAAATTCTTTGGGTTGAGTGCCTCGCTCCGCTGCAAGCTCAGTAGCCTGCAGCAGAGCGAGGGCAACTTTAAATACACAGCGCGATGCCCAAGAGTGCCCCTACCCCCAAGACGAGGCCTCCCTGATATAGGGCCCCTACCCCAGCCTGAAGAGCACATAGCAACAGCTATAGAACAGTAGGTCTGATGCCGCTGGATAATCAGAAGCTAAGCAGCTTAGACAGCATTCCTCCCTCATCTATTTCTAAACCTAGAGCCGGCAGCGTGAGCTCCCATGAAATTAAAAAACTCCTCTTCCTGATAATCAGTCAAGACCTTCTTTAATTTTTCTAAACCAAATTCACAAACACTTTAGACTTCAAGCTGTTTAGTGTAAGTGACTTGTCACTCACTGCCTGAAAGCAAATTTTTTCTTTAGATTAAAATTCCGGAATTTTGGCATCGCAACTAGCAGATGGCCCCCAACTATAGTAGGATGAAAATGATGTTGAGTTTCTACTGACTTGCTTTTAAAGTGGGTTTTGTAACAGTAGGTGCTTCGTAGCGTATCCTGTTTCAGCTGCCCGGAATGAATGATAACATGTAAATCTGATGATTTCAATGAACCTTAGTTGCAATGACTGAACTGGAGTTGTGGATTAATTTTAAGAATGGCAGCGAAGGTGATTTCACCCTCCTCTACAGGGAGTATGCACCAACCATGTTCCGGTACGGTTCCAAATTATCAAAAGACAGAGAACTGGTAAAAGACGCTATACAGCAGGTCTTTTTCACCTTGTGGAAAAGCAAAGAAAATATTTCCACCCCCCTCAGTGTTAAGAATTACCTCTTAAAAGCACTTCGTTGCGAAATCATTAAAAAACTCACCCGGGGCATCACACACGAGGCGTTGCCGGAGGAATACTGCTTTGAGTCAGCAACTTCTTATGAGGCAGACCTGATTGCACTGCAAACATCGGAGCACAACCGGGAGCGTCTTGCCTCTGTCCTGGCACAGCTGCCCGACCGGCAGCGGGAAGTTATCTTCCTGAAGTATTACTCTAACCTGAAGTACGAAGAAATTTCTGCTGTAATGGGTATAGAGCAGCAATCTGTCTATAAACTCACCTACAAAGCAATCGAAAAACTGCAGATGCTGCTGGCAAAGGTCTGTGTCAGTGTCTTTGCCCTCTCTGTGCTGAGTGAGCAAGCCCAATATATATTATTCTGATCAAGGCATTATGTTTGCAGAAGCGTAATCAGATCCAGGTACTCCTAACGTTAGGCTAAGTCTGAATTTATCTGCTACTTTTGTATAGTTAGCAAATAAAGCCTTATCTGTACAATTTATTTATATATGAAGCTTCTTTCACTTCTGCTGGTGCTTTTCCTGTATGCTATGCCGGCTTTACCAGCAGATAAAACAGATAGTTTGCTTCAGGAGGTAAGTCAGGCAATAGAAAATAAAGAGACTTATATCAGCAAAAAAAGAGAGCGGATAGAAAGGCTGAATAAAGTACTGGCAGAAAATGAAAATACCTCGCTTGTGCGTCAGTTTGAGGTTTATAACAGCCTGTACAACGAATACCGCTCCTTTAACTATGATTCTGCTTTTACCTATGCGCTCAAACTGCAGGAAACAGCTGATAAATTACAAGACTCGACCAGGATATCAAAGGCAAGGCTGAATCTGAGCTTTATCCTGCTCTCTTCGGGAATGTTTACGGAGGCCCTGCAAACCCTGGACTCTGTAAACCTGAAGAACAGGCCCGACAGCATAAAAGTAGATTATTATGCACAGAGGGCGAGGGCTTATTATGACCTTTCCAGCTATAATCAGGATAAGTATTACTCAAACAAATACATTAACCTGGGGGGACTTTATGTAGATTCGGCACTTGCCCTCACAAACCAGAACAGCCTGCAGTTTTATTCTTTACGCGGAATGAAACATGAAGCGGTTGGTAACTTTGAGAAAGCTAAAGCTGATTTTCAGACAGTGATCGATAAATACAATCCTACCTTCCACCAGTATGCCATGGCGGCGCATTCGCTCGGGATTATCTACAAAGCCCTGGGTGAAACAGACAAAGCGGTACAGATGATGGCGAAGGCAGCTATTGCAGATATGAAATCCTCCGTTACAGAAGTGGTTGCCCTGATGAACTTGGCAGAACTGCTGTACAACAACGGTGATGAGAGCAGGGCCTACACCTACATTAAACAGGCGATGGAAGATGCTGACTTTTATGGCGCCAGGCAACGTAAAATACAGGTGGCAGGCATATTACCCATCATTGAGGGGGAGAGGCTGGTGACGGTGGAAGGGCAGCGCAGAACCCTCTTTTTTTATGCCATTGCGGTTACAATGCTGTCTGTGCTGGTAGTAGCCTTTGCCTTTATCATTTTCAGGCAACTGAAGCAGCTCCGGCTGGCGAAGCAGTCTGTAACAGAGGCTAACCTGCGGCTTCAGGAAATAAATGACAAGCTGCTGGAGGCTAACATTATTAAAGAAGAATACATTGGCCACGCCTTCAATGTCCACTCAGAGTACATAAACAAACTGGAGAAGTTTAAAAAATCAGTGGACACCAAATGGATGGCGAAGAAGTACGATGAAATACCACATGTGCTGAAGAGTGTAAACCTAAAAAAGGAGAGGGAGGCGCTGTACACAGACTTCGATAAGATATTCATGAAGCTGTTCCCTGATTTTATAACTGTTTTTAATTCTTATTTCAACGAAGAAGATAAAATCATTTGCAAGAACCGTGATTCCCTGAATGTGGAGCTGCGGATTTTCGCACTGATTCGCATCGGTATACATGACCATGAGCAGATAGCCCGTATCCTGGAGTATTCTGTTTCTACCATTTATAACTACAAGACAAAGGTGAAAAATAAGTCCATCCTTCCGAACGAGGAGTTCGAGAAGAAGATTATGGAAATTAAGCCTTTTTAGTCTCTACTAAATCAACACTGCATATATAGGGTAATGCCCATACAAGCTGCATTTAACTGCACTTTCTTACCTTTCTGATTCTTACATCAAGGCTGCTTTTTAATCATCCTTTCCTATCCGCTCTTCGATATATTTTAACTGGCCAGGTAAGCCGTTTCTGTGCGCTTGTTCTCCTTTTAAGTGAAGAACTAAGTCCTCGGACGTTGTCGTAACAACAGGTATATGGAAGATGCGCCACCTGTTTTGTCTCTTTTTGCTCCTCCTCCGGCTTTTTTTAGTCTATATTATACCTACTCTTTTTTTTAGTTATTTTATACTTAAAATATTGATATACAGTATATTAATGTATTGAGCGCGCCAGTATTTTCTACATTTTAAATAGATAAATTGATGTTGCCTATGATGTACTGCTTATTTGTAAGTGAGTACTAACATTTGCTCCTGGCGTCGGTTCCGAAGTAGCGGCCTTTAGCTGGGGAAATTATAGAAGCTCATCTGTCTTGCAGAAAAGAAGATGAGCGCGGCCTGTAAGCCAGAAGGTAATGCTGGCAATCAGTATTGGAATAACCTCATGTACATGAATAGAATCAATCTCCGGACAAGCTTACTCCTCACGCTACTGACAATAGGTGCCTGCCAGACACAGAAGCCGGTGGAGAGTACTGTCGACGCTGTGGCCACTCCTATCTGGCAGTCGGAGGTTTATGTGCTCTACCCGGACAGTGTGGTGCAGGGGGAGCATGTGGCAAGGGTGGTTTCAGCCAGAGAAATAACCTCCAGCTACAAGAGCCCGGCAAATGAATTCCAGAACCCGCGAATCACGTTTAAGTTCGCTATAAATGGCAGTGACAACGAGATGGTCTCCGGCACTGACCATCACTTCAATTGCATAGCAAGCGATGGCACCTGTGAAACGCCTCTTATCGTTTTTGGTCAGCAGTACAAAGATACCACAGCTGTTCAGGATGGGATGTACCTGACACCTAACATGGAGATGCAGGTGCGCCTGGACATGCGGCAGGTATTGCAGGCATTTGAGAAACAGGGCTACTTCACCACCCAGACCGGTGACAAAGTCTACAAAGAAGATTATAAAGGCATTTACATTGCCGGAAACACTGCGCCAATGAGCTGGGACTTCGACAACCTGGGCGGCAAAGAAGATATGGCGCTCACAGATGCTGATGGTGACGGTATATATGAGACAACACTCCAGCTGAACTCACCGGAAGACAGCAAGCAGACCGATACGCAGTGGCAGCTGTCTCAGGATATCTCCGCTTTCCCGCAGTATGCTTCTGATTACCCGCTGGTGGAGGCGCTTTATAACCTGGCGCTGGAGGAGATGCAGAAAGACATTGAGGCTGATAGCACCTTTCGTACCGGAAAGGAGTGGGCTGGCGTCTGGACGCGCGACATCAGTTACAGTATCATACTGGGTATGGCCCAACTACAGCCTGAAGTGTCGATGAACAGCCTGATGCGCAAAGTGAAGAACGGCCGCATTATACAGGATACCGGCACAGGAGGAGCCTACCCCGTCTCCACAGACAGGATGATTTGGGTAGTGGCCGCCTGGGAAGTATACAAGGCAACTGGAAACGAAATTTGGCTGCGTGAAACCTACCAGATAATTAAAAATTCGCTTGAAGATGACTATAAGAACGCCTATAATCAGGAGACGGGGTTAGTGCGGGGTGAGTCGTCTTTCCTGGACTGGCGCGAACAGACATACCCGCTGTGGATGCAACCTGCGGATATCTATGAGTCAGAGAACTTAGGTACCAATGGCGTTCACTACCAGGCAAACCTGGTGGCCTCGCAAATGGCGGACCTGCTGCAGGATAAAGCGGCAGCTGACAAATTTAAGGAGGTGGCGGAGCGAATAAAAAGCGGTATGAATGAGCGGTTGTGGCAGGAGGAGAAAGGCTACTATGGCCAGTACCTGTACGGCCGAAACTACAAGGTCCTTTCGCCGCGCGCCGAAGCATTGGGGGAGGCGCTGAGTGTCCTGTATGGCGTGGCCGATGCAGAACGTAGCAGGAAAGTAGTGGCCAGCACACCTGTTACTGACTATGGCATTCCAAGTATATACCCGCAGATACCTGGCATTCCGCCCTACCACAACAATGGCATCTGGCCTTTTGTGCAGGCCTACTGGTGCCTGGCAGCGGCCAAAGCCGGTAATGAAAAAGCACTAACAGAAAGCATCAGCGCCATCTATCGTCCCGCTGCTCTTTTTCTTACAAACAAAGAAAACTTTGTCGCCAGCACTGGTGATTACGCAGGCACCCAGATCAACTCTGACAGGCAGCTGTGGAGTGTGGCCGGAAACCTTGCCATGGTCTACAGAGTGTTCTTCGGAATAGACATGAAGGCAGACAGGCTGGAACTGAAGCCCTTTGTGCCAAAGGCCTATGCAGGCAACCACAAACTCAGCAACCTGAAGTATAGAAACGCCTTGCTCAACTTTGAACTGAGTGGCTATGGAAACCAAATCAAGACCATCACCCTAGATGGAAAGGCCTTAGACAAGCCAGAGATTCCTGCCTCGCTTTCAGGTAACCACTCAATCAAAATAGAGCTGGCGAATAACGAGGTAGGAGGAGAGGTGAACCATAGGCAGGATTATGTTTCACCGGCAACCCCGACGGTAAGGTATGCAGCAGGCAAGCTTTCCTGGCCAGCTGTGGCTGGAGCCGTGGCCTACCAGGTAATGAAAAACGGAGAAGAACTGGAGAAAATGACAAACACCAGCCTGCAAGTGAATGCTGACAGCTATGCAGAATATATGGTGGTAGCCGTGGATGAAAACGGTGTTCCCTCTTTTGGCAGTGAACCGGTGATGGTGGTATGTGACAAGCACAAGCTGGTGTTTGAGCTGGAGAAATCGGCTCCAAAAGCAAACCTGCCTTACCGGGAATACTCAGGCACCGGCTTTGTGGAGCTTAACAAGCAACAGAACAGGCAGGTGCAGGTAAACGTCACTGTGCCGGAAGACGGTGTGTATGCTATCGATTTCCGCTTTGCGAATGGCAATGGTCCTATTAACACAGAAAACAAAGCAGCCATCCGCACCCTTAAAAAAGGGAGTGAGTATGTCGGTACGATTGTAATGCCACAGCGTGGCGCGGGTGAGTGGAGCAACTGGGGCTTTACAAATGCAGTGGAAGTGCCGCTGCAGAAAGGGAGCCATAAAATCTCTCTCACGTTTGAGCCAGCCAACGAAAACATGCATGGGGAGATAAACCAGGCCATGGTAGATTATATGCGTGTTATCAAAGTCAGGTAAAAAGTGCTGCTGTGTTGATGTTCAAAAGAGAACAGTTAGGGTAAATAGCTGGCATTCATAAGAATAGAAGAAGCTTCTGCAGACGGCAGATGAGCGTATAAAACGAAGGGAAAAAACTTAGCAGGAAGAGGGATAGTATTGGTGCTGCAAGTCTATTACAGGTATAGGGCATTGCCCTGGCTAAACAGAGACGCAGATTTAATGAAGTACCAGTACGAAAACGCATCAGACCTTGCCGTAGACGAAGATTTTATTCAATGGGTGAAAGCGCCTACTCCTGAAGACTACTTGTTTTGGGAGAACTGGCTACATCAAAACCCCTGCCACCGCGAATTAGTGGAAGAGGCCCGGCAAATAGTACTGTTGCTGTCAGAAGATGAGGATGAGCTGCACGCGTATGAGTTGGAGACGATATGGCGGCAGCTGAACGGTAAAATCAGATCAGAGGCCCCTCGAAGTGCCGGCGGGTCTAAAGTGGCTTCACCTGGCTTTTGGCAAAGAAAACAGGTGATAGCAGTTGCCGCATCTGTGAGTATACTGCTCCTGTTGTCAGCGCTCTTCCTATATAATTTGCTGCAGGTGGAGATGGTGGAGTACAGAACAGCTTATGGTGAAAAGAAAACAGTGCAGCTTCCGGATGAGTCAGTCGTGGTGCTGAACGGGAATTCCGGAATTTCATTTTCCAAGAAGTGGTCTGGCAGCGATATCCGCATGGTGCAGCTGGATGGAGAGGCTTTTTTCGAAGTCACGCATAAAGAAAATGACCAGAAATTCGTCGTTCAAACGAATGATGGCGTACGGGTGGAAGTGCTGGGAACTGCCTTCGATGTCTCCAGCAGGGAGAGCAGGAACCGCATAGTCTTAGTGTCAGGTAAAGTCCGGCTTGCCTACGAGAACGATAATGAGCATTACCAGCTGGTCATGGTGCCGGGGGAATTGGTGGAAATTGTGGGAAGCAGAGCAGGTATCACCAGAAGAAAAGTCCGGCCAGCGCTCTATACCTCCTGGAAAGACAACAGGGTCATTTTTGATAACACCTCCCTTCAGGAGATAGCCACTATGGTGGAGGAAGTATACGGCTACAATGTCACGCTGAAGGAGGAGGGACTGGCAGATATGAAACTCACGGCCCAACTGGACGACAGGGGTTTAGAAAACATTCTGGCCACTGTGTCTGAGACATTGGGTGTAAGGATTACAAAGGAGAATCAGGAAATAAAAATAAGTCTTACAAATCAATAAGTTCTATGCAAAATAAATACACAAGGCGGATTAAGGCCTTTAGCCTGTCCACTGCGTTATGCTGCCTCTGTTTACCAGGAACTGCGCAAACTCTGAACAATTCAGATGTGCAGTTGGAGCTTGCGGCTAACTATAACAGAAATAAACCGAACATCATTAGCAGAACTGTTAACGAGGTTCTGACGGACCTGCGAAGCAAGTTTGGCATCCAGTTTTCTTTTAAGGCGGATGTAGCACAAAACAGAATGTTGAGCGTGCCAGTCTCCCTGGAGGGAGAAAACGATGCTGATGCGCTTTTGATGAGAGTTCTGCCCCCGGCAGGGCTGAGCTACAAAAAGGTAAACAACGTGTACATCATCCAGAAAGCTGCTTCGAAACCTGCTGCTACCGCTGAAAGCTTTGCGCCAGTTCGTAAGGATGTTGAAAACGGGCCTGTGCAGGGCGACGTGACGGTGACAGGAAAAGTAACGGATCCATCCGGCGTTGGCTTACCAGGTGTAACTGTTGTAGTGAAAGGAACCACTCGCGGAACAGCAACAGGAGTGGACGGTGGCTTTTCCCTTGCAGTGCCTTCTACAGGTGCCACCCTTGTGTTCTCCTACATTGGCTACACGACACAGGAAGTGCCGGTGGGAAACCAGTCAGTGTTTAACGTGACGCTGCAAGAGGATGCTGAAGCGCTGGAGGAGGTTGTGGTAATCGGATACGGTACACAGAAGAAGAGCGACCTGACCGGTACTGTAACGGCTATATCAGAAGAGGAATTCCAGAAAGGAAACATACAGACACCGGAGCAACTGATAGCTGGTAAAGTGGCTGGTGTACAAATTACCTCAAACAGCGGTGCACCTGGTGCTGGTAGCCAGATAAGAATCCGTGGTGGTTCTTCCCTGAGTGCCAGTAACGATCCACTTATTGTAATAGATGGTGTTCCGGTAGATAACCAGGGTATAGCGGGTACAGCTAACCCATTGGCCCTTATCAATCCGAATGACATTGAGTCATTTAACATTCTGAGAGACGCATCGGCAACGGCTATATATGGCTCCCGTGCCTCGAACGGTGTTATCATCATCACGACCAAAAAAGGGAAAGCAGGCGAGAAAATCCGTGTGAATTTTAGCTCACTTGCCTCCCTGTCCTATAATCCTAATACCATAGACGTACTGACGGGCGATGAGTACAGGGCTGTAGTAAACCAGTATGCAGCACCGGCAAACAGAGACTTGTTAGGTGACGCGAACACAAACTGGCAAGAATTGATATACCGCAATGCCTGGAGTTTTGATAATAACCTGAGCGTAAGCGGAAGCATCAAGTCCATACCTTACCGCGTTTCTGTTGGGTACTTAGACCAGGACGGCGTGCTCCTCACTTCTAACCTGGAGAGAGCATCTGCTGCATTGTCCCTGAACCCGACTTTCCTGGATGATCATCTGAAAGTAAACTTGAATGTGAGAGGCATCAAGGCAGAGCAGCGCTTTGCTGACGAAGGGGCTGTTGGTACTGCCGTGTACTTCGACCCTACGCAGCCTGTGTATGCAGATAACCAGTTCGGTGGCTATTTTGAGTGGGTGGACGCGAATGGTATTATCAACACGCTGGCCCCACGTAACCCACTGAGCATCCTAGAGCAGACAAGTAATACAAGCGATGTAAAAAGAAGCATGGGTAACCTGCAGCTGGATTACAAGCTTCCTTTTTTACCTGCCCTGCGGGCTAACCTGAACCTGGGCTACGATGTGTCAGAGGGCGAGGGGGATATTATACTTCCTGCCACTTTGGGTTCAGTATTTACACAGAAAGGTAGCATTTCGCATTATGAGCAGACCAAAACAAACCAACTGCTCGACTTCTACCTGAATTATACACAGGATTATGCTGCTATCAAGAGCCGCGTAGACTTAACAGCGGGTTATTCTTATCAGAAGTTTCATTATGAGAATCCTACCTTCCCAACATTAAACACAGAAGGTACTGTTATCACACAAGCAGGAATACCAGGTGAAGACACCAACGTGCTGATTTCTTACTTCGGAAGACTGAACTATACGTTCAGAGAAAAGTACCTGTTAACAGCTACACTCCGTAGAGACGGGTCATCCCGTTTCAGCCCGGAACAGCGTTGGGGTACGTTCCCAGCCTTGGCACTGGCCTGGAGAATAGCGGATGAACCTTTTATGCAGGGTGTTGAGGCTATCTCTGATCTAAAGTTAAGATTAGGTTATGGTCTTACAGGACAGCAGGATATAGGTTCTTTCTACCCATACCTTCCACGCTATGCCTACAGTAACAATGAGGCCAGCTACCAATTTGGAGATCAGTTCTATTCTACTTTACGCCCTGCAGGTTACGATACTGACATCAAATGGGAGGAAACTGCCACTTATAATATCGGGGTTGACTTCGGTATACTGAACAACAAACTTTCAGGTAGCATAGACTATTACTTCAAGCGCACAGAAGACTTGTTATCTATTATTCCTGTTCCAGCTGGAGCAAATCTCACAAACCGTTTGTTTACGAATGTGGGTAGCCTCGAAAACAGGGGTGTTGAAGCTATCCTGAGTTATACAGCGATCAGCACAAACGATGTTACCTGGGATTTAGGCTTTAACGCCACCTATAACCAGAATGAGATTACTAAGTTGAACAATAGAGAAGATCCTTCTTTTGTTGGTTTGCAAGTTGGTGGTATTGGCGGTGGTGTGGGTAACACTATCCAGATTAACTCTGTTGGGTTTCCACGAAACACTTTTTATGTGTATCAGCAGGTGTACAACGAGGATGGCTCTCCAATTGAGCGCCTGTACGTCGACCGCAACGCAGACGGTTCGTTCACAGACCAGGACTTCTACCGTTACCAGAGCCCGGACCCAGATGTGTTCCTTGGCTTTACATCACAGCTGAGCTACAAGAACTGGAACTTTGGATTTGTGTTCCGCGGCTCCATCGGCAATTACGTGTACAACAACATCAACGCAAATGCCTTCTATAACAATGTGGACTGGCCAGGTTATTTGCTCACTGTTCCGAGTAGCATCCTGGAGACAAATTTTGTAAGTGAAGAATCCGAGCGCCTGTTCTCTGACTATTTCATCGAGAATGCATCGTTCCTGCGCCTGGACAACATTAACGTTGGCTACAACTTTGGCAGAATTTTCAACGAGAAGGCAAATCTTCGTGTGGCGG
Source organism: Pontibacter toksunensis (assembly GCF_042686245.1). NCBI lineage: Bacteria > Pseudomonadati > Bacteroidota > Cytophagia > Cytophagales > Hymenobacteraceae > Pontibacter > Pontibacter toksunensis. Next base: position 110,232 of record NZ_JBHUOX010000002.1, on the reverse strand, counting down.
CCACTGGTCAAAACCTGTTTGTTATCACGAAATACTCTGGCTTAGACCCTGAAGTAACAAGCGGTATAGACAACAGCTTCTACCCAAGACCAAGGATATTCTCATTAGGAGTGAACATTGATTTATAATCAAATACAAGAAAAGATGAAGACTAAATATTTTAAAAATATCCTGTTGGCCGGTATAGTTGCGTTTTCGGTAGCTTCCTGTCATGACGACCTAGACCAGGTGCCGCCAAATGAGATAACCTCGGCTACGGTATACCAGGATTTTGCCAACTATAAGAATGTGCTGGCAAAACTCTACTCCGGCTATGCAGTAACGGGCCAGCAAGGACCTGCTGGTAACCCGGATATTACCGGAGGTGACGAGGGTTTCTCCAGTTACCTGCGCCAGTACTGGCAGTTACAAGAACTCCCAACTGACGAGGCAGTGATTGGATGGGGTGACGCGGGCTTACCTGACCTGCATGAGATGGACTGGACACCGAACAATCAGTTTGTGACCGCCATGTTTAGCCGCATCTACTATCAGGTATCGCTCACAAACGAGTTCATCCGCGAAACGACAGACGATAAATTAAGCAGCCGTGGCATTTCAGGTGCACAGGCAGAAACAGCCAGAGAATTCCGTGCGGAAGCCCGCTTTCTCAGAGCCCTTAGTTACTGGCATGCAATGGATTTGTTTGGAGGTGGTGTGCCTTTTGTAACGGAAGAGGACATGGTAGGTGCCTTTTTCCCTGAACCTATTTCAAGGGAAGATCTTTTTAATTACGTAGAGTCTGAGTTGCTTGCTATTGAAGACGAATTGGTGGCCGCAGGGCAGAACGAGTATGGAAGAGCCGACCAGGCAGCTGCCTGGACACTGCTTACCAAGCTGTACCTGAATGCAGAGGTATATACCGGCAATGCTCGCTATACAGATGCTGTAACATATGCGAAGAAAGTTATTGATGCCGGCTTCATGCTGGAGGATGAGTACCAGCACCTGTTCCTGGCAGACAACAACACAGCAAGCGGAATAATATTTCCAATTGTGTTTGATGGTTTAAGGACGCAGACTTACGGTGGTATGACGTACCTGACACATGCTCCTTTTGGTCCTAGCATGAACAACCTTAGGTCCAGGTTTGGTATAGAGGGAGGTTGGGCTGGCTTGCGTACTACTGAAGCGCTGGTAGAGAAATTCCCGGACGTTACAGGCACTATAGATGAGCGTGCGATCTTCCACACAGAAGGTCATGATCTGGTGATAGATGACATCAGCCCGTTCACAGAAGGCTTTGCCATAACCAAATACCGAAACATTACTTCTGCCGGTCAGCTTGGTTCTCATTCTACCGGAGCTTTTCCTGACACAGACTACCCAATGTTCCGTTTGGCTGATGTGTACCTGATGTATGCAGAGGCGGTATTGCGTGGCGGAAGCGGTGGCGACCTGGCTACTGCGGTGCAACTCGTGAACCAGCTACGCGAGCGGGCTTATGACGGGCCGGATGGAAATATCACGCAAAGCCAGCTGACTTTACCTTTCATACTGGATGAGAGAGCCAGGGAATTATACTGGGAAGCACACCGCAGAACTGACCTGATCCGTTACGGGTTATTTACAGGCGGTGAGTACCTGTGGCCATGGAAAGGTGGTGTAATGGAAGGAAGGGCTGTGCAGGATTTCCGCGTACTGTACCCAATACCTTCAGTAGATGTTATTGCCAACCCTAACCTGGTGCAGAACCCGAATTACAGGTAATTAAAACAGGCAAGCAGTTTACGCACTGCTTGCCTGTTTATCCACTAAATTTAAAATTTTGTATATGAAGACTTGGATAAACAGAGTATTTATACTCACCCTATGTTCCTTTGCCCTTATTTCCTGTGAGAAAGATGAGGAACGTGTTACCTTAAGGGTTGGCACAGCACCTGTTCTCACAGCCTCTACTACCAATATGGTGTTACTGGAGGAGGATGCGGCTAACGACGCTCTGACTCTATCGTGGAACGAAGCCGATTTTGGCTTCGATGCAGCGGTAAACTATGTGCTTGAGGTAGACATGAAGGGGAATGATTTCGCTGCTCCTGTCACAGCGGATTTGGGAAATAATAATGAGAAAACCTTCACTGTTGCTCAATTGAACACTTTGGTGAATAAGCTTGACATAAGGGCTTTCGAGCCGAACGAGCTGGACATGCGTATACGCGCCTCTGTTTCTCCTAACGTGACACCGGTATTAACAAACTCAGTAACTTTATCGTTAACACCTTACCTTACTGAACCTCCGTATAAAACTTTATATTTGATTGGTGCTGCTACTGATGCAGGCTGGGATAACACAAAGGCCATTGCCATGCTGCGTGACCCAAGCAACTTATTTATGTTTACCTACACCGGCAAGTTTAAAGCGGACCAATTTAAGATTCTAGGTCAGCGCGGTAGCTGGGCCCCTAGTTGGGGAAATGGTGAAAACGGTGTTTTAACTTTCCGGGAAACAGAAGGTGATCCTGATCCTGCTAATATAGTGATCCCTTCCGAAGGATATTATACGGTGACGGTGAATCTGCGTAACAACACTTTTACAGTAGTTCCCTATGATGCTAGCAGTAAAGCCACCTACGCCTCTATCGGTATCATCGGCTCCTTCAATGGTTGGGGTGGAATCATACCGATGGAAAAATCTGCTTTCAATCCTCATTACTGGACTTTAGAGCATACATTTGAAGAAGATGCGGAGTTGAAGTTTAGAATTGCCCCGGACTGGTCTGTAAACTGGGGTGCTCCAGCAGGTACCGAAGACAAGCTGTTCAACACGACAGGAAATGAAAACATTAAGATTCCAGCCGGGACTTATAAGATTATCTTCAACGACTTAACTGGTAATTACCTGTTCATTAGTCAAGAATAGCGGATCCAAAACTATAAAGACAGAACCCGGCCATGACGCCGGGTTCTGTCTTTATCAGCTATTAGGTTGATACAGTAATCGCACCTACAGTCAGAAAGCGTAAGTGCTTTTCTGTTCCTGCCATACCATGAGATGCAGTAAATGGGGAAAGGTGCAATAGCAATTTATAAGCTGATGCCTAAGTCAAAAGTAGTATGTGGTCTGAGTTAATAGAAGGTCTGTCAAGCTAAATCGGAGAAAGAACAGCTACTGCCACTTATTGGAAACGTAGCGTTTCGTCAAGCACACCTGTCGCAGCCAGCTTAGCCCGGAAAGTTACCTTTCTGGAAAAAAATCATAGAAAAAAATGTTCTCGGTTAACGAGACATGCAGAAACCTGTTATGAGAACCAAATCAAGAAGAACAATATATCTAACCATATTGACCATGCTTTTAGGTAACGCGTGTACGACTGTGCCTTCTACCAGTAACAGCCCGAAACTGAGCAACACCACGGAGGAAGAAGTAAAGGATAACAAAATAATTATATACCAGATGGTGGTGCGCCTGTTTGGCAACAAGAACAGCACAAACAAAACATATGGCTCGAAAGAGGAGAACGGTACTGGTAAGTTCAACGATGTCACAGAGGAAGCCATGGAGGAACTGAAAAAGCTAGGGGTTACGCATGTATGGTATACCGGAGTGCTGGAGCATGCAACGATGACGGATCTTACTGCATACGGTATTACACTCGATGATCCCGATGTGGTGAAAGGACGTGCCGGATCGCCATATGCGGTGAAAGATTATTATGATGTGGACCCGGACCTGGCAGAAAATGTGGAGAACCGTATGGAGGAATTTGAGGATTTGGTGGAGCGAACCCACGAACATGACCTGAAGGTAATCATTGACTTTATACCCAACCATGTTGCCAGAACGTATGTCTCAGATGCCAAACCAGCAGGTGTAAAAGGTTTTGGAGAGGACGATGATAAGACAAAGGCCTACGACCCAAAAAACGACTTTTATTACCTTCCCGGTACTTCATTTGTGGTGCCAGCAGGTACAAACGCCGGGGGCGAGTCCTTTCGCCACCCTCTGAAAGACGGAAAGTTCGATGAAAATCCGCCAAAGGCCACTGGTAACAATATATTCTCAGCCAAGCCTGGCATAGACGACTGGTACGAAACCATTAAGCTTAACTACGGAGTGGACTACCAGAACGGTAAAAAGACTTACTTTGAACCGATTCCGCCGGTGTGGATCAAAATGCGGGATATCCTGAGGTTTTGGGCCAGCAAAGATGTGGATGGATTCCGTTGTGATGTTGCCGAAATGGTACCAGTTGAATTCTGGAGCTGGGTTATACCGCAGGTAAAAGAAGTAAAGCCCGACTTAATTTTCATTGCAGAAGCCTATGATCCCAAAGTATACGAGCAGTACCTGACTGTTGGAAAGTTCGACTTCTTATATGACAAGGTAGGTTTATATGATGGCCTGAAGCGCCTCATCCGTGATGAGCCGAATGCCAATGTAAAAGGTATTACAGATGTATGGAGTAAAGATAGCCGCGGCTTCTCTTCTAGAATGTTGCGATTCCTGGAAAACCATGATGAAGAACGGATTGCCTCAGCTGGATTTGCTCAAGACCCGTGGCTGGCAAAACCGGCCATGGTCCTGACGGCTACACTAGCTTCCGGACCGGTGATGATCTACTTTGGACAGGAAGTAGGAGAGCCCGGCAAGGGAGTAGAAGGTTTCGGTGGCGAGGATAACCGCACGTCCATATTTGATTACTGGGGTGTACCCGAGCACCAGAAATGGATGAATAACGGCAGGTTTGACGGCGGAAAGCTCAGCGATGATCAGAAAAAACTCCGTTCTTTCTACCAGACCTTGTTAAACTTCAGCAAAGAGAATGAGGCTATCCGAAACGGAAAGTTTTATGAGCTGAACAACCAGAAAGGCTTCAACCAGAAGCAGTACGCTTACCTACGCTATGCAGGTGACAATCGGGTGCTGGTGGTTGCCAACTTTGACCGTGAGCAGACTTTAGAAACTGAAATTAAGTTGCCAAAGGATGTAAAAGTAGCTATCGGTATAAGCGGTGGCAATTCTATGTCATTCAAGAACGAACTCACCCAGGAGACCTTTGAGGTAAAGAATGTTGGCGATGCTATTCCAATTAAAGTTGGTCCTTCTGATGCTGTGATTTTATCCTTTTAACCAGTGGTGAAGAGGTGATGAAGAAGTTTTTTCTGAGCCAGTTCATTTTAAGATGAAAAACTGCTTTTATCAAGCAAGAGGATAATCTGCATAGATAACCCAGGTACTTTAGAAAATTTGATTCGAAACGGTATGATTACCCGGCAAATGAAAAGAGTAGTAATCCTTGTATTCACCTTTTTACCCTCATTCCTTTTTGCACAAGGAGTCAGAACAGTAACGGATAAGAACAACACTGCATACAAAGCACCTGATTGGGCGAAGGGAGTAGTGTGGTATCAGATTTTTCCGGAACGGTTCAGGGATGGTGACACTACGAACCAACCAAACCGGGAGCGGGCTCGCGGACCGGAAGGCTGGCACCCGTCTTCATGGACACAGGATTGGTATAAGACAGACACGTGGGAGGCCGACCAGTCTGATGACTTCTATGCCAGTACAACAACGAGGCGCTATGGAGGAGACTTACAGGGAGTCATAGACAAACTTGATTACCTGAAAGAACTCGGCGTAGGAGCCATCTACTTTAATCCCGTTTTTGATGCGCAGTCGATGCACAAATATGATGCCTCCTACTATCACCACATCGACCGCAATTTTGGACCAGATCCAGAAGGTGACGTTGCGCTCTTTGCCGCTGAAAATCCTGGTGATCCCACAACTTGGAAATGGACTTCGGCAGACTCTCTTTTCCTAAAACTGATCCAAGAAGCGCATAGCCGTGACATAAAGGTTGTAATTGATGGTGTCTGGAACCACACCGGAACAGAGTTCTGGGCTTTCCAGGATGTGGTGAAAAACCAGGAGCAGTCGCCTTACAAGAATTGGTATGAAGTTAATTCTTTTGATAATCCCGCAACAAAGGACAAGAACGAATTTGATTACGAAGGCTGGTGGGGGCATAAAAGTTTGCCAGTCTTTCGAGAGGAAAATGAAAACTTGGTGAAGCCAATACGGGAGCACATAATTGCTGTGACCCGCCGGTGGATGGATCCAAATGGCGATGGCAATCCCGCAGATGGCATAGACGGCTGGCGCCTGGATGTGGCCGAGGAAGTAGGAAAGGAATGGTGGAAAGAATGGCATGCCTTGGTGCGTGAAATCAACCCAAAGGCCATCACCGTGGCTGAAATATGGACAGAGAAGGCCAAAGAATTTATTTCCGCCGACATGTTCACCTCTGTTATGAATTATCGTTTTGCCTATGCTGCCAAGGATTTCTTGATTGATGACCGCATAGATACAAAAGAATTTGCCCGCAGGCTGAAACAAATAGAGGAAGACTACCCGGAGGGAGCAGGGCATGTGCTGCAGAACCTGATGGATAGTCATGATGCCGCAAGGCTGGCTTCCATCATTGTAAATCCGGGGAAGGAGTATGACCGGGAGGGGCATCCACGAGACGGCTTTGAGGTGCGAAAACCTAATGAGCAGGAGCGTCAGATCCAAAGACTGGTGGCTTTGTTCCAGTTTACCTGGAAAGGAGCGCCCATGATCTATTATGGAACCGAATCAGGTATGTGGGGGCCGGACGACCCCGATGACCGTAAACCAATGGTATGGGCAGACATGACTTACGAGCCGGAAACACACCATCCGTTTGGGAAAGAGCGTAAGCCCGATGAAAACAACTTCAATAAAGAACTGTTTGCCTATTATCAGAACCTGGCAGAAGTGAGGAACAGCGAACCAGCCTTACAGAAGGGAGATGCCAAATTTGTATACCAAGATCCGGCTAAAAAGCTGGTGGTATTCAGCAGAACCTATAATGGCGAAACAGTCTGGGTCGTATTGAATAGGTCTGATGCGGTGCAGCGACTGGATTTGAGGAAGTGGACTGGTAAGAAAAAGCTTAAAGATCTCATATCAGGTCAGATTTCTTCAGCAGCAAGGTTGCAGGTAAAACCAGTTTCTGGTTTTATTTTAAAATAGCTTTTCTAAAGTAATAAGGCCTGCTATGTTTCAGGCAAAAACAAGCCGGAGATACAGTATCTTCGGCTTGTTTTATTTTATTACGTATGCCTCCACATGTAGCAAGAGAGGAGAAAGAACAGGAAAAGCAGAACATCAACAACCAATAATGAACAAGACATGTTGAAAATAGGAATGATAGGTTTGGGTGACATTGCGCAGAAAGCGTACCTGCCTGTTATGAGTAGCCGGCCTGAGGTAGAACTGCACCTATACACCAGAGATCAGGATAAACTTGCGCGCATCGGGCAGCAATACCGATACAAGCACCTTCACCCGAGCCTGGACTCGCTGCTGAACAGCGGCATAAAGGGCGCCTTTGTGCATGGGGCCACCGAAGTACACGCTGAACTGGTAGAGCAGCTCCTGCAACACAACATAGATGTCTATGTTGACAAGCCTATCACTTACAGTTACGCCTCATCAAGGGCTTTAGTAGATCTGGCAAAAAGCAAAGGCTTGATTCTGATGACTGGCTTTAACAGGCGGTATGCACCGGCCTATCAGAAGCTGAAAGAGTTGGCAGAACCAAATGTGGTTATCATGCAGAAGAACAGGTTGAACCAACCTGCCGATGTGCGCACCTTTATTTTCGACGATTTTATCCATGTGGTAGATACGTTGCGTTACCTCTTTCCTTACACAGTGGAGCAGCTTGTTGTAAATGGCAGAATAGAGCAGGGGCTGCTGCACCATGTAACCATACAGCTTTTCTCTGCCAGTGGTGCCACCGCCATTGGTATCATGAACCGCGACAGCGGCACCAATGAAGAGAAAGTGGAAGTAATGAACTCCACTGAAAAAAGAGTGGCCTATAATGTATCGGATGTCATGGTGCTGCAGGGCAGAGAGAAAATACAGTTGGGTGCCAGTGATTGGGAGCCTACACTGTACAAGCGGGGATTTGAGCAGATTGTAGCTGACTTCCTGCAAACTGTGGAAACAGGCACTTCTCCACGCTTTTCAGCTAAAGATGCCCTAGCCACACATGAACTCTGTGAAAGAATTGTGGAGGAGCTAACAAAAAGATAGTTAGTTATTTATTTTGATAGGGCCAGCTTCTCAATTCGCTTCAGAGATGTTCCTATATTATATCAATTTGCTGTTTATGAAGTTCACCTTATCTTCTTTAGCATTTATTAGTTACTAACCTGAATCCTTGCGCTTTTTCCTCGTATAGGTTTATAACTTGAATTGACTTGATACATATAAATATGGAGAATAAAGCTGAATTAACACCTCTCATCACTGTGCTTGCCCAACTCCGGAAGGAAGGGGTAAAGCTTGATTTTAAAGTAACAGAGGAAGGTATGCTAAGTACCATGGATGATAAGCAGAAGTTTGGTCCTGATGAGGTGCGTATTGTAAACTTCTACCGTTTTGAAGGAGAAAGTAATCCTGATGATATGGCTATCCTATACGTTTTAGAAACAACGTCCGGTGCCAAAGGAACCATATCTGATGCCTATGGTACTTACTCAGATGAAACAATCGAAACCTTTATGAAAAAGGTACAGGATTTAGGGAAAAACCTGGACACACGAATCTAATACAGGTGATGGCTACGGGGAGGCCGTTTCTTTAGCCTGTTACAAATCTTATATTAAGCCTTCTTTTATAAATTACTACGACAGCTATAAGATTGTGCAGTACCTGCGCAAGTATATAGCTGTCGTCTTTCATTGCTTAAAAGTGCAATACGGAATAGTTATATGTTGTCTCATCCTTAAGGATTCCTCCTTAGCTGTACCAGTCTTCTCCTGCCTCCGTATACCCTTTCTTTATAACAGCAGCAGCCGTAATTCGTAGAATTATAAATGAGCGGGAGGTAATGTGTAGTGTCTGTTCAGTCGCGGCTCTCATTCGTTTTATACAAAACTATACTATGCTCACTCCACAGCCTTGTGAGTCGGTTTAAACACAGCTTAAAATGTCAAACCATACAAGAATAGAACATCTAGGTAAACCACGTGTCCTCATCATTGGAGGAGGCTTTGCAGGCATCGAGCTGGCAAAGTCCCTGCGGGACGCTGATGTGCAGGTGGTGTTGGTAGACAGGGAAAATTATCACACCTTTCAGCCGCTACTTTACCAAGTGGCTACGGCTGGTGTAGAGGCCGATTCCATTATTCACCCTTTCCGGAAAATATTCAATGACCAGAAAAACTTTTACTTCCGGTTAGCCGATGTAGAGCAGATAGACACAGCAAACCGATTGGTAGAAACCTCTATTGGCCTCATTGAATACGACTACCTGGTGCTGGCCACTGGTGCTACCTCTAACTTTTTCGGAGATAAGGAGATGGAGGAGAAAACCATTTCTATGAAGAGCCTGGATGATGCGGTAACACTGCGCAATACCATTTTGCAGAACTTCGAAAAGGCACTGCAGGTGGATGATGAGGAGCAGATAAACAGCCTGATGGACTACGTGATTGTGGGTGGTGGCCCGACAGGAGTGGAGTTGGCAGGCGCACTAAGTGAATTACGGAAGCATGTGTTCCCGAAAGATTATAAAGAACTCGATTTTTGTGAAATGGACATACACCTGGTGCAGAGCGGGCCAGCTTTACTGAAAGGTATGTCAGAGGAGGCCTCGCAGAAAGCACTCAAGTACCTGGAAGATTTCGGGGTAAAAGTATGGCTGAACCGCCGCGTGAAGTCCTATGACGGGTACACCGTGTACCTGGATTCCGGGGAGACAATGGTTTCGCGCACTGTGATTTGGGCGGCAGGCGTTTCGGGCTCGCCTATTCGCGGCCTCAGGCCTGAGAGCATACTGAAAGGAAACCGGCTGCTGGTAGATGTTCATAACCTCGTATCTGGCTATGACAACATCTTTGCGCTTGGCGATGTTGCCGCTATGGTAACAGAAGAGTATCCTCTTGGGCACCCTATGCTGGCCCAGCCTGCCATGCAGCAGGGCGAACAGCTGGGAAAAAACATCTGCAACATGCTGGCTGGTAAACCATTGGAGGCCTTTAACTACAACGACCAAGGCTCTATGGCAACTGTAGGAAGAAACCGTGCCGTGGCTGATCTGAAGATTTTCAAGAAGGAGTATAAAACGCAGGGTTTCATTGCCTGGTTAATCTGGATGTTTATTCACCTTATCTCTGTCGTTGGTTTCCGGAATCGTCTGGTTGTATCCGTTAACTGGCTCTGGAGCTACTTCACCTACGACACCGGTAACCGCTTTATAGTAGGTAACAAACAAGTGAATATACCGGTGGAGGAAACGATATCGCATAAAGCAGTTGTGTAATTCTGCCTGTCCGAAAGAGGTAGTAGTTTCCAAGGAAATAAAACAAGTGCGGCCTGTTCAACACTCTGAACAGGCCGCACTTGTTTTATACTATACCTCCTTATATTGGATAGTCTCTGTATTCATCCTGGTAGCTGATCCATTGCAGTGTAGTAAGCTCTTCCAGAATCCACTGGCCACCGAAGCGTCCCACGCCAGAATCCTTTTCTCCTCCAAACGGGGTATTCATTTCGTCGTTTACAGACTGGTCGTTGATGTGCACCATACCTGCTTCTATCTGTTTTGCAAGCCGTATACCTTTCTGCAGGTCTTTGGTATGCAGTGCAGAGCTCAGGCCATACTGTGTGGCGTTTGCCAGTCTTATACCTTCCTGATCGTCCTTGAAAGTGGTGAGGCCTACAACCGGTCCAAAGATCTCTTCTTGAAACACAGGGTTTTCTTCTGTTACACCGATTAGTACCGTCGGTTGAACCACGTTGCCTTCTGCCTTACCGCCTGTTTCTATTTTCGCACCAGCCTTTACGGCTCTGTCTATTAAGTCCAGCACGCGCTTCACAGACTTGTTGTCTATCAAAGGGCCTATAACCGTTTCCTTATCGGTAGGGTCACCATAGGGCAAGGCCTTCGCTCTTTGGACAAACCGGTCCCTGAACTCTTCATAGACCTTTTCATGAACAATTATCCGGTTCGTGGACATACAGATCTGCCCCTGGTGCATGTATCTGCCAAAAATGGCGGCATCTACGGCATTACCAATGTCAGCATCTTCCAGTATAACAAGTGGGTTGTTACCTCCTAACTCCAGCGCAAGCTTCTTTAAGCCTTCTCCTCCAATACGTCCTATACCTTTGCCCACCGGAGTAGAACCTGTAAAGGAAATAAGGCTGGAGGCCGGATGCCCTGTAAAGTGGTCACCGATAATGCTGGACTTACCCACCACGACACTGACAACTCCCTTAGTCACACCTGCTTCTTCAAAAAGTTTGGCAATCAAAGTTCCCCCAGTTACCGGAGACTGCGAGGCTGGCTTCATCACAACTGTATTTCCTACAGCTAAAGCAGGAGCAACCGTGCGCATGGAAAGGTACAGCGGAAAATTCCAGGGGCTAATCATGGCCACAACTCCCAACGCTTTCCTGAAGACGAGGCTCTGCTTGCCCGGCGTCATTGAAGGAATGGTATACCCGTGCATCCACATCGGGAAGGAGGAAGACTCGATCAGCATCTGGTACGTCTGCATGAATTCTACTTCTGCCTTCTGGTACGTACCGCCAACCTCTTTTGTCAGCCAGTCCATTATCTCTTGTTTGCGCTCCTGTAAAAGATTCGCTGCTTTCAGCAGTACCTTTTGCCTTTCAGTCGGGGGAGTGACGCTCCATGTTTTAGAGGCTTCTTTAGCGGAGTCGAATGCTCTGTCTACATCATCTGTACTGGCTCCCTTAAATGTGTTGATGACAGATTCATCATAGGGGTTCAGGTTCTCTACTGTGTGGCCCTCTGTGCCATCCGTCCATTCTCCATTTATAAACTGTTTATTAAGTTCTTTGTATACTTCCATAGATAGGGTTGTGTTACTTATGTGTTTCTACATAAGTTTACAGCCAAAGCAGCCGTATTGTTTATATTATATCAGCTGCTTTGGCTCCATACTACCTAACTCAGCTGGCGGTTTCCTGTTTGCGGTGCTGTATAATCCGGAAGCTCTCTACCATTTTAACTGCCTCGGGTATGTTCTCAGCAAAAAGGGTTATGAAAGCACCCTCCGGGGCATACTCCAGGGCATAGGCCAGCGCCCGCGTCTCCTGGTTTATTTCCTTTGGTTCCAGTTCTGGCTTCACAGAGAAGATTCCCTCTTTCACCAAATTGTTTATTTCTTTGCCATCGCGGCCCCGCAAATCAGAGTCCTGCCTGATGATGATATCGTCAAACACGGAGGCGGCCACTCTGCCTAAATCGCGGGTATCTTCGTCTCGCCGGTCACCGATGCCCGCAATGATTCCAATCTTCGGATGGCCGTCCATGTTGCGGATAAATTCGCTGATAGCCTGCATACCTGCTGCGTTGTGAGCATAATCTATGAGGACATCACACTTAGGCAACTTAAACATGTTCATGCGCCCTGGCGTGGTTTCTGGTGATGGTATAAAGGTGCGCAGCGCCGTCTTTATCTCACTTATTTCGAGATGGGAAACATACCCTGCCAGCGTGGCAGCCAGTACGTTTTGGATATTGAACCGGGCTTTGCCTCCAAACGTAAGCGGTACATCGGCAACCCTGTCTACCCTAATTTTATAAGTGTTTTTGAAAATGGAGATATAGCCGTCTTCAAAAACAGCCGCCAGTCCACCTTTGGAAATGTGTTCCTTGATGCGGAAGTTATCTTCATCCATGCTGAACAAAGCTATTTTGCAGCGCAAGCCGGCGGCCATGTTGTAAACCAAATCATCGTCGGCATTCAGGACAGCATACCCCTCTTGGCAAACTGTTTTAGGTATAACGCCTTTTACATTGGCCATATCCTGCACCGTATTGATGTCACCCAACCCTAGGTGATCTTCCGATACATTCGTTACAATCCCGATGTCGCACTGCGTGAAAGCAAGGCCGGAGCGCAGCAAACCGCCCCGCGCACACTCCAGCACAGCATAGTTCACTGTCGGGTCTTTCAGCACAAACTCGCTGCTGAAGGAACCGGTGGTATCGCCCTTTATTATTTTTCTGTCTTGTATATAGATGCCGTCTGTGGTAGTATAACCCACTTTATAGCCTTTAAACTTAAGCATGTGCGCCAGCAGGCGGGTAGTAGTTGTTTTTCCGTTTGTGCCTGTTACCGCCACAATAGGAATGCGGGAAGGGCATTCGTAAGGGAACAACATGTTGATAATAGGGTCTGCCACGTTGCGGGGTAAGCCTTCGGTAGGGGAGATGTGCATACGCAAACCGGGAGCAGCGTTTACCTCAATCACGGCACCTCTTGTTTCCGGAAGCGGTATGGCAATGTCAGAGGTCATCACATCAATGCCGCATATATCCAGCCCAATGATCCCCGCAATCCGCTCCGCCATCAGCACGTTGTAAGGGTGCACCATATCCGTTACGTCTGTCGCGGTACCGCCTGTACTTAAATTAGCGGTATTTTTGAGATACAAACTTTTTCCTGCCGGTAGCACCGACTGCAGTGTAAGCCCTTTTTCACGCAAAATTCCCCTGGTTATTTTATCAACCTTGATGTGCGTCAGCGCTTTCTCGTGCCCCACACCCCGGCGCGGGTCTTTGTTCACGGTGTTCACCAGCTGCCTGATAGTAGATTTTCCGTCGCCAACCACCATGGCGGGTGTGCGTTTGGCTGCTGCTATAAACTTGCCGTCTATCACCAACATGCGGTAATCATCGCCCTGTATAAACTGCTCTACCATCACTGCCTGCGAAAAGCACTTTGCTTCGGCAAGTCCTTTCAGCGCATCTTTCCAGTTGTGTATGTTGATGCTGGCACCCTTACCCTGGTTCCCATCAAGTGGTTTTGTTACAATAGGATAGCCCAAATCTTCTATAGCCTCCTCCAGTTCAGCAGCATCATATACTATATGGCCCTGAGGCACCGGTATGCCTGCTTCGTCAAGTATGAGCTTCGTTGCATTTTTATCACCGGCACTTTCCACGGCAAAGAAGGGAGTCTTGTTTGTCATGGCCGCCTGAATCCGCTTCTGGTGCACACCATAGCCTAACTGTATATGGCCGCTTTTCTTGTTTTGGATATAGGGGATGTTCCTAGAGACTGCCTCCAGCACAATGGCTTCTGTGCTCGGGCCAAAATACTCGTCTTCCCGTATCTGGTGTAATTTAGCCACGTCCTGGATCACGCTTACTTTTTCGCCTCTGGCAAGTGCTTCGGTAATGCGTACAGCTGCCTCAGCAGCATACTCACCGGCTCTTTCCTGCTGATAGGAGAAGACGACCCAGTCCATTCCTGGTTCGTTCGCCGCATAGCGTCTGCCGTACCCGGAGTCCATTCCGGCCATCGTCTGGAGCTCAAGCGCGATATGCTGCACCACTTTGCTGAGGGTAGTACCCTCCCGAACCAACCGGAAAAAGCCTCCGTCTGTGCCTACGGAAGAGCGGTGTTTATACATGCCCGGGAAAAGTTTTTCGAGTTTTTGCGCCAGGTTTTGTATTTCGTCAGTAAGAGTATCCTGCAGGTCCTCCAGGTCTAGTTTGAGAACAATGATCTTAGGATGCTTGATAGACCAGTAATTTGGCCCACGCATTATTTTAAGCTCTGCTATTTTCATACAGTTAAACAGAAGTGCGTCTTAAACAGCAATATGGATAAGTAAGAATGATGCAAAATGAATTAGTAGATAGGGTTAAGCATGTTAAAAATAGTTATACGTTTCAGGAGGGCACATGGAAGTGTTTGGAGCTTCAAAAAGTGTTTGCTCACTTAAAATTAAGTATAAACTACAAACCTGTTTATATACTGATAGGAGCTGCTGCAGAAGCTTTGCTGTAATTTCATCTCACCTTTTAATTGTCACTTCTTTCTCCAATAAGCTCTAGTGAGATTTTTTTAAGATTGACTCTGATGTACCTTTTGTATGCAATCATTGATAGTGGCAAGCGAAAATCATGTTATTTTAAGCTGTTGTATTATAGCTATATATAATAATATGATGATAGTTATTAGGAGCATATTTTTGCTCTTATTATATTGTTAAAAGCATAGCATTATGAAACAAAGGCTGAGTTTTAGTCTTCTCCATTCATATTGCAGACAATTGTGCTTGAACTTGTTATAAAAAATGAAAGGTCCTGAATTTCTAAAGTACATAATGCCGGTTTTAACAATTCTCCAGGATAATGGAGGTGCTGGAGATTCTTCTGATGTAATTGATCAGGTAATTGAAAAATTAGGCATAACAGAGTCAGAACTAGAGGAAACAACATCTAATGGACAGTCAAGAATACGGAATCAAATTTAGTGGGCAAGGTTTTATCTGTTTAAAGCGGGTTTAATTGACAATGCCCAAAGAGGTATTTGGCGATTAACCAATGAAGGGCTTGAATTAAAATTAACAGAAGACGGAGTTTACAATTTGTTCAAAAAAGTCCAGGAGAGTGTCAAGAAAGCTGCAGAACCATCCCCTAAAAAAAGCGAACCTAAATTTGAAAGTATTCCAACTGAGGATGAAGAGCATACAGTAAACCTGATTCATTTGATTCAGAGTTTATCAGCATCTGGTTTTGAAAAACTTTGTAAAAGGTTATTGACAGAAATTGGAATAAATGAGATCATAATAACTGGAGGAGCAGGAGATCAAGGTATTGACG
Source organism: Pontibacter toksunensis (assembly GCF_042686245.1). Taxonomy (NCBI): domain Bacteria; kingdom Pseudomonadati; phylum Bacteroidota; class Cytophagia; order Cytophagales; family Hymenobacteraceae; genus Pontibacter; species Pontibacter toksunensis. The sequence goes on along the minus strand of NZ_JBHUOX010000002.1, from coordinate 94,558 downwards.
GTAAAGGTGTGGTAAAGCTTAATGATGTTGTCAGCCTGAACATTATTTTCCAGTGTAAACGTTACAAGGAGACCGTTTCACCCCACCACGTAAGAGATTTTAGAGGGGCAATGCAGGGAAGAGGAGAAAAAGGACTAATTATTACAACCGGAAGATTTACAAAAGAGGCTAAGTCAGAAGCTACCAGAGATGGAGTTACACCTATTGAACTCATTGATGGTAATAGGTTAGTTGAACTATTTGAGAAATATCATCTTGGGCTTAAGCCTGTAACAGTATTTGAAATTGATCAGGACTTTTTCAAAAGCTTTAACTAGTTTTGGCAGCAACCAAGAAATTACATTAAGTGAACAAGTACTTTATGTATAAGCATTAGTGGTGCTTTTAGTTTGTGTTTATACATACTTTGTACAACATAAAAAGCCGCTCTGTCAGAAGACAAAGCGGCTTTTTATTTCATATAGGTGGCGAATCAGTCAGACCCGCAAATTAAGTTGTTTTGCGTTCAGTAACGCGAGGTCAAATTGCCTCTGTTAGCTATTCAGCATCAGCTTGGAAAGTTCTTTGGAAGGCAGATCAGAGGCACCCATCAGGTAAATATCGATGGCACGCGCAGCTTCCCGGCCGTCCGAAATGGCCCACACCACCAGCGACTGCCCACGGAAGGAATCTCCGGCAGAAAAAATGCCCGGCACGTTTGTCTGCCACTCCTTCAGCTTAAAATTACCACGTTGGTCTGTCTCAATATCGAAACTTGACTTAAAAGCATCGTGCATCGGCCGCTCATATCCGATAGCAATCAGGCCCAGGTCGCAAGGAAGTATTTTCTCACTATCCGGTTTCTCTGAATATTCCCGGCCATTCTTCCACTCCAGTTCCACCACCTTCAGACCTGTTACATGACCGTTCTCGTCACCCACAAACTCTTTAGTAAGCCAGCCCCAGCTGCGCTCACAGCCTTCTTCATGCGAGCTGGAAGAGGTATAGGTCATCGGCGTTTCTGGCCATGGATTGTCAGGTGTGCGTACAGTAGAAGGCATAGTGCGGTACTGCAACTGGCTCACATACTTCGCAAACTGCCGGTTGGCGGTTCCGACGCAGTCAGAGCCTGTGTCGCCACCACCGATAACGAGCACGTGTTTGTCGCGGGCATACAGGTCTGTCTCTGCCGGTATATCTTCCCCTGCCACTCTGCGGTTGTGCAGTGTGAGGTAGTCCATTGCAAAGTGAATACCTTTCAGGTCATTCCCTGGAATATTCAGTACTCTGGGCTTGGTAGAACCTATAGCTAACAGCACTGCATCGTACTTTCGGTGCAATCTTCTCAGGCTGATGTCTTTTCCTACTTCAACACCAAGTTTAAACTGTACGCCTTCTTCCTCCAGAACAGCAAGCCGACGGTCAATCGTCCACTTCTCCAGCTTAAAGTCAGGAATACCATAACGAAGTAAGCCTCCAGCCTTATCATCCTTGTCATAAACATCCACAAGATGGCCCGCCTGGTTCAGTTGGGCAGCGGCAGCCAGGCCAGCCGGTCCGGAGCCAATAACGGCTACTTTTTTACCTGTCCGTCGCACTGGCGGCTGTGCTTTTACCAGCCCCAGCTCAAATGACTTCTCTGCGATAGCCTTCTCGATATGCTCGATGGCGACTGCAGGTTTGTTGATGGACAACACGCAGCTGGACTCGCAGGGAGCAGGGCAGATCCGGCCCGTGAACTCAGGAAAGTTGTTGGTGCTGTACAGAATCTGCGCGGCACGTTCCCATTCGCCATCGTACACGGCATCGTTGAAGTCCGGAATCAGGTTACCCAGCGGACAGCCGTTGTGGCAGAAAGGCACGCCACAATCCATACAGCGGGCAGCCTGTATTTTTGTCTTTTCCTCCGGGAATTCAGTATATATTTCGTTTGAGTCGTTTATTCTTTGTTTTGGATCCCGCGCTTTTGGTAGCTCGCGGTTATACTTCAAAAATCCATCATCTTTTCCCATCAGGCTACTTCTTTAAGCATTTCACTTTCTTTTACTTTCAAGGCTTTCTTCAGGTCATGCGGCATCACCTTATGGAAGAACTTCTGGTGTGCATGCCAGCCTTGCAGGAGCTCCTGGGCTAGTATACTCTGTGTGTAGGCTACATGCTCCCGCAGCTTTTCCTCTATCCAAGCCAGGTCTGCTGCTGCTGGCTGCTCCAGATCTATCATGTCGAGGTTGCACTGGTCCGGGAAAGCATTGGCGGGGTCATACACGAAGGCCATACCGCCGCTCATACCAGCTGCAAAATTTTTACCTACGGAGCCCAGCACCAGCACCTTGCCGCCGGTCATGTATTCGCAACCGTGGTCCCCGATGCCTTCTACTACTGCCTCTGCACCGGAGTTCCGCACGCAGAAGCGCTCACCGGCCATACCATTGATATAAGCAGTGCCGGAAGTGGCACCATATAAGGCCACGTTACCCGTAATAATGTGCTCGTGCGCCACATAAGTTGTGCCCTCGAAAGGCTGCAATATCAGCTTACCACCAGACAGGCCTTTGCCGAGGTAGTCATTGGCTTCCCCAACAAGCTTGAAGGTGAGACCCGGTGCAAGGAAGCCGCCGAATGTTTGGCCGGCAGAACCATGGAAGGTAGCCTTGAAGCTGTCTTCCGGTAAGCCTGCCTTTCCGTGCTTCAGAGATACTTCGTAAGATAGCATAGCACCCACTGTGCGGTCTACGTTGATGATGCGGTGCTCCACTTCTTTCTTTCCTTTTTCAAAATCACGGATAAGCTTTCTGTCCAGTATCTGCTCAATATCATGCACCTGGTGTATCTGGTTGTAAATACCCACGTTATTAGGCACTATTTCCTTGTGCAGGATAGGGGCGAAGTTCAGGTTTTTCAGCTTCCAGTGGTTCAGGTTGTTTCTGACCTTCAGCACCTGGCTCTGGCCCACCATCTCGTTGATGGTTCTGAAACCTAGCGATGCCATGATCTGACGAAGCTCTTCAGCCATAAACTGGAACAGGTTCACTACATACTCCGGCTCGCCGGTAAACAGCTGGCGGAGCTCCGGGTTCTGTGTCGCAATACCCACAGGGCAGGTGTTCAGGTGGCACTTGCGCATCATAATACAGCCTTCTGCAATCAGGGCGGCGGTGGCCACACCAAATTCTTCTGCACCGAGCAAAGTAGCTACAGCCAGGTCATAGCCTGTCATCAGCTTTCCGTCTGTCTGCAATACCACGCGGCTGCGCAGGTTGTTTTTCACCAGTGTCTGGTGCGCCTCTGCCAAACCAATTTCCCATGGCAATCCAGCGTGACGGATAGAGCTCAGCGGGCTGGCACCTGTACCACCATCGGCACCTGAAATCATGATGGCATCTGCTTTCGCTTTGGCAACACCTGCCGCGATAGTGCCTACACCAGCCTCGGCTACCAGCTTCACATTGATGCGGGCGTTCGGGTTAGCGTTTTTCAGGTCATATATCAGCTGCTTCAGATCCTCTATCGAGTAAATGTCGTGGTGCGGAGGTGGAGAAATCAGACCTACACCCGGGGTGGAGTGACGTACGCGGGCAATCCAGCCATCCACTTTATGGCCCGGAAGCTGTCCGCCTTCGCCTGGCTTGGCACCCTGCGCAATTTTAATCTGTATTTCATCGGCATTTGCCAGGTAGTGGCTTGTCACACCGAAACGACCGGAGGCCACCTGCTTGATAGCAGAGCGCTCTGAGTCTCCGTTGGGCTTCACAACATAACGCGCCTCGTCTTCACCGCCTTCGCCGCTGTTGCTCTTGCCGCCAATTCTATTCATCGCGATGGCCAGTGTACTGTGTGCCTCATGCGAGAGGGAACCAAAGGACATGGCTCCGGTGGCAAAACGCTTCAGAATGCTTTCTGCAGGTTCTACTTCCTCCACCGGCACCGACTGGCGCTTGCGGAACTCAAACAGGTTACGCAGCGTGATAGTAGACTCCTGGTGCTTGCGCACGTGTTTGGAGTACTCCTGGTACAGTTTAAAGTCCTTCAGGCGTGTGGACTTCTGCAGCAGGTGGATGATCTCCGGACGCAGCAGGTGCTCTTCGCCTCTTCTTCTCCACTGGAAGAAACCTCCCGTTTCCAGCAAGGTGTTTTCATCCAGGTAAGCAGACTGGTGCTTGATGAGCGCTTCTTTTTCCAGGTCCTCAAAGTTCAGACCTTCCAGGCGGCTGGTTGTTCCTTTAAAACATTTCTGAATTACTTCCTGCCCGAATCCCAGGCACTCAAAAATCTGGGCGCTCTGGTAAGACTGCAGCGTACTGATACCCATCTTTGAAAGTATCTTCAGCAGTCCATTTCCGACAGCGTAAATAAAATTGTCTGCGTAGGTGGCAAATGGAACTGACGTATCCAGCTTTTCCTGCTGAAGCAGGCTCTGAATCGTATCATACACCATATAAGGATACACACAGCTGGCGCCATACCCAATAATAGTAGCGAAGTGATGTGTCTCCCAGGCATCTCCGGCTTCTACCACCAAACCAGTCTTCGTTCGGATGCGCTTGTGCACCAGGTGGTGGTGAATAGCACCCACCGCTAACAGAGAAGGTATAGCGGCGGAGGTAGGGCCGATGGCACGGTTAGAGATAATGAGAATCTTCTTGCCGTCACGCACCGCTGCCTCTGCCGCGGCACAGATAGTGTCAAGGGCATCCTGCAACGCACCCTTTTCTGTGGTCGGGAATGTCGCGTTGATTATGGTATGCTCAAATCCTTCGGAGCCAAGGTTGATGATCTTGTTGAAATCACCATGGCTCAGCACCGGATGCGAAATGTGTATCTGGCGTGTGTGCGCAGGCGTTTCGTCCAGCACGTTTAGCGATTCTCCCAGGCGGGTGAAAAGCGACATCACCAGGCGCTCCCGTATCGGGTCGATAGGAGGGTTGCTTACCTGCGCGAAGTGCTGCTTAAAGTAATTGGATACATGCTGGCTTTGCAGCGACAGCACTGCCAGCGGCGCATCAGAACCCATGCTGCCCAAAGGCTCTTTGCCAGTGGTTGCCATCGGCTTGATGATCAGCTTCAGATCCTCAGCGGTATAGCCGTAGGCCTTTTGCTTCTGCAGTAGCTCTTCTGACGAGACATCGTTCAGGCAGAACTCAGGCTCCGGCTGCTGGTGCAGCTTTATACGGTTTTGCTGAATCCATTCGTAATACGGTTTTTCGTCGCAGACAATGCGCTTTATCTCCTCATCCTCATAAATTTTGTTTTCCTCCAGGTTGGCCAATAACATTTTGCCTGGCTGCAGTCTACCCCGTCTTACCACATCTTTCGGGTTTACAGGTAACGCACCAGCTTCTGACGCCATGATCAGGCGACCTTGCTGGGTCACGCAGAAACGCACCGGGCGAAGGCCATTTCGATCCAGGGTAGCACCAATCTGCTTGCCGTCGGTAAAGAACAGGGCAGCAGGACCATCCCAGGGCTCCATCAAAGAGGCATGGTATTTATAGAACGCCTTTCTGTACGGGTCCATAAACGGGTTATCCTGCCAAGCTTCCGGCACCAGCATCATCATAACGTGCGGGAGTGGTCTTCCGGACAGCGTCAGCAGTTCCACCATCGCATCCAGGTTGGCTGAGTCAGAGTTCTCCGGGTTGGTGATAGGAAGCAGCCACTTCATTTCCTCCTCCGTGAACAGGGGCGAATACATCAGGGCCTCCTTCGACTTCATCTTGGTTACATTTCCCTTGATGGTGTTGATCTCGCCGTTGTGCGCTATAAAGCGGAACGGCTGTGCCAGTTTCCAGTTAGGGAAAGTGTTGGTTGAGAATCGGGAATGCACCACAGCCAAGGCAGACTTGAAATCAGGGTGGCGGAGGTCATGGTAGTACTTTTCTACCTGATCCGTTTTCAGCTGTCCTTTATATATAATGGTGCGAGAAGAAAGGCTGGGCATATAGAAGGTGCCGTTCTCGCCACTCACTGTTTTCTTGATCTCGTGCGTAATTAGGCTACGCAGTACAAACAGCTTGCGCTCCAGTTCATCCTCTTTTACATTCGAATCAGCAGGTTGTATAAACACCTGCTCGATATAAGGCTCCACTGCTTTTGACTCATGCCCTGGCACACGCCCGTTAACTGGTACCAACCGGTAGCCCAGCAGGTTAAAGCCCATTTTGCGGATGCACTGGTTCATGGTTTGGCGGCACTTATCCCTGACTTCGTAAACAGACGGGAAGAAAATCATACCGACACCATAGAAGCCCGGCTGAGGAAGCCTGATAGCAAACTCGTCCAGCTGTTTTTTGAAAAATTCGTGTGGGAGTTGCACCAGTATTCCGGCACCGTCCCCTGTCTCAGAATCACTTCCTGTTGCTCCGCGGTGCTCCATGTTTGTCAACATCGTGAGCGCATCTTTCACGATGCTATGAGCCTTTTTCCCGTTCAGGTTTACGACACACCCGACACCGCAGGCGTCATGCTCAAACTCAGGTCTGTACAACCCGGCATTTATTGTATTCTCTTGATTCATCTAACGTTAACTGAGGTAAACACTTAACTTATTTGTGTAAACGAATTCATAATTTACTACACGAATCCTCAAAAAACAAATCGTTCTTTATAGATATTGTATAAGAAGCACGATTTTATATAGAAAATCAGTAAAAAAAGAGCTATTTATCTGAATAAATGTGAAAATAAACGTTCTTGCAGGGCTTATTGCTTGCGATGTTCGTAAAGATTGTTTTTTTGAGCTTTTCTTAGAAAGTGTAAGCTCCGGCTACATTAAGAGAGCATGGCCGACTTCAGGAGTGGTAACTGTAGTAATAGCTTCATAGAATCATCTTTGTGAGAGAATTTAACTTTTCTCCTATAGGTGAAGTGATTGAATACTGCTGTAACGGCTAGCGTAGTAAGGAATTTACTGTGCGGACTCCCAACTACAAGGCTGTAAGTATGGCTATCGGGCTGAATCTAATAACTTTACAGACTTGCAGCTAAAAGGAAGTTCCCTGCTTTAACTATTGCATAATCAAAATCAGAAAGTAAGTACTGGTGTCGGTGCAGGAGGTTGGGAGGTGGGCAGGAGCAGGCTGTTATTTTTTCTACCTCAAAATGAAACACTTAGATGCCTGCACCTTGCGGATTCACCTGTAGGAAAAATAGCACCTGTAGCCTTACCACCTCAATAAAGAGGGCAGGAAAGAATTTCTTTCCTGCCCTCTTTATTGAGGTGGCTGCTTCTCTGGTTAAAGCTATAGTTTGATAGTGCACCCAATGTTCAGCGCATGATCCGCAAATGCTGCATCGCCATGCACATAGGTTCCTGTTAAGATTGTGTTTTCTTTGTCTGTTACGCTCTGCAGGCGGTTCCGCTTTAGGGCAACAGGTGCTGTAGCAAAGAAGTTTACTTTTTTCACCTGATAGCTGAAGCCCGGTTCAAGTGACTGCACATATCCTGGTCGCCTGAAACCTTTACTGCTGCCGATGGCATCTTCCACTGGCACGCCTTCCATTCGTCCGCCCAGAGAGGCAGTTAGCCCCTGCAGCTTTCCGACAAAGCTGTGGTTTACTCCCACGCGCACCATGTATTGGTCTGCCACACTCATAATGGCCTCATTCGCACGGGAGCGGAAGGTACGGGTACCGTTATCGCCTCGTGGGTTAAATAGGTAATACACATTGCCGTAAGCGCTGACGTGGCTGCCCAGCGAGTAAAAGCCGTTTAATTCTGTAATTGCTCCAAAGCCGCCATCGCCCAATTGTATTGATTGGTCAACCGGCCGTTCTTCCGGCGCTCCGTCCGGGCCAACATTGTAGAAGGTGTCCTTTGCAGTATAATTGCCGGTAGGTAGCTTCGCGCCAAGCCCCAGCTGCAGATTACCTTTGGTTGCTTTTTGTGGACTAAGGAGCCATCTGTAGGCAGTGATTCTTGCATCGCTAATGCCTGCAGAACCGGTGTTGTGCCGTTCGGTTCTTCCGTGCTCGTAGAGCGAAGAGCGCTTGTTTGCAAGAAGGGGAACTCCCACACTCAGCGACCATCTGTTGTTGAACTGCCGGAGCAGCGTGAGGTCAAGGCTGTGCTGCCAGTTGATGACTTCCGTTTTTCTCTCCAGGCGCTCCTTTTCTTCCTCATCGCCTCTAAAGTGGCGGAACGACTTAAAGTAACGATGCGCCACATTGAGCTGCCAGCCCTTCGCTTCGGCTTCTTCGTCTGGGTGTTCCATGCTGCACGACATCATGCCGTTGCTTCTGACAGCTACACATCCTTGTGAAAAGGCCTGGCTGTAAAACAGGAAACACAGTACATCGGAGAGTAAGAGTTTTATTATGTTAAAGGTATATAGGAGGTTGGAGAGTTAAAATCAAGCCAGAATCAGAGTTTCGCAGGAGGAGAGTACCTATTGCCTAAGCAATGTAGCAAGCAAAGTGAAATGAATATACAGTACCTCAACTTATATCTTAGAATGTTTAAGGCGATTACTGCATCAGCCTTGAGAAGAAAAAGATAAGTAAACCGAGGCCACTATAAAAGAAAAAGCTGCCATCCGGAGAGGATGACAGCTTTGCACTAAAATCAAATATTCCTGTTGTTTAAGCTGAATTTCGCTCTGCGTTGATGATACCGAAAGAGCAGCGAACGACCAGCTTCTCATACTTTGGCTTAGTTTCCGTTTGCTGGCCCTGTTCTTCCATTTCCCTGATTTTAGTAAGCGCATACTGCTGAATCGTGAGCAAGGGAAGCTCTATTCGCTGGCGCATCAGGATAGACTGTAGGTTCACCGGCTTATCTTCCATGAGTTGCGTAGCGCCTGTCAGGCGAAGGATATAGCTTTTCGTCAGCTGGAACTCATCATGTATCATATTCCACAGCTCCCCGTAGTTTGGATGATTTGACAGGAAGGCTGTAAGCGGGAAAAAGCACTTTGTCATCGCCATTTCGCAGTTATCCATTAATGTTTTGAAGAACAGGGAGCGCTTGTACAGCCTGGCTATGTCTTCCCACCTGCCGGCTTCCTCCATGCGCTGCAGGGCGGTGCCGACACCATAGTAACCCGGCAGGTTCTGCTTTATCTGGCTCCAGGATCCTACATAAGGCACTGCCCGCAGATCGTTCAGGTTGAGCTTGCCCGGATTGCGCTTGGATGGCCTGCTGCCGATATTTGCTTCCGCATAATAGCGTAGGGGGCTGGCGTAAATCATGTACTCCAGGAAGTTTGAATGGTTCTTGAGGTTATTATACTTCTCAAAACTTTCCTGTGATAAACGCATCAGCAGCTCTTCCTCACCGGAAGTCAGAGTGGCATCTTTAGAGGCAAAAAGCGCGCTGTGGATACCGGCATGTAACAGCTGCTCAATATTGAACTGCGCGGCATCTACAGTTCCGAAATTGGAGCTGATGGTTTGCCCCTGGATCGTTAGCTGTATTTCCTTATTCGAAATATTTGGCCCCATGGAGGCATAGAACTGGTGCGTGCGTCCGCCACCCCTTGCCGGCGGGCCGCCTCTGCCATCGAAGAAAATCACGGCTACATCATACTGCTTGGAGATAGCGCTTAGTTCCTCTTTTGCTTTGTAAATGCCCCAGTTGGCCATCAGGTAACCTCCGTCTTTGGTGCCATCTGAAAAACCAAGCATAATGGTCTGCACGTTGTCGCGACGCTGCAAGTGCTGGCGGTAAGTTTCGTTCTGGTATAACGCGGCCATTACATCGCCGGCATTTTTCAGGTCGTCTATTGTTTCGAAGAGCGGCACAATGTCCACACTCAACGATTCCTGTTTCCAGCCGCTCAACAAAAACAGGCCGTATACCTCCAGAATATCCAATGCGTTGGTGCTATGGCTGATGATGTAGCGGTGGCAGCCTTCTTCTCCGTTCGTTTCCTGGATGGTTTGGATAGCGCGCATGCTTTGCAGTACATCGCGGTGCAGTTCGTTTTCAAAAGCAGCTGGATCAACAGTTCCGGTGGACTGCAGCAAGGCGTTTATTTTTTTCTCTGCCGGAAGGTCTGCATAATCAGCAGGCAAAGCATCTGTTGTTGCGGCAATCGTTTGAAGGAGGTCTGCGTGTACAGAGCTGTCCTGTCGGATATCTAAAGCAGCGAAATGTAGCCCGAATAACTCTACCTTGCGCAACAGGTTCTCCACAAGGTTCAGGAACAGGCTGTTGTGCTCCTCAATCAGTATAACGCGTATCTGCTGCAGTGTCTGGAGGATTTCTTCGCGCGAGATGTCCAACTCATGGTTGGGCACAAAGAGGTTGTTGTAAAGCTTCTGCTCCAGTGCTACCATCACATTGGCTACTCCTTTAAAAGTGAGGCGGCGCTTGAGGCGGCGCACATCCAGGTAATAAGATTTCAGGGCAGCACCCCGTAATGCTTCTGCCACTTTTAAGGTAATGCCGGCATTAACGAAAGGGTTTCCGTCCCGGTCGCCACCTGGCCAAAACCCAAAGCGGATGATAGGATTCTTACTGCTCACCTCATTTGGAAACTGATTTTTCAGATAGCCCAGGATATGGCCCGCTGCAGGATAAAAGATGTTCTCCAGGTACCAGATCAGGTTGACGGCCTCGTCATAAGGCGTTGGTTTCTCGTTCCGGAAGAAAGGCGTTTTGCCTAACTGGCGGAGGTAGCTGTTTATCTGGGAGGTATTGTCGTTCACCATTGCCTTCGCTAAGTCGTTGATGATACCAAGAACCTCGCTGGGGTAAAACTGTGTGGGGTGAGCTGTTAATACCAGGCGTACAGAAAAGTCTTCCAGCTTCTCTTTCAGCAGGGCATGGCTCTGCTTCTGCTGCACCTCCGACTGCAGGTGTTTCAGGGTACCCGGGCCATTCATGTCGTTAATGTCGCGGTAGGCGGCATCCTCCAGGGCATCGAACAAAACGACTTGTCGCTCTGTGTACTGCACGAACCGGAACAGCAGGTCCAGCATTTCCTTCTCTTCTTTATAGGAAGTGTGCTGTTTGAAGAAGGAGTCAATGATATCCACAGGACTTTGTTCTTTACCAAAGCCTTCTTCGCAATGCAGCAGGAATATCGTCAGCAACACTCCTGTTCTCTCCATCCTATGGAAAGGAAGCGCGGTAAATAAACTGTTGTACAACTGAAAACGGAGACCTACCTGCTTGTTGTAAACCTCTAATGTGCTATTGGAAGAACCATTCATGTGCTTATCTCTTTTCAAGAATTTCTTTGCGGCTTTATTTGTGATTATCGCAATATAAACAAGGTTTTGTTATTATTACTATAATTGTATAGCCTTTTCTATAATGATTAATGTGTTTTGTGCCGTAAAAACACTCCTGCAAGGGCTGTAGTCTACCTGGTTTCAGCCTCGGCTACTTCAGATATATGCCTCTATTCAACCGAGCCTGCTACGCTTGTTAAACAGAACCAGAGGCATTTAGAGTTATATGGAAGCCCTTGACGGAATGGCCTGTAAAAGGTACGAACGTATGTAGTCTGAAAAAGGAGGTGCTAATCAGAATATAACCGGACAGTAGCTTGTAGTCCGGGGAGGATTTGCTTTCCCTTCTGCTGTTCTGCCGTCAGTTTCAGCTTCAACAACCATACAAGTGTTAGGGCTTGTAATTTTTTTATGTTAAATTGTGGTGTACAAACAGTTGCCCACACCCATGGCAGAAGAACCAAACTACCGGCTGCAGTATTACATGTTCCTGCTCAGCAAGCACTACCGTAAAATATTGCTAGGCCTTATCCTGCTCATCATTGTTTTCACCTCCATCAGAACCGTCGGCCCCGAGGAAGAAGGGGTGGTGCTGTATGTGGGGCAATTCGACCGCACGGTGGAGCCCGGGCTTCATTTTATCCTGCCCTTTGGTATAGAAGAAATGGAGAAGATACCGGTGCAGCGGCAACTGAAGCAGGAGTTCGGCTTCCGGACCGTAGAGGCCGGCACCAATACGCAGTATTCGAGGGAGAACTTTGGCGACGAATCACTTATGCTGACAGGCGACCTGAACCTGGCAAACGTGGAGTGGGTGGTGCAGTACCGCATCGTGGATTCTTATAACTATCTGTTCCAGGTGCGAAATGCCGATAAAGCCCTCCGCGATATGTCTGAGTCTGCCGTTCGGAAAGTGGTCGGAGACCGAACCGTGAATGAGGTGCTGACAGTTGGCCGCCAGGAGGTGGCGACCAGTGTGGAGGTGCTCCTGCAGAAAATGTGCGATGAGTATCAGAACGGCATCCGCATAGATCAGGTGGTGCTGCAGGACGTGAACCCGCCGGAGCCTGTAAAGCCGTCTTTTAACGCGGTGAATGAGGCGCAACAGGAACGCGAGACACTCATTAACCAGGCTGAGTCGGAATACAACCGCATTATTCCGCGTGCGCGTGGCGAAGCCGACGAAACTATTCAGTTGGCCGAGGCATATGCGCTTAAAAGGGTGAATGTGGCAACCGGTGAGGCCGACCGTTTCAATTCACTTTTTGAAGAGTATGTGAAAGCACCTGAGGTCACCCGAAAACGGCTCTACCTCGAAACGATGGAGCGGTTACTGCCAAAGATCGGTGATAAGGTCATCGTAGATGAAAATGGCAATAACGTTCTCCCCTTGTTAAACCTGAACCAGCCCCAAAACAATAAGCCGTGAACACCAGAAGCACACTCTCGCTCATAACCGCCGTTGTTCTGCTGACACTTGCCTTCACCAGCATTTTTGTGCTGGATGAGACGCAGCAGGCAATCGTGACTCAATTTGGAAAACCCGTGGGGCAGGCCCGCACAGAGCCTGGTCTCCATTACAAGATCCCGATCATTCAGAAAGTGCAGTTCTTCGACAAACGCTATCTGGAGTGGGACGGCGATGCCAACCAGGTGCCAACCAAAGACAAGAAGTTCATCTTTGTTGATACCTATGCCCGCTGGCAGATCACGAATCCGCTCCAGTTTTTTATACGTCTGCGCGACGAGCGCTCCGGCCAGTCCAGGCTGGATGACATACTGGATGGCGAGACCCGCAATGCCATTGCCAGCCACGAGCTGCTGGACATTGTCAGGTCTAGCAACCGGAAGCCTGAGGTTGCGGAGGAGTATATGGAGGACCTCGAGAACCTGGATAACATCACAGTAGGAAGAGACAAGATCGAAGCCCTCGTGCTGAAGCGGGCAAATGAAAGAACAGCTGACTTGGGCGTGCAAATCCTGGATTTCCGCTTTAAGCGCATGAATTATGTGGACGAGGTTAGGGACCGGGTGTACGACAGGATGAAAAGTGAACGTAACCGTATTGCCGACCAGTTCCGATCTGAAGGCCAGGGAGAGGCCAGCAAGATACAAGGTAACAAAGAGCGTGACCTGGCTAAGATACAGTCTGAAGCGACCCGCGAAGCAGAGATGATACAGGGCCGGGCCGACGCACAGGCTACCTCTATCTATGCCGGAGCTTATAACAAGAACACGCAGGCCAGGGAACTTTACAGCTTCCTCAGGTCTATGGAGGCATTGGAGAAGTCCTTTGACGGTAAAACGAGCATTATTCTTTCTACTGACTCTGAACTTTACCGGTACCTGAAGAAGGGAAATCAATAGCCTCCCAGTAATTTGCTATACTTGCAACTGTCATAATACTATAATCCATTCTTCCGGATAAGCCAATCTATACAAGATATGCTCTTAAAGAGAACCCTCACGCTTTTGCTTTGCTTGTGCAACCTTACTGTTTTCGCACAAGACTGGAATAAAAAGCAGGCTGCCGTCGTACTGACGTATGATGATGCCTTAAACGTACACCTGGACAACGCCATACCTGCCCTGGACTCCTTGGGTTTGAAAGGGACTTTTTACTTAACGGCTGCATTCCCAGGTTTTTCGCAGCGGATAGCAGACTGGAAGAAAGTAGCTGCTAAAAAGCACGAGCTGGCGAACCACACCCTCTTCCACCCCTGCGACGGGAGCCAGCCAGGCAGAAGCTTTGTTACCCCTGAGTATGATATGTCCACTTACTCTCTTCGCCGGATGACAGATGAGATAAAAGTGACTAATTCTGCGCTGCAGGCGCTTGACGGAAAGAAAGAGCGGACCTTTGCATATCCCTGCGGAGATACAAAAGTGGGCGATGTTTCTTATGTTGACGGGATAAAAGGAGACTTTGTGGCTGCGCGTGGCGTACATGGGGAGATGGTGCAGCCCAGGACAACGAATTTATACAACGTTGGCTCCTACGTTGTAAACGGACAATCAGGAGAAGAACTGATAGCGCTGGTAAAAGAAGCAATGAAGACGAACAGCATGATTGTCTTCCTTTTCCATGGGGTGGGAGGAGAGCATTCACTTGATGTATCGCTGGAGGCACACCGCAAGCTACTGCGTTTTCTGAAAGAGAACGAAAAGAAAATCTGGAACCCTACCTTCATAGAAGCAGCTAAATTTATAAAGTCAGCAGGCACCGCTAAAAAAGCGAACGGGTAATCTACCTGTATTGAGCAACTGTTCTTCTTTATCCCGGCCAGAAGGAAAGAGGTATAGAAGTACTGGAATCCTTAATTCGCGATCAGAACTTCTATACCTCTTTCCTCCAGATCCGCTTTATAAGATTCAGGTATGCCCCTGTCTGTGATAATAATGTCTATGTCGTCTACTTCACAGATCTTCCCAAATCCCTTTTTTCTGAATTTACTGGAGTCTGCCAGTATAATTGTTTTCTGCACAGACCTGATCATTTTGCTGTTCAGGTGGGCCTCCATCATGTTAGAAGTTGTCAGCCCAAACTCAGGGCTGACGCCGTCCACCCCCAGGAAAAGCTTGCTGCAGGCAAAGCTTGCCAGCATGTCTTCTGCGAAATGCCCCACTACAGAAGAGGAACTCTTTCTCACCACACCCCCTAGCTGCACGACTTCTATGTGCTGGTAGTCCATCAGCGCCATCGTCACGTTCATGGCTCCTGTGAGTACTGTAAGCTTCATGTTCTTAGGGATAGCTTTTGCCAGCGCCAACACCGTAGTGCCGGAACCTATAATAACGGCTTCGTCCTCCTGAATCATTTTTGCCGCCAGCGCAGCTATCTTTTCTTTTTCATCTACCTGCACCAGTTTCTTCTCATTCACAGGCCTGTCGTTTACATAAGGAGATACGGGCGTAGCACTACCGTGCGATCTGTAAAGTAAACCCTTGTCCTCCAGTAGCTTCAGGTCCTTCCGTACTGTAACCATGGTCACGTCCATTTCTTTGCTCAACTCAGCTACCCCCACAAAACCTTCCGTGTTCAGTTTGTCCAGGATTAATTTATGTCTCTCAGCAATTGTCATATTTCTGTTTGTTTTCTATAAATATTCTTTTTTAACTCTTTATGCCAGACTAATTCATGCTATGTTAAAAATCGAATTAAACTTAACAAAAGCCTTTGTAAAAAAACATAGTGGTATAATTATCACAAGAATGTATTTCTTTTAGTTTCTTTTAATTTCCTTTTAACATATATTTAGAGAGCAGAGAAGGATTTTTGCTATCAAGTCAGCTTAATAGAAACAGGATGCAAAGAAGCAGAAGTATAAATGAAATAAAAAGCAAAACTGATCCTTGGGATTTAGCTGTGATAGGAGGAGGTGCATCTGGGTTGGGAGTAGCACTGGATGCCTTGTCACGTGGGATGTCGGTCGTGCTGGTCGAAAAAGCTGATTTTGCCAAAGGTACCTCCAGCCGCAGCACCAAGTTATTGCATGGCGGTGTACGCTATCTGGCCCAGGGCGATGTAACACTGGTGCTGGAAGCGCTGAAAGAGCGTGGGCTGATAATGAAGAACGCACCGCATGTTTCCCGAAAACAATCCTTTATTATTCCGATTTATACACGCTGGGAAAAACTGAAGTATGGAGTAGGGCTAAAATTGTATGACCTGATGGCGGGCAGTTACAGAATCGGTAATTCACAGTGGCTGTCAAAAAAAGAGGTTGTTCAACGGATTCCGGCTTTTAAAGCGGAAGGCCTTAAAGGAGGGGTTATCTACTATGACGGGCAGTTCGATGACGCACGGCTGGCACTGAATGTTGCGCAAACCTGCTCGGGCATGGGTGGTTGTATGCTGAATTATATGAAAGTGACCCGTCTGACAAAAGACGGGAAGGGTGTCATAAACGGTATTGAGGTAAAGGATCAGATAGGGCAGGGATATTATCATATAAAAGCAAAGGCAGTAGTGAATGCAACAGGCGTTTTTGCCGATAAGATTCTGCAGATGGATAATCCAGAAGCCACACTTTCCATTATGCCGAGCCAGGGCGCGCACCTGGTGCTGGATCTTTCCTTCCTGGGCGGAAAGGATGCCCTTATGATTCCGGAAACCTCTGATGGCAGGGTGCTTTTCGGGATTCCGTGGCATGGCAAACTGGTATTGGGTACAACAGACACGGTGATAAAGGAACCGAAGATGGAGCCGGAAGCACTGGAGCAGGAGATAGATTTTATCCTGGGCAACTGTGCCCGATATCTTGTCCGGCAGCCTACACGGAAAGATGTGCTGGCCGTGTATGCGGGGCTGAGGCCGCTGGCTACCCCCAAAGAAAAAGGGGCAAAGACAAAAGAAATTTCGCGCAGCCATAAAGTATTTGTATCTGATAGCCATCTTATTTCTATTATTGGTGGAAAGTGGACTACATTTCGCAAGATGGGAGAAGACACAGTGGATGCCCTGGTAAGACTTAAGACTTTGCACTTAGATAAGAGCACCTCAGCATCCATCCGGATACATGGCTATTCGGACAGTGCCACAGAAGAGGGGCACCTCGCCATCTATGGAAGTGATGCAACTGGCATAAGAAGCTTAATTGTGCAGCATCCGGCTTTAGGAGCGCAGTTGCATGCGCACTACTCCAACACAAAAGCAGAAGTGGTATGGCAGGTGCAACATGAAATGGCGCTCAAAGTGGAAGATGTGTTGGCCAGAAGGCTGCGGATTCTGTTCCTGGATGCGCAGGCAGCGATAGAAATGGCTCCGGCAGTGGCGGCCATCATGCGGGAGGAGCTGGGTTTAGGTGAAGATTGGGAGAAAGCAGAAGTCCACGCATTTCAACAGTTGGCGGCAAAATACTTGATCAAAGAATCAATCACTCTATAACCCACCAGAATATGAACCAGGACAAGCAGTACTTGCTGGCACTCGACCAGGGAACAACCAGCTCCAGGGCCATTGTTTTTGACCGGCAAGGCAAGATAGTAGCGGATGCGCAGCGCGATTTTGAACAGAAGTTTCCGAAGCCGGGGTGGGTAGAGCATGACCCGATGGAGATATGGACCTCCCAGGCGGGAGTAGCTACGGAGGCCATTATGAGAGCGGGTCTTTCTGCCATTCAGATTGCGGGTATAGGTATCACCAATCAGCGGGAGACAACCATCCTCTGGGACAGGAGCACCGGGGAGCCACTCTACAACGCCATTGTCTGGCAGGACAGAAGAACATCCGCATACTGTAATGAGCTGAAAGAGATGGGTAAGTCTGAAATGGTGAGGGAAAAGACGGGGCTTATAATAGATGCTTATTTTTCCGCCACTAAAATTAAGTGGATCCTGGACAATGTAGCGGGTGCCAGGGACAAGGCAGCAAGCGGTGAGGTATGCTTTGGAACGGTGGATTCCTGGTTGATCTGGAAGCTTTCCAATGCCGACACCCACTGCACGGATAGCACCAATGCCAGCCGCACTATGCTCTACAACATCCATACCGAGCAGTGGGACCAGGAACTGCTCGAGCTGTTCGACATTCCGGTCAACATATTGCCTGAGGTAAAGTCCAGCAGTGAAGTTGTTGGGACCACGGCCGGGAGAATTCTGTCAGCCAGAATACCGATAGCTGGTATTGCAGGCGATCAGCAGGCAGCTTTGTTTGGGCAGTTGTGCATGGAGAAAGGTATGGCAAAGACCACGTATGGCACCGGTTGCTTTCTGGTGATGAACACCGGATATAAGCCTGTGAAATCGAATAACCAACTCCTGACCACCATCGCCTGGAAAATTGACGGTAAGCTGACGTACGCCCTCGAAGGCAGTGTTTTTATCGGGGGAGCCGCTATTCAGTGGTTGCGGGACGGCATCCGGATCTTAAACCACGCCAGTGAGAGCGAAGAGATGGCCACCAGCCTGGCCAGCAATGAAGGAGTATATTTTGTGCCGGCCCTTACCGGACTGGGAGCACCTTATTGGGACCAGGACGCCAGGGGAGCTTTCTTTGGCATCACGCGAGGCACAAACTCCGCACACTTTGCAAGGGCCGCACTCGAGTCTATTGCTTACCAGGTACACGACGTGCTCAAAGCCATGGAGAAAGACAGCGGTGAACCGACGCGTGAACTGAAGGTAGATGGTGGGGCTACAGCGAACAATTTCCTGATGCAATTCCAGACAGATATTTTAAACTGCACGGTGAAGCGGCCGCTGATGCGGGAGACCACGGCTCTGGGAGCAGCTTATTTGGCAGGTCTTGCGGTGGGTTACTGGAAAGACATCGATGAACTCATGTCGCTGGGGCAGGAAGCTGATGTGTTTAAGCCGGAAATGGATGCTGCAGCAGTGGAAAGGAACCTGCAGCTCTGGCACCGGGCCATTGAAAGAACAAGAAACTGGGCTGTTAATCAAAACCAATAAAAGGATGCATCCACTAGTTGCAGAGTATGTCGGTACAAGCCTGCTGATTCTGATAGGCGCAGGCGTTGTAGCCAATGTTATTTTAGAAGGCACCAAAGGGCAGGGAGGTGGCTGGATCGTTATCACTACTGCCTGGGGACTTGGGGTGTTTATTGGCGTAGTGGTAGCCGGTCCTTATAGCGGCGCTCACCTAAACCCGGCTGTGAGTGTTGGCCTGGCACTGGCAGGGCAGTTTGCATGGGCAAAGGTGCTGCCTTACAGCCTGATGCAGCTGCTGGGGGCTGTCACGGGTTCCTCTTTGGTGTGGCTCATGCACAAAGATCATTTCGATTTGACCTCCGACCCGGGCAGAAAACTAGGTGTGTTTGCAACAGCTCCTGCTATCCGGAACTACCCCATCAACCTGTTTAGTGAGGTTATCGGCACGTTCGTGTTAATATTCGTTATACTTTACTTTACCCCCGCTGCCATGGAAGACGAAAACAGAACACCTGTTGGTCTGGGATCGTTGGGGGCTATTCCCGTGGCATTTCTGGTATGGGGCATCGGGCTTTCGCTCGGAGGCACTACCGGCTATGCCATCAATCCTGCCAGGGACCTTGGCCCCAGGGTGGCACACTGGTTGCTGCCTATCCGGGGCAAGGGGCATAGCGATTGGGCCTATAGCTGGGTGCCCGTTCTGGGGCCGCTTCTGGGGGCAGCGTTAGCAGCATTTGCCTTCATGTTCGTCAATATTCAAGTCCAATAGGATTACTGCTCAGTATGGTTTTTCGGGAGCGGACACATCAGAAAAGGAGCAGCATATACAGTTTACGCCTTTGCCTCGTAAAAAAGGAATGACTGGTACC
This sequence comes from Pontibacter toksunensis, assembly GCF_042686245.1. Lineage (NCBI taxonomy): Bacteria > Pseudomonadati > Bacteroidota > Cytophagia > Cytophagales > Hymenobacteraceae > Pontibacter > Pontibacter toksunensis. The sequence continues at coordinate 75,146 of NZ_JBHUOX010000002.1, read as the reverse complement.
ACATGGGTAAAAGCTTCTTTACATCTTTTGTATCCGATGTCAGATATCGGCAAGAAGTTGAAAAGGCAAGAAAGCCCTAATTTCTGAAGACGTATGAAGAATGACCCTAAATATTTAAAGCTGCTGTCGAATCGCCTGCCCAATGCTGCCCAGGTAGGGAAAGAGATTATTTTACTGGAGGCTTTGTTGTCACTCCCCAAGAGCCCCGAATTATTTATAAGTGACATCCACGGAGAACACGAGACGTTTCAGCACATGCTTCGGAATGGCTCGGGGATAATAAGGCAGAAAATCGCAGAATTATTTGGTGGCAAGTTAGGTGATAAAGACCTCCGGCGGCTGGCAGCCCTGGTTTATTACCCGCATGAGAAACTGCAGATCATAAAGAAGGAGAGCCCTGACCTGGAAGGCTTCTACATGGATACCATCCAAAAGCTGGTTTCTATAGCGTATGAGTTTACGTCCATTTACACAAAAAGGAAAATAGACCGCCTCTTGTCGAGTGAGTATGGGCTTATAATCTCAGAGTTACTGCAGGGAGAGGCGTTGGGGGAAAGAAAACGCGAATACAAGGAGAAGCTTTTAAAGACAGTTATTGAAATCGGTGAATGCGATGAGCTCATCATCGCGCTGGCAGAATTTATTCAGCGGATAGCGATTTCTAAAATCCATGTTATAGGAGACATCTATGACCGGGGACCCGGTGCAGAAGCTGTGATGGACAGCCTGATAGACTACCACGCCGTCGACATACAGTGGGGCAACCATGACATTGTCTGGATGGGTGCGGCCTCGGGCTCCCTGGCTTGTATGGCCAATGTTATCAGGCTCTCCCTTCGGTACGCCAACACCGACACACTGGAGAAAGGGTATGGGATCAACCTGATACCTTTGGCTTCCTTTGCGCTGGAGCATTACAAAGAAGACAAAAGCCTTATTTTTAACCCGAAGGTTAACCCGGAAGACTTGCTGAACGAAAGTGAACACTGGCTTAACCGCATCATGCACAAGGCCATCAGCATTATACAGTTTAAACTGGAGGAGCAGCTCATTGAACGGAGGCCTGACTTCGGGCTGTCGCACAGGAAAATGCTCTCCAATATCAATTTTACCACAGGAGAAATTCAGATTGAAGAGAATGCCTACACCTTAAAGGATACTTATTTTCCTACTATTGATCCGAAACATCCCGTTAAGCTCTCTAAAGAAGAAGAAGACCTGGTCGTAAAGCTGTCGGAGTCGTTTCAGCAAAGTAGTAAGTTGAAAAAGCATGTACAGTTCCTCTTTGAAAAAGGCTCCATGTACCATATCTCAAATGATTGCCTGCTGTTTCACGGAAGTATCCCGATAGATGAGCATGGGGATCTGGCGCATGTAGATATGCTGGGGAAAAAGCTGAAGGGAAAACAATACCTGGACTTCTTGGACAAGATAGCCCGTGAAGCGTTTTCTGGTGTTGAGCAAACGCCTGAAAACAACCTGGCAGTGGACATGATGTGGTACCTGTGGGCTGGCCCTCAGTCTCCTTTGTTCGGAAAAGACAAGATGACCACTTTTGAGCGCTACTTTATCAACGACACCTCTATCCACAAAGAGGTAAAAGGTTTTTATTACCACTACAGGGATGATCCGGCAACCATTGCAAAAATATTAGCAGATTTCGACCTTGATCCGGAGACTTCTCTCATCATCAATGGTCATGTTCCTGTGGTGGTCAGGAAGGGAGAAAACCCTATTAAGGCGGGAGGGAAGCTTATTGTAATTGATGGAGGCTTTGCCAAAGCGTACCAGGAACAGACAGGCATAGCGGGTTACACGCTCATATTTGACGACCAGGGAAAGCAGATAATCGCGCATCTGCCTTTTGAGTCTACGGATAAAGCAATTGAAGATGAAGTGGATATTCTGTCGAGCGAAACGCTTTACTCTTATTCCCACAAACCTCTGAAAGTAGCGGATATCAGGGACGGAGACAAAATCAAGGACATGATTGAGGACCTGAAAGAGTTGCTGCACTGCTACCGATCCGGCCTACTGACGGAGCGGTTCCAACCCCAGAATTCCTGATGCTGCAAAATGGCACAGTCAAAGAACCCTTGCTTTCTTCTATCTGTACCTCATCCACGTTTACCCGATTGAGGAGATTATCTGAAGTGCCTGCCGACCCCGCAACTGAGCCACAGGTGCAGGCGTAAGCGCACTGAAACTTCTGAGAACAGCACCCGGAGCACCCGTCTGCCGTATAGGGGTAGCTATGATAGAAGAACTGATAATCCGTGCACTTTGCGATACACTCCCTCCGGAACCTGCAGATGCCTTATTCCTGTTCGGCCAGACTGAGGATAACCAAGAGTCCGTACTTGTGGCGGCGCAGCAACTAATCCAAAGAAAGAAAACCCCCAAAGTATTGTTTCTGAATACCGGACCGATAAGCGGCTACCCTGGCTTCCAAAGTTGGAAAGATGCTCTGGTCAGTATGGGTGTGGCTGAAGATCCGGTGGAGCCGGTGCCTCTGGTTCCGGCTGAAACAGACATACTGCATACAGGTATTGAGGCGGAGTCGCTGGTTGCGCATGCGCTTAAGCAGCAGTATACTCGTATTATTGTATCAGCCTCTCCTTTTCAGCAGCCCCGCGCTTTCATGACGGCCATAACAGCTGCGCTTAAAATTTACCCTGAACTGGAACTCTATAGTTATCCGGGTAAAGCGTTGCCATGGAAAGAGGAGGTGGTGCACTCGCAGGGGAAGGTGCAGGCCGCACGGGCAGGACTGGTTTCAGGAGAAATGAAACGCATCCGGAACTATCATGAAAAAGGTGACCTGGCCTCTGTTGACGATGTCCTGGTGTACCTCAACAAACGGGATACGGGCTACCTCCAAAATAAATAAGAATCCGGCAGCCTCCTATCTCTGCTGTTGGTTGAACAACTCAACATAAAGTGAACGTCGCACTCTGTTTAAATCCTGCTGATTTAAAGTGCATTGGTGCTCCCTATGGCTGTTCCTTAACCGCCTATGCAACAAATACTTTCTTAGTTCGGTACTATAGGATTGTTTTGCAGCATGGCTTCTTATAAGCCTATTTAATGCTTAAAAAAGCATATTTTTTATCATGTAGCCAGGCACTACAACGCTAATTTATACGTTTACTAAACTTATAAAATCTGATCCCTTACATGAAGTTTAAATCTTTCAAACCACATCCTTTTCTTATATGTGGGCTGCTGCTGGTCTTATGCGGTTTCACCTTTCTGGAAGTAAAGCACAAGGCTTCCGCTAAAATTACAGAGGGAAACACGCTAGACAAAATAGTGCTGCTCAGCCAGGACCGCTGCTTTGTTTTGCTCAACAAGACAAAGAAGTTGATTACCAGCCTGTATGCTTCGGAAAAAGAAGATGGTCCTGTTCTGCTACCCTCCGGGAGGTACAGCGGTGTACTGCCTGCGGAATATATCCAGGTGTACCACCTGAGCCACAGCAAGCAGAATGAGGTAGTAAAGCTGTTTGATGGCGACGTAGATAACAGTGTGGTGCCCGATTGGAAACCCCTGGTAAAGCCTTCTGAAATATGGGTCAGAATACCTGAAGAACTGAAGTTCAATCTGGAGAACCTGGAGTTCTATGACGGAAACGGCGATATTGTGACAGGTGCAGTGCGCACCTATTTTATTAGAAGAAGTGCTGTTGCCGACGGCTCCTGGAAGCGGGAGCAGGGACCTGTGTTCGACGGCAAGGACTTCAGAGCCTGGTCTACCGGGAAAGACCCGTTGCTTTGGTCACCGGAAAAAACGGATGCCAGGTATAAATTGCCTGAAACCATGGATGTGGCTTACATCGTCTTTAAGATGGATACGCACCTGCCAAATGAAATCAGGCTGATGGGCAACTGGCTTCCTTATAAAAAGCCTGCTCTTTATAAGCCAGAGATGGCGCCCCTTGGCAACATGTTGGGTATGGTTATCTTATGGCCTGATGTGGTAGACCCGCGCAATGTGTGGGCTGGTGTGGCAGAGCATAAGTGGGAGGCGCTGAAAGGTTACACCGCCTACCGCGATTATACCGACTGGAAAACCTTTGAAGGCAAAGAAGGAGAGTTCACCTTTGAACCCTCGGCCTGGGGAGGAGCATTGCGTGATACTTACTACCAGCGGATGCACGATGCAGGGAAGGAGGTAATGGTGTGCCCGCAAAACGTGCCGGATTGGTTTCTGGAGGCGAACTATCCTAAAGAGCTGAGAGGCGGAAGCAATGTGCCGAAAGCCTGGGATGCGGATGGCGAAGACCCGAAGTCTTACGCTAAAATAGCGCAGCTATACTACCGTGTTACTGCCCGCTACGGCAGAAACAAAGACATTCCGCAGGAGTTTCTCACAGTACGGGAAGAACCCTTTTACCCGAACCAGCCCGCAAACAAACCAAAAGCCGGACTAGGCACCGTGCAGTATATCCAGATAGATAACGAACCGGATATGCACTGGGCCGGAAGGCAGGCGTATCAGAATGGCCGCGAATATGCCGCCATTAGCTCTGCATGCTATGATGGGCACAAAGGCGCTTTAGGTCCAGGACATGGCGTTAAAACGGCTGATCCTTCGATGCAGGTAGTGGTGGGGGGCATTGTGGGAGGTGTCGGTTTTATGAGAGGCATGATAGACTGGAGCAAAGAAAACAGAGGCTATAAGCTAAATGACAAAGGCAAGAAGGTAGTAGACCTGCCTTTCGATATCATCGATTACCACGTATACCACAATACCGCCAACTCCACACAGGACCAGCAAAAGTCCACCACTGGTATTTGCCCGGAAAAGTCAACAGCAACAGAAAGAGCCATTGCTTTTCTGCAGTTATCGCATGAGGAATGTGGGGGGATGCCGGTTCAGATTTCAGAGACAGGCTATGATATACATCCAGAATCTACCCAAAGAGCGCTGACAACACCAACCAGAAGTATTCTTCAGACACAGGCAGACTGGGGTATCCGGACAGCATTACTTTATGCCCGCCTGGGTATTTACCGGATTTATACCTATATGGCCACTGATGTAACCGATCCAACTGCCACAAAGTACACCACCTCCGGTGAGATTGACAAAGTGAATGGCTACAAGCGCAGACCGGCAGCAGATTTCAAAGCCCAACTAAACAAGCTGATGGGCAACTACAGCTATAAAAAGACGCTTAGTGCAGACCCAGCGGTAGATGTGTATGCGTTGAACAAAGATGAAATGTATGTCCTCTGGATTCCGGATCATGTAAGCAGAACAGGTGTATACGAACTGAATCTGGGCAGCAGTAAAGCCGTCATCCATTCTTTTGTGGAAGGAGCGGACGAAATGAAGAAAGAAGTTGTCAGCACAGAGAACGGAAAGTTAAAGATCACTGTGACAGAGACGCCCGTTTTTGTATCGAGGCAGTAACAATTATTTTTCCTCTTTCTTTAAACCAACTAAAAGAGAGCTGTTCTTCATCCCTGTCATCCTGAAAGGATCTTGTGAGAGTTGCTTGTAGGTAATTCACAAGATCCTTTCAGGATGACAGGGATGATTAGTTTTATTACCTCTTGTTTTACCTGGTTTAGGAGAATGAGAAAGAATAGGCAGGTGGTTAGACTTTTTATATAATTCTGCATCAGGAGCAGCTTGAGCACCCTAATTCCCTTTAATTACTTCATACCCTTGTGCTTTCTCTTTGCAATTTCCTGAACAGGGATATTCTCAATCTTGCTTTCGAGCCAGGAGATAATGTCCAGGTAAAGGAAAGGACGTTTTTCGTAAGGGTCCAGGGATATGGTCATCAGCTTTTCCTTCAGAGCAGCAAAGGCATCTTTTAACTGTCCGGGCGTTACATCACCCAGGTTTCGCAGGAACCGGAATATCTCCACCTGCATTTGCTGCTGATTGTTCATCTTGCCCAGGAAGCGGTATACAGACCTTATCTGGTATTCCAGTACTTCATCTTCCCCGGCCTCATAATGCGCAATCAGGTTAAGGATGCGGGCAAAGCACTGCAGGTCTTCCCGAAGGCTGATGTCTTTATAATAGATTATTTTCTGAAGGTATTTTATAGCCTGGTGGTATTCTCCGCTCCCGAAATACAAACTCGCTATTTTATAATAAAACATGAGCCTGCGGTGCGGGTCAAGGTGCGACTTAAAGCGGTTCAGTTTCTCTAGCAGCTCCGGTATTATCTGTAAGCCCTCGGTAAAGTTTCCTTCCAGAAAGTAGTTGTTGATCTTGTTCGTATAAATAAACAGGAACAGCAGCACTTCTGAATTTGGGCTGGTTTTTCTTTCCGGGTCAGCAGCAAAATCCTCCAGTTTCTGAAGCACTTGTTTAAACTTGCTATAGTACAGCATGTTGTACAGGGCAAGCAGCAAATTGTGCAGTCCCTTAATGTAGAGCATATCCTGCTTAAACTTCATTTCAGGATTGTCCTCAAACAGATCCACCCATTTCTGCGCATACCGGTAACAGGCTTTAAAATCCTGGATAATGTAATTGTACCAGACATGGGCCTGGTAGTAATACAGCTTCTCCGTAAACCCGGCACGCTCCATGTTTATCACGGGCAGGTTTTCCCTGAAGAAAGCGGTTGTATTTTCATATTCCTCCACATTGCGGGCATGCCCCACTTTAATGTAGAGGCCGTACAGGCGCAGGGCAGCATTTGAAAGGGCGTGTATCTGAGATACATGCAGGGCAGTGTCAATTGCCTCAGCAGAAAGCACTTCTGCTTTTCCCTCCAGGCTTCGGGTAATGTACTGCGATTCAATCAGCTTTTCAAAGTCAATGGCTGTTAAGGCAATGTGCGGCATTTCTGCCTGCAGTGCCCCCACCTTTACCTTCTCCAGCATTTTCAGGCTTTGCTGGTAAAAACCCTTGTTGTACAGCACCCGGGCATAATCCAGCTGCTCGTGTAGCTGTATGTCCAGGTTCTGGTTGGCGTGGTATAAACGCAGGCTGGATAAAAGCTGCTTGTACAGGTTCGCCTTCATGTTTGCCAACTGCACTTTCTTTACGTCCGGGGCCAGGGACAGTACCTTTTCTTCGTCATACCCCGTCTGGCTGTCCATCGCATCGAAAAGCTGCAGAAACTTTAAGCCGTCCGATACCCCCTGCCTTTTGGCAAATAAGCGAAAGTGCCGCTTCTCAGACTTAGTCAGGGACTTAACCAACTGAAAAACAGGATCATTATTTTTGGTAGACATTGTATTCGTTTATTGTGTAAATAACTGTAATACAGATAGTTGCACAGTGGAAAGACAAAGTTAGAAATAACAGGCTCAACTTGAAATAGTTTTTGCAGCTGCTGATTATATCCTTATTTACGCTTCGGTAAAGAATTATATCTGTAATAATAAACCAAATTAAGTATGTCAGCTCAGAAAATACAAATCTTTGATACCACCTTACGGGATGGCGAGCAAGTGCCTGGTTGCAAATTAAACATGGATGAGAAACTGGTAATTGCAAGACAACTCGAACTTCTGGGCGTGGACGTAATTGAAGCAGGTTTCCCGGTATCAAGCCCGGGCGACTTTGAGGCAGTGAAAGCGATTGCCGCCCAGACCAAGGAAGCTACTGTCTGTGGCTTGTCAAGGGCTGTGGAGCAGGACATTCGCATTGCAGCAGAGGCCCTTGCCACGGCACGAAACCCTAGAATCCATACGGGTATCGGTACCTCCGAATCACATATTATATTCAAGCTCCGCTCCACGCAGGAGAAAGTGATGGAGCGCGCTGTAGAGGCAGTTCGCCTGGCTAAAAGCTTTGTGGAAGATGTAGAGTTCTATGCAGAAGATGCCGGAAGAACAGAAAATGAGTTTCTAGCCAGAATCTGCGAGGCAGCTGTGAAAGCCGGTGCGACGGTGCTGAATATCCCCGATACCACCGGGTATTGCCTGCCAGAGGAGTATGGTGCCAAAATAAAATATCTGTACGAGAACGTGAAGGGCATCGACAGAGTCCGCCTTTCCACGCACTGCCATAATGATTTAGGTTTGGCTACTGCCAACTCTATTTCTGGCGTGGTGAACGGTGCGCGCCAGATTGAGTGCACCATCAACGGGGTAGGGGAGCGCGCAGGAAACACAGCCTTAGAGGAAGTAGTGATGATTCTACGCCAGCACCCATACCTGAAGCTTGATACCAACGTCAACTCCAAATTGTTGGCGGAAACCTCGGCTATGGTATCGCACATGATGCGCATGCCGGTGCAGCCTAACAAAGCGATTGTCGGCTCTAACGCTTTCTCTCACTCCAGTGGTATTCACCAGGACGGTGTTATCAAGCACCGCGAAACATACGAAATCATTGATCCACGCGATGTCGGTGTGCCGGATTCCTCTATTGTGCTGACGGCGCGCTCAGGACGGGCTGCTTTAACCTACCGTTTGCAGAAAATCGGTTATAATTTTGATAAGAGCACGCTCGATAAAGCCTATGCCTCATTCCTGCAGGTGGCAGACAAAAAGAAAGAAGTGGTGGACACTGATTTACATGCTTTAGTAGAACAAGAAAACCTGGTTGCTGCCAGCTAACATGAAAAAGACCTTATTTGATAAAATCTGGGACGCCCATGTTGTCCGCTCTATTCCGGGTGGGCTGGACGTTTTTTATATAGACAGACACCTGATACATGAAGTGACCAGTCCGCAGGCTTTTGATGAAATAGAAGCACGCAACCTGCCTCTATTCCGGAAAGGCCAGATTGTAGCCACCGCCGACCATAATGTACCTACAAAAAACCAGCACCTGCCTATCCAGGAGCCGCTTTCAAGGTTACAGGTAGACAAACTGACCGAAAACTGCGGCAAGTATGGCGTAGAACTTTATGGCCTGGGGCATCAGTACCAGGGCATCGTGCATGTTATCGGTCCGGAGCTAGGTATCACACAACCGGGGATGACCATTGTGTGCGGCGACAGTCATACTTCCACACACGGTGCCTTTGGCGCTATTGCGTTTGGTATAGGTACCAGTCAGGTGGCGCAGGTCATGGCTTCGCAGTGTTTGCTGCTCAGCAAGCCTAAAAAGATGCGCATCACCATTGACGGTCCGCTCCACAAAGGGGTGTCTGCCAAAGACCTTATCCTTTATGTGATTTCTAAGTTAGGCACAGGCGGCGCAACAGGCTATTTTGTGGAGTATGCCGGTAGTGCCATCCGTTCCCTGAGCATGGAAGGCCGCATGACGGTGTGCAACATGAGCATCGAGATGGGTGCACGCGGCGGTATGATTGCACCGGACGGAACAACCTTCGAGTATGTGAAAGGCCGTAAGTATGCGCCGGAAGGCGAGCGTTGGGAGCAGGCACTGGCTTACTGGCAAACCCTATACACAGAAGAAGGCGCCACTTTTGACTCTGAGTTTTTCTTTGATGCCGATGATATCACCCCGATGATTACATTTGGCACAAACCCGGGTATGGGTATTCCGATCAATTCCTCCATCCCTGTAAATGTGCCTGCCAGTGAAGCGGCTAGTTATGATAAGTCGCTGCAGTACATGGGCTTTTCACCGGGAGAGTCGTTGGTTGGCAAAGAAATTAACTATGTGTTTATTGGCAGCTGTACTAATTCCCGCATCGAAGATTTGCGGATAGTGGCAGACTTCGTGAAGGGCCGCCGGAAAGCAAGCCATGTGGAGGCGATCATTGTGCCGGGATCCAAGCAGGTAGAGCAACAGGCGAAGGCGGAGGGACTTGATAAACTCTTGGCAGAAGCCGGATTTGAGCTTCGTGAGCCAGGCTGCAGTGCCTGCTTAGCCATGAACGAAGACAAGATACCGGCAGGTGCCTATTGCGTTTCCACTTCCAACAGGAACTTCGAAGGCCGCCAGGGACCAGGCTCCAGGACATTATTGGCCAGCCCGCTGGTAGCGGCTATTACTGCCGTGGAAGGTAAGATTGTTGATATCACGCAATACCTGAATTAATGGAAAAGTTCGAAAAAATAAAGTCGGGCGCCGTTCCGTTACCGACAGAAAACATAGATACTGACCAGATTATACCTGCCCGGTTCCTGAAAGCCACCTCCAGAGAAGGATTTGGCGAGAACCTGTTCAGAGACTGGCGTTACGATAACAGTGGAAATCCGAAAGCAGATTTTGCACTGAATAACCCACGCTATAATGGCCAGATATTGATAGCAGGTAAAAACTTTGGATGTGGATCAAGCCGTGAGCATGCCGCCTGGGCTATTTACGATGCAGGTTTCCAGGTGGTGATTTCCAGCTACTTTGCTGATATTTTCCGGGGCAATGCCCTGAACAACGGGCTGCTCCCCCTGCAGGTGTCTGACCAGATGCTGCAGCGGCTGTTTGAGCAGGTAGAGAAAAATCCGCAGACAGAATTTGTGGTAAACCTGCCGGAACAGGAGTTCTTTGTACCGGACTGGAACGAAAGGGTTACCTTCGACATTGATCCGTATAAAAAAGAATGCCTGATTAACGGCTACGACGACATAGATTTTTTAGTGAGCCAGAAAGAGGCGATAGAAGCATACGAAAGCACAAGACCATGGGCGTATTAAATAAGAAAATAGTAGTGTTGCCGGGCGACGGCATCGGACCTGAAGTTTGCAACGAGGCCGTGAAGGTATTGGAGGCTGTTGCTGAAAGGTTTGGACACCGCTTTCTCTTCGAGAAACATTTGATGGGTGCCTGTGCCATTGATGCAACAGGAAACCCGCTTCCGGATGAAACAGTGGATGCCTGCCTTGAGGCAGACGCCATAATGCTGGGAGCCATTGGCGATCCGAAGTATGACAACAATCCGGCTGCCAAAGTGCGGCCAGAGCAGGGCCTACTGCGTCTGCGCAAGTCCCTGGGTCTGTATGCCAACATTCGGCCTGTTACAGCTTATGATGTGCTGCTGGACCACTCTCCGTTAAAGAACACACGCATCGCAGGGGCTGATATGCTCATCTTCCGGGAGCTGACAGGTGGAATTTATTTTGGTGAAAAGGGGCGCACCTCGGAAAGCGCTTACGACAATTGCACTTATAGTAAAGAAGAAATCGTGCGCATTGCGCACCTCGCTTTTCAGGCCGCAGGTATGAGGAGGCAAAAGCTGACATTAGTGGATAAAGCCAACGTGCTGGAGACATCCCGTTTATGGCGGGAGGTAGTGCAGGACATGGCTCAGGATTATCCGGAAGTAGCAGTAGATTACCTCTTTGTGGATAATGCGGCTATGCAGTTGATCCTGAACCCGCGGTCTTTTGACGTGATACTGACAGAAAACATGTTCGGCGACATACTTTCTGATGAAGCATCTGTGATTGCTGGTTCGCTTGGTCTGTTGCCGTCTGCTTCCGTAGGAAATCATGTTTCTCTCTTTGAGCCGATACATGGTTCGTACCCACAGGCAAAGGGCAAGGGAATCGCTAACCCTATTGCGGCTATTCTGTCTGCGGCTATGATGCTGGAGCACTTTAACCTGCAGGAGGAAGCGGACCTGGTGAAGGAAGCCGTGCACAACGCATTGGAAAAACAGGTGCTGACGCCTGAACTGAACCCGACTTCTCCTTATAGTACAGAGCAGGTGGGAAGCTTTATCGCCTATTATGTGTTAGAAGGAGCATTAGTTGTTCCGCACAAAAGCAACATAGAAGTAGGGCTAAGCACTATTATCTAAAGCAGCCATGCAAAAGCAACACTCCATCCATGTCATTATTATGATCCTCGTGGTACTTTCACGAGGGGTGGAGATGGTTTGCTAAAACTGAACGCATATTACAGAACAACATATAAAGCAGCCATCCCCACCAGGGTGGCTGCTTTTTTTATACCCAGGCTCTCCTCAACGAGATATATTTTTACTAACTGTATGATCTGAAAAGGTAAAAAAGGAGAGTTAAAAATTAATTAGACAATGTATACTTGAGTTGTTTAAATATTTGATTATCAGTAAATTAAGTCAAAAATAAAGTACCTTTGAAATAGTAGGTATTTCGTAGGGGTATTTTAACAGTAAGAACAAAAGGAGGAAATTGTTGAAAGTTTAAAAGCTAAGAAGCCTTCTTTTTAGCAAAACAACAATTAGTAAAGAGAAAATCTAATAGAAAGAAGTTAAAGCTTCACAGGAATAAGAAGCATTTTCAAAAGGCTTAAGACTTCTACTAAAAGATCAAAAAAAATAAAGCACCACAATGGCCTTAAACAAATATAGCCGCATCTACACGCAAGACGACAGCTTACCTGCATCGCAGGCCATGCTGATAGGCTCCGGATTATCAGAAGCAGATTTGCAAAAGCCTTTTGTAGGCGTTTGCTCCACGGGTTTCGAAGGCAATACCTGCAACATGCACCTCGACGTTTTAGCCGACGAAGTAAAAAAAGGAGTTAGTCAGCGGGGCATGGTAGGGTTGCGTTTTAACACTATAGGCGTGAGCGACGGCATCACCAACGGTACTGAGGGGATGCGCTTTTCATTAGTGTCCAGGGAAGTGATTGCTGACTCTATCGAGACAATCACTGGTGCACATAACTATGATGCACTGGCCTGTGTAGTTGGCTGCGACAAAAACATGCCGGGTTCGCTTATTGCCATGGCCCGCCTGAACAGACCCTCGCTGATGGTCTATGGCGGCACCATAAAAGGTGGTGAGTTCAAAGGAGAAAAACTGAACATTGTTTCCTGCTTCGAGGCTTACGGCAAGAAACTGAATAACAACATCTCAGAAGAAGATTTCCGGGGAATTATCCGCAATGCCTGCCCGGGTCCGGGTGCCTGCGGCGGTATGTATACAGCCAACACCATGGCATCAGCGGCCGAAGCACTGGGTATGTCTATTCCTTATTCTTCTTCTTATCCGGCCGTGAGCCAGCTGAAAAAAGACGAATGCCTGGAGACAGGCCAGTATTTATTGAACTTGCTGGAGAAAGACATCAAGCCACGGGACATCCTGGTGCGGGAGGCGTTTGAAAATGCCATGGTGCTAATCACAGTGCTTGGTGGTTCCACCAATGCTGTCATTCACCTGATAGCCATAGCCTCTGCGGCAGGCGTTAAACTGACGCTGGAGGATTTCCAGGCAGTGAGCGACAGGACGCCACTTCTGGCCGACCTGAAGCCAAGTGGAAAGTACCTGATGGAAGATCTTTTAGCGCTTGGTGGTGTTCCGGCTGTCATGAAGACGCTGCTGAACGAAGGCCTCATCAACGGCAACCTGTTAACAGTAACAGGCAAAACCATAGCTGAGAATCTGGCTGATGTGAAGCCGCTGGGAGAGGAGCAGGACCTCCTGCGTCCGCTGTCCAACCCTATTAAAGCCGACGGCCATATCCAGATATTGTATGGCAACCTGGCTGCAAAAGGTGGCGTGGCGAAGATTACAGGGAAGGAAGGATTGAAGTTTGAGGGCCCGGCTGTTGTGTTCAACTCAGAAGAAGAACTTAACGAAGGCCTGAAAGTAAGTAAAGTAAAAGCAGGCGATGTCGTTGTTATCCGCTATGTCGGTCCTAAAGGCGGGCCGGGCATGCCGGAGATGCTGAAGCCTACTTCTGCCATAATGGGGGCCGGATTAGGTGATAAAGTAGCCCTGATAACCGACGGCCGCTTTTCCGGCGGAACACATGGCTTTGTGATTGGCCACGTTTGCCCGGAAGCATTTGACGGCGGCAACATTGCCCTGGTAGAAGATGGCGATATTATTACGCTGGATGCCGGGACTAATACGGTTCACCTGCACGTGGACGATGCCCTGCTGGCCCTGCGCCGCGACAATTGGGTAGCTCCGAAAGCCAGGGTGAAAAGAGGTGTGCTGCAGAAGTATATCAGGACGGTGAGCGATGCAAGTAACGGATGTATAACAGATTTAGAAGAGGATTATGTTAACGCAAGAGAAACAAGCTCCAGAATTGCTTGAAGAGAAGAAGACAATATCAGGAAGTGAAGCGGTTATACGTGGTCTGCTAAAGGAAGGGGTAGAAACCATTTTCGGTTATCCGGGTGGTGCTATCATGCCGATATATGATGCTTTATACGATTACCGGGAGCAGCTGAACCACGTGCTGGTACGGCATGAGCAGGGCGGCATCCATGCCGGCCAAGGCTATGCCCGTGCATCCGGCAAGGTGGGGGTGGTATTTGCCACCAGTGGCCCCGGCGCCACAAATCTTATCACAGGTCTGGCCGATGCCCTGATTGACAGCACCCCGCTGGTGTGTATCACCGGGCAGGTTTTTGCGCACCTTTTAGGAACGGATGCCTTCCAGGAGGCAGACGTGATTAGTATATCAGCCCCGGTTACCAAGTGGAACTACCAGGTAACCGATGCAAGTGAAATACCAGAGGCATTGGCCAAGGCTTTTTACCTGGCTAAAAGTGGCCGTCCCGGTCCCGTACTGCTCGACATCACGAAGAATGCGCAGTTGCAGCAGTTCACCTGTGGGGAGCATGCGCTTTGTAACCATGTGCGCAGCTACCGTCCCAAGCCGATTATCCGGAAGGAGTATATACAGGAGGCAGCAGAACTGATCAACCAGGCAAAGAAGCCGTTTGTGCTGTGGGGCCAGGGTGTTATACTGGGTGCAGCAGAGCAGGAATTTAAATCATTCATTGAGAAGAGCGGCATTCCCGCTGCCTGGACCATTATGGGCGCTGGTGCCATACCTAGCGACCACCCGCTGAACGTGGGTATGCTGGGTATGCACGGAAACTATGGGCCTAATGTGCTCACGAATGAATGCGATGTGTTGATTGCTATCGGCATGCGGTTCGATGACCGGGTGACTGGCAGGCTGGACAAATATGCGAAGCAGGCAAAGGTAATTCACCTGGATATAGATCCGTCGGAGATTGACAAGAACGTGAAAGCCACCGTGCCGGTATGGGGCGACTGCAAAGAAACATTGCCGCTTCTCACACAATTGGTAGAAGCCAAAAGCCATCCGGAGTGGCTGCAGAAGTTTAATGACTATGCTGCCGAGGAAGTAGCACAGGTCATTCAGGATGAGCTGCACCCGACTTCCGGCGAGATGACGATGGGAGAGGTGATGCAGCAACTGAACGAGCTGACCAACGGAGATGCCATTATTGTGAGTGACGTGGGGCAGAACCAGATGGTAGCCTGCCGCTACGCTAAGCTCAACCACACCCGCAGCAATATCACCAGCGGCGGCTTAGGTACGATGGGTTTTGCCCTGCCGGCAGCTATCGGAGCCAAGTTTGGAGCACCCGACAGAACTGTGGTTGCCTTTGCAGGTGATGGCGGTATTCAGATGACGATTCAGGAGTTGGGCACCATCATGCAGAGCGGAGTGGATGTGAAAATCATCATCGTCAACAACCAGTTCCTGGGCATGGTGCGGCAGTGGCAGCAGCTCTTCCACGAGCGGCGCTACTCATTTGTAGACATCGACAGCCCGGATTATATCAAAGTGGCGGAAGGCTACGGCATCGCTGGCAAAAAAGTGACGGAGCGGGAAGATCTCAGAAGCAGTTTACAGGAGATGCTCGCGCACAAAGGATCTTACCTGCTGGAGGTGATGGTGACAAAGGAGAACAACGTGTTTCCGATGGTGCCGCAGGGATGCAGTGTAAGCGAAATCAGGTTGAAGTAAGTCCAAGCAGAAGAAAAGCATGAGTAATCAGAATCATATCGACAGGCAGGAGTTTAACATCACGGTATACACCGAGCACCACGTGGGGCTGCTGAACCGGATTGCCACCATCTTTTCGAGGAGGAAGATGAACATTGAAAGCCTGAATACTTCTCCTTCTGAAATCGAGGGCATTCACCGCTTCAACATCGTGATACACGAAACGGAAGATGTTATCCGGAAACTGACGCGGCAGATAGAGAAGCAGGTAGAGGTGCTGAAAGTATACTACCACACGAACGAAGACGTGATATGGCAGGAAATGGCCCTTTACAAGGTTCCAACCGATGTCATTGCGGAGAAGGCGCTGGTAGAGCGACTGCTACGGGAGAATGGAGCCCGCGCTGTGGTTATCCGGAAAGACTATACGGTATTTGAAACCACCGGCCACCGGGAAGAAACCGACAACCTGATAAAGGTGCTGCAGCCCTATGGCCTCATTGAGTTTGTGCGAAGCGCCCGCATCGCTATCATCAAAGGCAGCGAAGGCTTTAACAGGAAGCTGCGCGAATTCGAGCGTGCAGAGCCTGGAAGTGAAACAGTTGAGAATGAGTACCTCAACAGCCGTGACAAAATCTTCTCGATGTAACAACATCAGGAAAGCCTTCAAACCTTTCCAGGCTATAGAAAACGCAACAACCTGCCCCTTCGGGGTAGAGAGTTTAAGCAAGATTGATACATTCCCCACCTGGGGGTTGGGCCCCTCTTTGGAGGGGCAGGAAAAATTTTATAAGTGCAGCGGGTAAATAGCTTTGCTGCATAAATCAAGAAAAAAGAAGAAAAAACAAGAATCATAAACTATAACCAGCTAAAACAAAATGGCAACTATCAATTTTGGAGGAGTAGACGAAACAGTAGTAACACGCGAGGAATTCCCGCTTTCTAAAGCACTGGAAGTACTGAAAGATGAAGTTATTGCTGTGATTGGATACGGGGTACAAGGCCCGGGACAGGCACTGAACATGAAAGACAATGGGTTTAACGTAATTGTTGGTCAGCGCAAAGACTCTCCTTCATGGGACAAAGCAGTGGAAGACGGCTGGGTGGAGGGAGAAACCCTTTTCTCTATAGAAGAAGCTGCTGAGCGTGGTACTATCATCGCTAACCTGCTTTCAGATGCTGGCCAGATAGCGCTGTGGCCCACTATCAAAGAAAGGCTGAAGCCTGGTAAAACCCTTTACTTCTCACACGGCTTCGGCATCACCTTTAAAGAGCAGACGAATATTGTACCACCAGCCGATGTAGACGTTATCCTGGTTGCCCCTAAAGGCAGTGGTACCTCCCTGCGCAGATTATTTGTAAGCGGCGGCGGTTTAAACTCTTCTTTCGCTGTATTCCAGGATGCCACAGGCAAAGCTTATGAGAAAGCGGTGGCTATGGGCATTGGCGTAGGTTCCGGTTACCTGTTCGAAACAGATTTCAAGAAAGAAGTATACAGCGACTTAACCGGTGAACGTGGTGTATTGATGGGCGCTCTAGCGGGCATCATCGAGGCACAGTACCAGGTGCTGCGTGAGCGCGGGCACTCTCCGTCAGAGGCCTTTAACGAAACAGTGGAAGAATTAACGCAAAGCTTAGTGCCGCTGGTAGGCGAAAACGGCATGGACTGGATGTACGCCAACTGCTCCGTAACTGCCCAGCGCGGCGCTTTAGACTGGAAAGGCAAATTCAGAGAGGCTACCCTACCGGTGCTGAACGATTTGTATGACAGCGTGGAATCCGGAAAAGAAGCAGAACGCACCATTCAGCGCGGCTCCACACCAGGGTATAGAAAAGAACTGGAGGCAGAACTGAAAGAACTGCGCGAGTCAGAATTATGGCAAACAGGAGCAACAGTTAGAAAGCTGCGCTCCCGATCAAAGTAAAGGCAAATGGATAAAGATACAGTCGCTTTAGACACCGTTGTTTCGGTAGAGAATGTAGAGAAGGCAGCGAAGAACCTGAAAGGGGTCATCAATAAGACCCCTTTGCTGCAGAACCACTGGCTGTCGCAGTTATACGATGCCAATGTGTACCTGAAGCGGGAGGACCTGCAGGTGGTGCGTTCTTATAAGATCAGAGGTGCCTACAACAAAATGAGCATGTTGCCACAGCAGGAGGGGCGGGAAATTGTCTGCTCCAGCGCCGGTAACCATGCGCAGGGTGTGGCCTACGCTTGCCAGTTGCTCGGTCTGAAGGGCTATATCTTTATGCCAGCTGCTACACCTGCTCAAAAGGTGAGCAAGGTGCGGGGCTTCGGAAAGGAAATGGTGGAAGTGGTGCTGACCGGTGCCACCTATGATGACACGTTTAAAGCCGCCAAGGAGTATTCCGATAGCCGCGGCAGCACCTTTGTGCCTCCCTTCGATGACATAGCCATCGTGGAAGGGCAGGCAACGGTGGGGCTGGAAATACTGAAAGCCGCCACTTTCCCGATTGATTACCTCTTTATGCCGATTGGCGGCGGCGGTCTGGCCGCCGGGGTATCCAGTGTGTTCAAGCAACTTAGCCCCAAAACAAAGCTGATTGGCGTGCAGCCAGAGGGAGCTCCTTCGATGTACAATTCGCTCAAAGCGCAGAAGCGCCTGGCACTCGACGTAATTGACTCCTTTGTGGATGGCGCTGCCGTGAAAAGCCCGGGAGAGCTGACCTTCGAGATTTGCCGGGAGCTGCTGGATGATGTGGTGCTGGTGCCGGAAGGGCAGATTTGCGTGGACATCCTGAAGATGTACAATGAAGAAGGGGTGGTGCTGGAGCCAGCGGGCACGCTGTCGGTGTCGGTGCTGAAGTACTATGCCGATAAGATCAAAGGCAAGAATGTAGTCTGCGTTATCAGCGGCAGCAACAACGACATCACCCGCATGGAAGACATCAAAGAGCGGGCGATGCAACACCAGGGCCTGAAGCATTATTTTATGATCACGTTCAGCCAAAAGCCCGGTGCCCTCCGGACTTTTATGAACAAGGTGCTGCACCCGGACGATGACATCATCCATTTCCAGTATATCAAGAAGAACAACAAGGAGAAAGGTCCTGTCTTTATTGGCATTGAAGTGAAGCAGTCGGAAGATGTACAGAATATTAAAAAGAGGATGACGGAAGAAGGGTTTGCCTATGAGTACCTGAACGGCAGGCAGGATATCCTGAACATGTTTTTATAAAGTTTTTATTAGTTAGTGTGTTTGTTAGTTAACCATAAAAAGCCGCTCATTCTATAATGACGCGGTTTTTTGGTTTAATACAATTCAAATCTGTAATGCCGCAGGATGTTCACGATGCACCCATGAAAGCCTAAGCGGCAGCATTCCAAATTTTTCAAATCTTTACCTCCTGCCTGTTTGTACCTGCTGTCCTCAAGTAGCCGGATTTCCTTATAAGAGAAGTCCTTCTCCAGTCATATATTGTCCGGAAAATATGAAGTATTATTAAAAAAAATGGGTTAAATACGTATTAGTAATAAAATTTATACGTATAATTCTAGTGTATAACTGTGACTAAAAAGGAAACCTAAAGCTATAGATGTGAGAAGACGCCCTCCGTCTTTCAGAAACATCTGTTGTAGGAATGTAAAGTAATGAGCTGAATCACCCTCTTTAGCTTGTTTATCTGGATGTATTGATACAGGAATCTATAGTGTTGCCCCAGAGGACCAACTACTTCTGGTGCAGCTAGTTCTGAGCAGGTACTTTATTTTGAACTGGCGTTATGAGAATATCCCATTCTCTCTTCATGCATGTTATCTTGTTACTGCTAACATGTTTCAGCACCCTATCTGCACAGCAGGTTGCTTTTAAGCGCGTTCCCCCCTTAGAGGAGCTAAGCTCCGGAGGCTTCGTCACAGGTATGAGCCAGGACCAACAGGGGTACATGTGGTTCTCCAGGCAAACAGGTCTTTTCCGCTACGATGGCTACCAGTGGGTAGCCTATAAAAATGATCCGGCTGACCCTGGGTCACTGGCAGCCAACTGGACAGAGTGTGTTTACGCAGATAGCAAAGGGTATGTATGGGCCGGCACTTTTGGGCAAGGACTGGAGAGACTGGACCCCGCAACAGGTAAATTCACTCACTTCCCCCACGACCCGAGTAACAGGAACAGTCTCAGCAGCGATACCGTTACCGGCATACTGGAGGACCGGGAAGGGATGCTTTGGATTGGTACGCACAACGGGCTCAACCGCTATAATCCGTCAACGGGAATATTCACACATTACAAGCAGAATAAAAAAGATCCTTATAGCCTAAGCAATAACCAGGTGCGGGCGCTTTATGAGGACAGTCAGGGCACGCTGTGGGTGGGCACCGGGAGCCCCTTTCCGGGAGAGACACCGACAGGAGAGGGCGGCCTGAATCGGTTTGATAAGAAGACAGGTAGGTTCCAGCGCTTTCTGCACGACCCGGGCAACCCCAGCAGTCTGATTGACAACAAAGTGCGTGCAATCTTAGAGGATTCAAAAGGTAACTTCTGGATTGGCACATACGGGGATGGCTTGCATACCATGAACCGTGAAAAGGGCACTTTTATACGCCACCAGTTTGACCCGGAGCAGCCTGAGAAGCTGAGCAGGCCATACCTGCGAAGTGG
The DNA here is from genome assembly GCF_042686245.1 of Pontibacter toksunensis. Lineage (NCBI taxonomy): Bacteria > Pseudomonadati > Bacteroidota > Cytophagia > Cytophagales > Hymenobacteraceae > Pontibacter > Pontibacter toksunensis. Next base: position 54,978 of record NZ_JBHUOX010000002.1, on the reverse strand, counting down.
CAAAACAGAAGATGGCGTCTCTTTTATTCATGAGGATGCGTCCGGGGCTATCTGGATTGGCTCCTACAGGGGAGGATTAAACCGCTATGACCCTAAAACAAAAAAACAGAAGCACTTCGAGTACAGCAAGAACATTCCGCAAAGTCTGGAGGACAACGGCACCTGGTATGCTTACACCTCCCGGGAGGGCGTGCTCTGGATCAGCACCTGGGGAGGAGACATTTACCGGGTGAACCCACACATGAGCACCATCCCTTATATGGAAATGGGAACAGCCGTTTATACGTTTTTTGAGGAGCCTTCCGGTGTGCTGTGGTTAGGTACGGAGCAGGGACTTATTCGCCGGGACCAGCGCAACAACAGCAGCAAAAGGTTTACACATGATAAACTGAATCCTCACAGCCTTAGCGATAACATTGTGCTGACAATAGAGGAAGGGGATGATGGGATGCTTCTGATAGGAACACAGAATGGAGGCCTCAACCGCTATGACCGCACCACAGACAGATTCATGGCCTACACGCATAACCCGCATGTAAGCAGCAGCATAAGCAGTGACACAGTAGGCATCATCAAAGTAGATGAGAAAGGAAACATTTGGGTAGGAACAGCCGAGGGTCTCGACCGTTTTGATGAAAAAACATCCACTTTTGTCCATTATATAGATAAGTCAGATTTCGAGAAGAACGGAATACAAAGTGTAAAGTTCAGCTACTTTACCCACGATAGCCGGGGTAATTTCTGGATAGGAACCGCTCGCGGCCGGAATGGCCTGCACCATTTTAACCCTGCAACAGGAAAGCTCCGGCAATACCTGAAGGGAGAAGATATCAACGGTATTTATGAGGATATAAGCGGGAAATTATGGGTAGGCACAGACAATGGACTCTTCCGCCTGGACACTGCTACAGGTCAGTTTACTCCTTTCCTGGATCCACTTACAGGAAAGCACCTTGCCAGCGTCGTCCACATCACCGAAGATAACCAACAATGCCTGTGGGTAAGTACTTCTGTGGGGTTGATGCGCCTTAGCAAAGCCCGCGACGAAGTAGGTGTGTATGGCTGGAACCATGGCATCAATCCCAGTGCCTTTACTTATTGCGGGTATAAGGGCCGGAGAGGGGATATTTTCCTTGGTGACATGAACGGATACTATAACTTTGCTCCGGCGCATGTTGGCCTGAACAACAGGCCACCACAGATCCTTTTGACAGGTTTCCGGCTTTTTGATAAACCGGTATCTCCTGGTAAAAGAAGCACTTTAAAGGAACCCCTTCAGCAGGTAAGGGAGATACAGCTGCCTTACAACGAGAACGTCTTTTCTTTCAGCTTCGCTGGTATCCACCACATCAACCCGGAGGGAAACCGCCACCTTTATAAGCTGGATAATTATGACAATGCCTGGCGCACAGCAGGGGCCGACCGTACAGCCTCGTATTTTAAAGTGCCCCCGGGGGAGTATGTTTTTAGGTTGAAAGCTGCCAACAGTGATGGGGTGTGGGCAGAGAAAAGTTTGGCTGTAATTGTAAACCCTCCCTGGTGGAGTGCCTGGTGGGCCATTGGGTTATATGTGTTTGTGTTCGGTGGCTTTGTTTGGGGGGCTATAGAGTACCGCTCCCGCAAGTTGAAGTGCCAGAACAGGTTACTTGAAGAGAAGGTGCTTGAGCGTACGTCAGAAGTAATGGCACAGAATGATGAGATCCTGAAGAAAAACAGGAAAATACAGGCGCAACGCGACCAAATGGAAAAAACGCTCCGGGAACTGCAGGCTACACAGGCGCAGCTGATCCAGTCGGAGAAGATGGCCTCTCTGGGCGAGCTTACTGCAGGTATTGCACATGAGATCCAGAACCCGCTGAACTTCGTGAACAACTTTTCTGAAGTAAGCGTGGAGCTGTGCGCCGAAATGGGGCATGAACTGGATGCGGGAAGGGTGGAGGAGGCGCAGGCGCTGATAGGGGACCTGGCCCAGAACCTGCACAAGGTACAACAGCACGGCAGGCGTGCCGACTCGATTGTGAAAAACATGCTGCAACACTCCAGAGCCAGTTCCGGCCAGAAAGAACCTACTGACCTGAATGCGCTGGCTGATGAGTACCTGCACCTGTCTTACCACGGGATGAGAGCGAAGGACAAAACCTTTTCAGTGCGGCTGATAAAAGAACTGGACCCAGCCCTGGAAAAGGTTGAGGTAGTGCCGCAGGAAATGGGGAGGGTGTTGCTGAACCTGTTTAACAATGCCTTCTACGCAGTTCAGCAGCGGAAGCGGCATGCTTCGCCAGGTTATGAGCCGGAGGTGCAGGTGCACACACGGCAGCTTGAGGGCCTGGTAGAGGTGCGCGTGCGCGACAATGGTACCGGTATAATAGGAAAACTAAGAAATAAGATCTTTCAGCCTTTCTTTACCACGAAGCCCTCTGGGGAGGGAACCGGCCTAGGGCTTTCACTCAGCTATGAAATTATTACAAATGGCCACGGTGGAAAGCTACAGGTAGAGACAAAACAGGACGAATACGCAGAATTCATTATAACACTGCCGGTGAGAGACCTGGTAATAGCAGAAAGCGCAGCAGTATGAGCAGCGGTGGCGTGCAGTTTATTTTGAGTGCTTTAACAGACAGTATGATAGGGAGAAATATGCGGGATTAAACAGTTTTATAAAAGAACACGATGGAATGGTTCCAACTCCGGCCACAGTCCATAGCAGCTCTAGCCGAGTTTACCCTCTGCCTGACGCTTGCAATGTACCTGCTAAGCATCAAAAACAAATCAAGTGATGGCCTGCTGATTACAGGCATGTTTATACTGCACACGATATACAATGCCATCTCCTTTCTTCGTAATTCCGCATTTGGTACTGATGCCTATGAGCCTATAGTATGGGTGCACAGCGTTGTGCTGGTTTTCCTGGGACTTTACAATCTGCTTTTCTGCTATACTTACCGCTACAACCCCTATCCGCGTGAAACGAAGGTGGCGCTCCTGGTAAGCTTTGCCTTAATGAGTATGGGCATGTACTTTCACCAGGTTGGTTACCCCTGGACATTTCCTGTACAACTGTTGCTAGCTATCTGGTTTGTAATAGTATTTGTAAGGAAAGCCACACTGTCTGCCCGGGTGCACGTCGAGACAGCAGGTGCCACCGGTTCTGTGCCCCCAGGCGGATCTCTGCACAGGTGGAGCGCTATACTACAAGAACTAATGGAGCCCTCTACCCGCGATACGAAAGCGTACAGGGCCTTTGCCTTCTGGTGCATCCTGCTTGTTGTTGCCTGGCTGAATGCCAATCTCGGTATATTCCGCATCACCTCCACGTGGTGGGAACCGGTTCATCATGCCATTTACCTGATACTGATAACCGGGATTGTCATCAACTACATGACCTATGCCCAGGAGAAGACCACTTTCCTGGCAAAGCTGGTAGGGTTGTTTATGTGCCTGACCTTAATTGTTCTGGGGATGCTGGGCTTTATGCTGTACGGCAACTATAACGAAGTTGGCGTAGCAGACGTGCATACACAGAATGCGCTTCGGTACCTGGCTTACCTGATCCCCATTTCCACCCTGTTAATCGTGCTAGTATTCCCACCTTTCTTTCGGAATAATTTGTTGCGCCCCCTCAACTATGTGCTGGAAGGTGTGAAACGGGTAAACGCCGGGGAACTGAAGGTAGAGGTGCCTATTGAAGTGCAGGACGAGATTGGGGCGCTGGCCAGGCATTTCAACCTGATGACCGAATCTTTAAGGCGCTATGCAGAGCAGATGGAAAGCCTTGTGGCACAGCGTACAGCTGAACTGGAACGGAAGTCAAAGGAGCTGGAGCAGCAGAAAATGGAGTTGCAGCAAACCCTCGACAACCTAAAGTCTACACAGGCGCAACTCGTGCAGTCAGAGAAAATGGCTTCGCTGGGTGAGCTAACAGCCGGTGTTGCCCATGAGATTCAGAACCCGCTGAACTTCATCAACAACTTTTCAGAGGTTAGCGCAGAACTGGTGGAAGAGCTACGCCTCGGGCCCGCTCAGCAACTGCAGGAAGAGCCAAGGCGGGAGGCAAACAGCCTGCTTACGGAACTGGCACAGAACCTGTCTAAAATCTACACTCATGGTTTGCGTGCCGATTCTATAGTGAAAGGCATGCTGCAACATTCCCGAAAGAGCCTGGGGCATAAGGAGTCAACAGACATCAATGCTTTCGTTAACGAGTACCTGCGCATCTCTTACCACGGCTTGCGGGCAAAGGACAAGACCTTTACAGCAACAGTCGTGACGGATTATGATGATGAAGTAGGCAAGGCAGAGATAATCCCACAGGATTTGGGCAGGGTATTGGTTAACCTTCTGAACAATGCCTATTATGCAGTGCAAACAAAGCAAAAAAAGGAGGGACAAGCCTATGAGCCACTGATTACCGTGAGCACACACCGCCTCAGCGATGCCTTTGAGATAAGGGTGAAAGACAACGGAACCGGTATTTCAAAAGAAGCTATGAACCGTGTTTTTCAGCCCTTCTTTACAACCAAACCTACAGGCCAGGGAACCGGCCTCGGCTTGTCGCTGAGCCATGATATTGTGACGAAGGGACATGGTGGCAAATTATACTTTGAAACAGCAGAAGGCCAGTATACAGAGTTTATTATACAGGTGCCTGTGGCGCATGTAGATGATAAGGTACTGGTTTCACATTAACAGGGGGTGTTCCTCAAACAGGATAGTTAACAGTTATAATTTTCCACTTAGACGAATTTTCTCATGGCAGTACAAATCAAAACCTCAGGTATACATCACATTGCTTTAAGGTGCAGGGATATGGACAAGACAAAGACATTTTACCATAAAACTTTAGGGTTCGAACTGGTGCTGGACACACCGGACCTGTTTGGTTTTATGATCGGTTCAAACTTTGTCGGATTTGAGTTAGCTAAAATAGAAGTTGGCGGCGAAACACGTTTCAATCCTTATCATATTGGCATGGATCACCTGGCGATGGCCTGCGAGCAGGAGGAAGAGTTAAAGCGGGTGGCACAGGCGCTAACGGATGCCGGAGTAGAAAACACCGGTGTGAAAAAAGACGCTACTTTGAATAAAGACTATGTTGCGTTCAAAGATCCAGACCGAATACAATGGGAGCTTTACATGGTCTGACGCCTATGCAGAAGATTGTTGTGTCTTCCGTTGCTGAAGCCACTAAAAAGAAAGTAGATGCATTGAACAGCGAGGCAAAAGCGCTGATGGTTATCCAATCGAACCAGGCGCTTTTGCTCAGCCAGGAAGCGTTGCGTCTGGCCGAAGGTGTTGCTTATGCTAAGGGCGAAGCAGAAGGCTTGAGCACCCTGGGGTTTTGCCACATCCGCCGCTCAGAGCATAACCAGGCAATTAGCTGCCTGGACAAAGCATTTCCGATTTTCCAGACACTAAATGATTTAAAAGGACAGGCTGACATATGGCAGTACAAGGGCATTATAAACCGTTACCACGGTAACTATGTATCCTCTCTCAAATGCCTGTTCAAGGCCTTAAGCATCAGGGATCAGTTAGCAATTCAGGAGGACATCCCATTGAACCTGTATGATTTGGGGATAACGTACAAGTACCTGGGGAGCTACGGCAAAGCACTTGACTACCTGCTGAGGAGCCTGCAGGAAGCAAGAAAGATTAAAGCCACTTTAACAGAATCCTATGTACTTAACAACATAGGCCTTATCTATTACGAAAGCAACGAGTACACCAAGGCGCTCTCTTATTACCAGCAGAGTTTGAGCCTTCGGAAATTAAGCGGAGACCAGTGGGGGGAAGCAGGATGCCTGGATAATATTGGCACTGCTTACTATAAACTAGGAGACCACACAAAGGCCCTTACCTACTGCCAGGAAAGCTTAGGAATAGCGGAAGCCATTGGAGATAAAAAGGGGCAGGCAAACGCGTTATTCCACATAGGCAGCATTTACTTTAAGCTCAGGAGCTTTGAACAGGCACTTCTGAACTGGAAAGCAAGCCAGCAGATCCGAGTGGAGATTCAGGACAAAAAAGGCCAGGCGGAGGTACTGTTTTGCTTCAGCGAACTCTACTGTGACAAAGACTATGCCGGAGCAGACACCGGAAAGGCCTTGGGGTTTTTGAATGATGGCCTGGCAATAGGGGAGGAGATAAAGGCGAAAGACACGCTTTCCAAAATCCATAAAGGCTATTACCAGGTGCTTAAGCAGGTAGAAAGGTACCAGGAGGCACTGGTACACTATGAAAAACACATTGCGCTGGATAAAGAGATCTATAACGATGCGATGAGCAAAAAGGTGATTGACCTGGAAATTACTCATGGCATAGAGAAAGCAATAAAGGAAATGGAGTCGTTCCGGCTCCGTAATTCAGAGTTAGCCAAACTGAACGAAGAAATACAGGAGCAGAAAGAGCGGACGGAGCTACAGCGGGACGTACTCAGAAAAGCGCTGACAGATCTGAAGGCCACGCAGTCGCAGCTTGTCCAGTCGGAGAAAATGGCCTCGTTGGGAGAGCTGACAGCGGGGATTGCGCACGAAATACAGAACCCCCTCAACTTTGTGAACAATTTTTCGGAGGTGAGCGTGGAGCTGTGCACTGAGATAGAGCAGGAGCTTGAGGCGAATCAGACGGAGGAGGCGAAGGTGTCTTTGGCGGTCCTTGTTCAGAACCTCTACAAAATTCAGGAGCACGGCCATAGGGCGGAAGCGATTGTGAAGGGCATGCTACAGCACTCGCGCAACAGCACCGGCCAGAAAGAAGAAACAGATTTGAACGCGTTGGCGAACGAGTACATGCGCCTGGCTTACCACGGCCTTCGGGCAAAAGACCAGACTTTTAACACCGCCCTTACCACATCTTTTGATGAGAAGCTTCAAAAAGTCAGGGTAGTGCCCCAGGAAATAGGACGAGTACTGCTAAACCTGTTTAACAATGCCTTCTATGCCGTTCAGCAGAAGCAGCAGCAGGCAATTGAGGGGTATAAACCAGAGGTGCGGGTGAGCACGCTGCAGTTAAAGGATAGGGTGGAAGTGCGGGTGCGCGACAACGGCACCGGAATTCCAGAAAAGGTAAAGAGTAAACTCTTCCAGCCTTTTTTCACGACAAAGCCTAGCGGGCAGGGCACCGGGCTCGGGCTGTCGCTAAGCTTTGATATAGTTACGAAAGGCCATGGCGGAAAGCTAAAGGTAGATAGCCAGGAGGGGAAATTCACAGAGTTTATCATAGAGTTACCGCTGGAAAAGTTACATTAGGCAGACGATTGAAAACAACTTTTATTTCTTCAGGTATAGTGAAGATGGAGCTTCTAAGGGTATGATATTCTTTCAATAGGAACTCCTGGTACTTTTTAAGAATTTTATTTTTAATGTTCAGCAAGCTATACTGGTTTGCTTTGAATCTTAAATATCAATATATTCAGAAGCGTTTTGCTTTAGCAGGCATAACAAATGCAGCATTCCCGTCATTAATTCTGGGGATTTTGCGTAGTAAATATCAGCCTGTAAGTGTTTTTGAGTTATATTGTATTATATATATTAGCAATGAAGATACTTGTAGTAGACGATGAAGCTGATGTTCAGCCACTGTTCGTGCAGCGCTTCCGGAAAGAAATACGAAATGGGGAACTTAGCTTTTCCTTTGCTCTCTCCGGCGAAGAGGCTGTTTCTTACATGGAGCAACATCCATCAGAGGTAGTGCTTATTTTATCCGATATCAACATGCCTGGCATGAGCGGTATTGAGCTACTCCGGCAGATACGTAAGAAATACAACTCGCCTCCTCCGGTTGTGATGATGATTACGGCTTATAGCGACGAAGAGAATTACCAGCAGGCAATGCAGTATGGAGCCGATGATTTTTTAACCAAGCCGCTGGACTTCACAACTTTGAAAGATAAGTTTAAAACTTTAGCTATTTGATGGCAAAAATACTAGTGGTAGATGATGAGGCCGATTTAGAGCTTCTGATCAAACAGAAGTTCAGGCGGAAGATCAGGGAAAACGCATACAAATTCGTTTTCGCACAGAACGGTGTGGATGCGCTGGCAAAGCTGCAGGAACACCCTGATCTGGATATTGTGCTCAGTGACATTAACATGCCAGAGATGGATGGTTTGACGCTGCTCACAAAACTGCCGGAAGTTAACCCTATCATCAAAGCAGTTATCGTTTCGGCTTATGGCGATATGGATAATATCCGGACCGCCATGAACAGGGGGGCCTTTGATTTTGTGTGCAAGCCCGTGAATTTTGAGGACCTGGAGCTCACAATGGAGAAGACCCTGCAACACGTTAACCAAATCCGCGCAACCCTGAAGGCTATAAAGGAAAACAACATTCTCAAAATGTATGTGGACGAGAATGTGCTCAACTTTATGACACATAAAGAGTTTGAGAACAGCCTGATGCTGAACGAGACGATCGAGGCTACCGTCATGTTCATTGACATATGCGGCTTTACTGCTATCACAGAAAGCATGCCTGCCAATACGGTTATTACCATACTAAACAAACTCTTTGACCTGATGGTAAAGGGCGTAATAGCTCAAGAAGGACATGTAGATAAATTCATGGGAGATGCCGTGCTGGCTGTTTTCCGTGGTGAATATCACTTAGACAGGGCTATAGATGCAGCCATCGCCATCAGGAAGGAGTTCGATGCTGTTGAGGAGATAGTTTCTGATGGCACCGCATACAAACCGAAGGTATCCATTGGCTTAAGCTCAGGCGAAATGGTATCGGGTAATATTGGATCCGCATCCCTCAAACGGCTGGATTATACTGTTATTGGCGATGTCGTGAACGTTGCGCAGCGCCTGCAGTCATCGGCCCAGCCCGGGCAGATCGTCATTACCTCCAATGTGTATGAAAAGGTAAAGGAGTCGTTTATGTGCCGCCAGATTGGGGAAGTGAAGCTTAAAAACAAGACTAACCCCGTGATGCTCTTCGAAGTGCTGGAGTAAGAGCCGGCTTTATTACAGGTGTCAGGTACTTATTATACTTATCTAATCTTGTCGCTGCTTGGTTGCAGGAGCATTGCTACATCTAACTTGTAAAAAGTTATTCCATCAATAGTTTCTGAACATAGTGTTAGAAGCCCCGCTTTCTAATCTCCGAAAATAATCCTCTTCCGGACATAAAGTCCAACAGCCTGAGTTACCAGGGTTGGTCACCATCACCGATGCTCCCGGTGCTGTTTTCAAACCCATTTTGTGGGCTGTAAGGGGTGCCTTTGCCCTCCAGGTGGTTCTGCATATCTCTGTCAAGTTTCATCCGGTCCATCCGCATAAATTCTTTCCAGAGTTGTTTGTCCCTGGCCGTCATCCTGTCAATGAGTTCCCCCAGTTGTATACTTTTGCCCTGGCTCACCGCCTCCTGCAGAAAAGTGTCAGTAGTTAGGAGTTCGTTTATTTTCTGCCGGAAGTGTGCATTCAGCAGGTTGTATTTTTCATCGTCCCATTCGTTTGAGTTCTGTTGTGGTATCATGACTAAATTTTCGTCTGTTCTATATAAAGGGAGGTGGCAGGAGAAAAAAAGGTAAAGGCTCCCACAATCGGAGAGCCTTTACCTTTTTATTAGAATTTACTTTTCAACTTTTAGCCATTTTATTCTACGTGTAGAAGCTGTTGTTAGTTTTAAAGTGTCTTAAAGTTCAGGGCTGCTGTTTGTGAACAATGCAACTCGCAAACAGCATTGCCAGCGTTTCCCATACGTCAAGTGTCGGGTGGAATTTGCCTGCTGTATGATTGTGTTAAGGAGAGTTTAAACACAGGCTTGTTTTAAAACAAGCCAACCTTAATCTGATTTTAGTATATTGATTTCTGAAGCGCTTGAGCAGTCCAAACAGCAGATAGCTTTTCCCAGAGCAGAATAGCATATTCATTATCACCCGAAATGAAAAAAAAACTTTTATGGACAGTACTGCCGCTTGCCGGCGTCTTGTCTCTTTCATGTGTAAAACAGTTCACAACAAAGCACGAGGAGGAGCCTGCTGGCTATAGCGGTTGGCCTGCCTATGCCGGAAGCAAAGCAGGTAACCGCTATTCCTCAAACGAGCAGATTAACCCTGGCAATGTACACCAGTTGCAGGTAGCCTGGCGTTACAGTGCGGGTGACAAAGACCCCAAGAACCGTTCGCAAATACAGTGTAACCCGATTGTGGTTGATGGAGTGCTGTTCGGTACATCACCTTTCCTGAAGCTGTTTGCCCTGGATGCTGCCACCGGAGAGCAGAAATGGTTGTTTGACCCAGCTTCGGCTGGAAACAATCAGGATGGTAACATGGCATGGTTTCACCAGATTAACCGTGGTGTGGTGTATTGGGAGAGTGCCGGGGGGGCTGAAAAACGTATCCTATACAGCGTGGGGCCTAAGCTTTTTGCTGTCAATGCCGCAGATGGCTCGCTCGTGAAAAGTTTTGGCATAGGTGGTTTTATTGATCTCTCAGAAGGGCTGGACAGAGAGGGAACAGAGGATGATTACATTGCCGGCACCACCCCTGGTGTTATTTATAAAGATTTGCTCATCATGGGCATGCGCGTAACCGAGGATGGTGATGCAGCGCCCGGCCATATCCGGGCTTTTGATGTGCGCACCGGGGAGCGCCGCTGGATATTCCATACCATACCCCATCCGGGAGAAAAAGGCTATGAAACATGGGAAGATCCTGATGCATGGAAGAAAATAGGTGGTGCCAACAGCTGGGCGGGCATGTCGCTGGATGAGGAGCGGGGGATTGTTTTTGTGCCTACAGGTACGGCTGGCCCTGACTTCTACGGCGGCGTGCGCAAAGGACAGAATCTCTTCGCCAACAGCCTTTTGGCACTGGATGCCGCCACCGGAAAATACATCTGGCATTTTCAGGTAGTGCACCACGACCTCTGGGACCGCGACCTGCCCGCTAATCCCAACCTGGTGACTATCAGCAAGGGAGGAGAAAAAATTGATGCAGTTGCCCAGATAACGAAGCACGGTTATGTGTTTATGTTCGACCGGGTAACAGGCAAACCCATTTTCCCTATAGTAGAAAAACCTGTGCCTACCGATGGTTTGCCTGGTGAAAAAGCCTGGCCAACACAACCTATTCCGACATTACCCGAACCCTTTGCCCGACATAAGTTTGAGGAAGAGGATGTGTCGGATCTGACACCTGAGACACATCAGCAAATGCTGGAGAAATACAGGAAGGTCCAGCACAAAGAGGTGTTCTACCCACCGACTAAAGAAGGCAGCTGGATTTTCCCCGGCTACGATGGGGGTGGAGAGTGGGGAGGTGCTGCAGTGGATCAGGAATCCGGCATTATGTACGTAAACAGCAGCGAAATGCCCTGGATCCTGACCATGATGGATGTGCCGAAGGAAGCTAAAAAAGATCTGTCCCTGAAGGGTATTGGCAAAACAGTGTACAATAAATACTGCATCTCCTGCCATGGAACAGAAATGAAAGGCAACGGGACCTCTATTCCAACCCTGGTGGCACTCAACACCCGCATGAATGAGGACCAGGTGAACCACATCATCGAAAGCGGCCGGAACATGATGCCTGCTTTCCGACAGATACCGGAAAGTGAGCGGGTGGCCCTGATTGCGTTTCTGCTGGACTCAGATGAAAAAGAAGCTCACGCAAAGCTGGAACTGGCAAAGGAAATAGGCGGTGCCGAAGCTGATAACATAGCGGGAGTAAAGAATATTATGGATGATATTCCTTATGTATCTACTGGCTATCATCGTTTCCTGGATAAGAACGGCTACCCCGGCATCAAGCCTCCCTGGGGAACGCTGAATGCGGTTGATTTAAACAGCGGAAAGCTTCTCTGGAAGGTGCCGCTGGGAGAGTATGAAGAGTTGAAAAAGAAAGGGATTCCGCCAACAGGAACCGAAAACTACGGAGGCCCTTTGGTTACAAAAGGAGGCCTTGTGTTTATTGCCGCAACAAAAGACAATATGATAAGGGCGTTTGACAAGAAGACAGGCAAGGTGCTGTGGGAGGCGAAGCTGCCGGCCGCAGGCTATGCTACTCCTGCCACTTATAGCCTGAACGGTAGGCAGTATGTTGTGATAGCCTGTGGAGGCGGCAAAATCGGTAGTCCGTCAGGTGACCAATACGTGGCATTTGCCCTACCTGAGAGCTACAAATAACAGGATCATTTTTAATAAAAATAGCTTCTTTAAATGCTGGAGGATTCAGCATTTAAAGAAGCTATTTTTTTAATATAAAGCTATATCCAATTGAATTTATATACGTACTGAGTTTAGACATGCCATGATAATATAGGACTTTAGCCTTGTTCCAGAATCTGTATCATGAGGAATTAATTTTCACGGGAAAGTTCCTGCACAAGCGATCACCCTGCGCTTATAAACTTTTTCCATAACTACCCGAAAGGCAGCCTGTGGCTTACCGGGCAGAACTCTGTTCAATTTGAGGTGTCACGTACTCCCGGGTTCTTTTTCCTGTTGTGTTGTTCATCAGCTTAAAAGTAGCTCTTGCTAAACATCCATCATCTACTAACTATATAAGGCCATGCCACCGGCATAGGTCCGGGCTGAAGTATACATCAGCCGCATTGCCGGTTGCCTGATCCATGAGTACTTTAGTTTCTTATCGGTTTAAATGGTACATGCTCCTGGTAAAACCTAATGTAGGTGAGGAAGCTGAATTTCCTGATCGGTTAATTGCAAGGGCTGTTTATATGAATTCAGCTTCAGAAAATGGAAATAACTTATCTTTTTAACCTTTAATACAACGAAACATGAAAGTAGAACAGTTTACTATCAACAATGGCCTTGTGCAGTCAGAACTGGCTGAACTGCGTGCTCGGATTAAGGGAAAAATTTTTTCCGATGTTGTGGATGATGAAGGACACCAGTATGTGGACCTGGTAATGGAAGGAGGAGGCATGTTGGGCATAGCCCTTGTAGGTTACGTATATGCGCTGGAGCAGGCGGGAATTCGGTTTTTACAGTTGGGAGGTACTTCAGCGGGCTCTATTAATGCGATGCTGATGGCAGCTGCCGGTCAGAAGAACATGGAGGCTAGCAAATGGATACTGGGAATTCTGGCTAACAAGAACTTCGATGAGTTTGTGGATGGTGACGCAGATGCGAAGATTTTATAAAGGCCATTACGACAAACAGCAGCCTGAAGAAGCTCATTTTTAAAGGAGCACAGGTGGTGGATAACATGCGGGATGACTTTGGGTTAAATCCCGGCAAGAACTTCCATAACTGGTTAACAGGTCTTCTCAAGGAAAGAGGAGTAGAGACATGGGGGAAGTTAAAGCTGCTCAGGCAGCAAGGGAATGAAAAACTAAAGCTCAGGAATGGCAAGCCTTATACTTCTATACCGTAGGCCGGATAGCCCTGGTGGCCGCAGACATTACGACACAGACGAAGGTCAACTTCCCGGCGATGGCAGACATGTACTGGGCAGACCCTGATCAGGTGAACCCGGCTGATTTTGTCCGAGCATCCATGTCAATCCCTTTCTTCTTTCACCCTTTCCGGCTCAAGGACCTCCCGTTTGGCCCTAATGAGCTGAAGAAATGGAGAGAAGTAGGTTATACCGGTAATGTTCCTGATGAAGTCTTTTTTATAGATGGGGGAATCAACTCAAACTTTCCTATCGACCTCTTCCACGACAACAATAAAGTGCCGGAGGCACCGACTTTTGGTGTGAAGCTTGGCGCAGACCGTAATAAACCGAAGCTCATCAATAAACTGCCAAATTTAGTCGGCGCTATTTTCGACTCCGCCCGGCAGGTGCATGACTTCGATTTTATTACCAAGAACCCGGATTACCGCCACCTGGTACATTGCCTCGATACAGACCACTTTGACTGGCTTGACTTCAGCATGCCAGACGAGGAAAAGCTTCGGTTGTTTGAGGTAGGGGTGAGGGGTGCTGCCAACTTCCTCATCAAGTTTGACTGGAAGAAGTATAAGGATCTCAGGTCAGCTATGGTAAAGCTGAAGCACAAATCAGACGACATGGTTGCCAATGCCGCTGTTCAGAAGCTTATAAATGAAGTTAAACCCGATAAGGAAAGCGCTGGCCATATAAGGTGTTTAGATACAACTACAACGTAAACCGTCGCCTGAAAACCAGAAGTATGGCGGGCGCTTATTCATGTAAAAGATTAAGCTGAAATGGCTTTTATCCATTTGTTCAGGACTCCTAAAATCGATAATGCTATAAAATGAAACTGCCTCTGAAAAAATAAAATGAACTTAAAGGATCTTTGCTCAAGGCCTGCCTTTCAGTTTCTTCTTATGTGAGGCGAATATACCGCTGCGTTTCAGTAGGTAACCGGCCTTACTACTGCATCTGATTCTGGAACATGCAAAGGAGGGGGGCATAAACCGCGGCTTGTGTTAAGTAAGCGTTTGACCATTCACTTAGGCATATGTCACTTTCCCTGCACAAGGTACCTACAGGTTGAAGCGTAGAACAGGTGCCTCTTAGCAGGAGAGAGAAGCCATTCTTGTTTCAGGTTGGTACTTCTGAAGCAGACAGCAAGCCTGAAGTCAGATTGTAGCAAGGCTGCTAATAGCTAAATTTTTAGTTTACCGTTTTGTCATGTAGCATAATAATATCTAAATCAGGAGGTAAGGTCAATCAACCTTATTCTATTGTACAAATATGTTTTGTCTTTCAAGCCTGCTTTTTTGCTTGTCTCAGGTTCTGCTTTTAAGTGTTAGCCGGGAGAAATCCCGCTGGCAGGTATTATATGAAAGCTATCATTTGTGAGCAATTGTTTTTATCTTGTGGTAGATTCAACTATTGCTACGAACCTGCTTTCTAACAGAACACCTTGAAAAAACATACCTTCTTATACCTTGCCCTCCTCCTCATCATGATGGCCGGAACGCAGAGCCTACTGGGGCAGTCCTCCGGCTCTAAGTACAGGAAACCTGCAACTCAAAGAGCAGATACCCTGGTGCTGTTTAATCCGGAAAAAGACCCGCCGTTTCTGAACGGAAAGCACGCGTGGGTAGATTCCGTTTTTGCTACTCTGACGCCGGAAGAGCGCATTGCACAGCTAATCATGATTCCGGTGTACTCTAACCGGGACCAGGCCCATATTGACTCCATTGGTAACCTGATCAAGACCTACAAAGTGGGTGGCGTCATTTTTTTTCAGGGAGGACCGGTGCGGCAGGCTAAAATGACTAACCGCTACCAAAGCGAGAGCAAAGTGCCCCTGATGGTGACCATAGATGCAGAGTGGGGCCTGGCTATGCGCCTGGACAGCACCGTGCGCTTTCCGTACCAGATGTCGCTGGGCGGCATAGAGGATGAGCGGCTGATTTATGAGATGGGGGCAGAGATAGCCCGTCAATGCAAGCGCCTGGGTATTCATGTTAACTTTGCGCCAACCGTTGATATCAACAACAACGCCAACAACCCGGTTATCGGCTTCCGCTCTTTCGGTGAAGACAAGTACAACGTTACCCGTAAGTCGCTGGCATATATGCGGGGTATGCAGGACCAGCATGTGCTCGCCAGCGCCAAGCACTTTCCTGGCCACGGAGACACCAACGTAGACTCCCACTACGGGCTGCCCCTGATCAACTTCTCCCGCATTCGCCTGGACTCTGTGGAACTATACCCTTTCAGGGTGCTGATGGAAAACGGCTTGGGAAGTGTGATGGTGGCGCACATGAACATACCGGTGCTGGACAACACCCCCAACCTTGCCTCCACACTTTCGAAGCCTATCGTAACTGAACTGTTAAAAGAAGAGCTGGGATATAAAGGGCTGATTTTCACGGATGCTTTAAATATGCAGGGGGTGGCAAAATACTATGAACCGGGTGTGGTAGATGTGAAGGCACTGCTGGCGGGCAATGACATGCTCCTGAACTCGATGGATGTGAAAATGACGATTGAAGAGGTGAAGAAAGCCATCCTGAACAAAGAAATCACCCAGGAGGAGGTGGATGCCCGCTGCAAAAAAGTGCTGGCTGCCAAGCAGTGGGTGGGCCTGGACAAGTGGCAGCCCATTGAGACAGCCCACCTGATTGAAGACTTAAACAACCCATACGCTTTATACCTGAACCACCAGTTAACAGAAGCCTCGCTCACCCTGCTGCGGAACAAGAACAACATCCTGCCTATCCGGAACCTTGACACCCTGCGGGTAGCTGCCCTGGCCATCGGTACAACCACTGGAACTGAATTCCAGCGGGACCTTGCCCGGTATATGCCAGTAGATACGTTCTTTTTACCGGCTAACAGTACAATTGCAGAACTTCAGCAACTAAAAGAGAAGTTGCAGGGGTACAACCTGATTATAGCAGGTGTGCACAAGCTTCAGTTAAAAGCAGGTAGCGCGAATTTTGGCATCACAGCAGAAATGAATCTGTTCCTGAAAGACCTCATCCGGTCGAAGCCGACCATTGTGAGTGTGTTCGGGAACGTGTACAGCCTTGCCAAATTCGAGAGCATCGAGAATGCAGACGCAGTACTGACGGCTTACCAAGAGACGCCCCTGACGCAGGACCTGGCCGCGCAGCTGATTTTCGGCGGCATTGGTGCAAAGGGCAAATTACCTGTTGCCGTATCAGGCGCGTTTAAGCTTGGCGATGGACTGAAAACGGAGGGAGGACTTCGGCTGGCATACAGTGTTCCGGAAGCAGTCGGGATAAAGACAAAGGATTTAGCCGGCATTGATTCTCTGGTGGCCCAGGCGATGCAGGAGAAAGCGGCACCAGGTGCGCAGGTGCTGGTGGCCAAAGACGGCAAAATCATCTACCAGAAAGCTTTTGGGTACCACACCTACGAAAATGAAACCCCCGTGCATAACAATGACCTCTATGACTTGGCGTCCCTCACGAAAATAAGCACTTCTCTGGCTGCTTTCATGAAGTTAAAAGGGGAGGGCAAGTTTGACCCGGACAACACCCTCAGCACCTACCTGCCTTTGGCGAAAGGCACAAACAAGGAACAGCTGAATTACCGGGACATCCTCACCCACCAGGCAAGGCTGCAGTCGTGGATTCCATTCTGGAAAGAAACGGTACGGAAGAATGGCAAGTTTAAATGGCGAACGTTCAAGGCTGATTCCTCTGCCCGCTTCCCTATAAAAGTGGCGCAGAACCTGTACATGCACCGCAAGTACACCCCTAAGATATACGCGCAGATTATGGATTCTCCAATGAACCAGCAGCCTGGCTATGTGTACAGCGACCTGTCATTTATACTTGCACCGTTGGTGGTGCAGCATATTACCGGCCAGAGCTTTGAATCCTACCTGAAGGAAAACATCTACCAGCCTATTGGTGCCACTACACTTACGTTCAATCCTTACAAAAAGTACCCGCCCTCCAGGATAGTGCCGACAGAGTACGAGCCACACTTCCGGAAGCAACTGCTGCACGGCACTGTGCACGATGAGGGGGCTGCGATGCTAGGCGGTGTGAGTGGCCACGCCGGTTTATTCGGTAACGCCAATGACGTGGCCAAGCTAATGCAACTGTACCTCAACGACGGGAAGTACGGTGGGAAGGAGCTGATAGCAGGGAACACGGTTAGTGAGTTCGGCAAGTGCCAGTTTTGTGATTTCGGCAACTACCGCGCCCTGGGCTTTGACCGACCTGCTAAACCCGGCACACAGAATAGTAATGCTGCTCCGGGTGCACCAGCTGAGAGCTTCGGGCATTCAGGCTTTACAGGCACTTATACCTGGATAGACCCTGTAAACGATTTGGTTTATGTTTTTTTATCTAATCGGGTAAACCCAACACGCGAAAACAGCAAGTTGAGCCAGTTAAACACCCGAACCAATGTGCTGCAGGTTGTATATGACGCTATAGAGAAATCGGAAGGCAAGCCGATCTCCATCAGGCAATAGTACAAACTCCGTTTCATCTGCTGATGTGAGTGAGCGTATAATAAAGCCACCCGCCTGAGTATACCGGCGGGTGGCTTTATTATGAAAGAGGAGGTTTTTCCCCTGGAAGTATGCAGCTACCAGTACAGGTTATACCGCATCTCTTGAACCGTATTCTATAGCATCAAGCTGTATTAATAGTATGTAGTTCTGTCCAAGCTTCCGTGGCTAAGGCTTGTTCAAGGCTAGTTCACTAATGTTTCATCTTGCCTGTCTTTCCTCGCTAGGCCGAGAGGCCTCGTCTTGGGTTTGGCCCTTAAAAGAGCCCTAACCCAAGTCGCACAACCGAAAGACTGGAAACACATTCACTCTGTGCTGACGGGGTGAAAATGCTACAGCTTTTTGGAAGGTGCTTTACCTCACTTATATTAGTCGAAGACTTCTTGTTTTTTAGCTCGCCGCTTGCCTCTTGCAGGCTAGAACTGGGACCTGTCCAGTTTATTTTTTTAGCAAAGTTGATTAAGGTTTAAAGAGATTTCTGGCACGAGCCAAGCCAAACTTTATATTTCTGCCAGTAAAGATTCATTTCGTTCAAAATCGTACAAGGTGAGGCGTCGAATTCTGTAATAAGCTTCCCAAAAGCTTTCCAAGGAGCTGATGTAGCTGCGGGTAGCCTTGTCTCTTTCTTCCGTGGCAACGTTCAGGTCAAGCAGGCTGAGCTGGCCTTTAAGGTAGCGGGCCCTTGTCAGGCTGTAGCGCTTTTCGGCTATTTCGTTGGCTCGTTTTGCCCCAATCATCTGTTTCCGCAGCACTCTAAAGCGTTTCACATTCAGGTAAATTTCCTGGTCAAAGTTAATGCGCTGTTGCTCTATATTCGCCCGTACCAGCTTCTCGTTTGCAGTGGCAGTACCCAGCCTGGCGTCCGTCCGGCCCCAGTCCATCACGGGCATGTTAAAGCCAACCCGTAAGCGCTGCTGTGGTACAGGCTCCTGGTATACTTCCCCTATTTCCAGAGCCTGCTGCGTAAGACCAAATGAAGCAAAAAGGTCGGCTGTGAAGCCTGTTTCACCCTTGGCCTCTGCCACCCGTCTCTCAGCCTCCAGTAGTTCCCTCTTATACCCGATAATAATCTGGCGGTTTTTGTGGGCCTGTTCCAGGGCAACTTCTTCATCTACTTCAAACTCCGGAGTTGTATCCGGCGGAATTAAACGGATAGGAAAGTTATCGGTAATGCCTAAAAATACTTTCAGCCGAAGTGTGTTCGCCTCTACGTCCAGTGTTGCCTGCTCCAGGTTCTGCAATGAGTTCAGAAGGGTCAGTTCCATTTGCAGCAGTTCGTCTTCCGGAATCTCATTCACCTCGTACCTGACCTTAGCAATCTTGTAAAGGGTATCGTTATTGGCTACATTTTTCTGTGCTATCTGCAGGCTTATCTGGCTTAGCAGGAGGTTAAAGAAGTTGTCGGTGGTTTCGCCGGATATTTCCTCCATTTCCTCCCAGAAATCGCGCTTCGCTTCTTCGAAGCGGAGCGGCGCAATTTTCCTGTCCCAGGCACGGTAGTTAAAGCCAAATATTGGTTGGTTAAGTGTGATAGTGGCTGGCACCGAGGAGTACCTGGTACGGTTTTTATCGGCCTGAAAATCATCAATCCGCTTTAGCTGCGTGTCGATGGAGATGTAGCCGCCTGTAGGCCATATTTCCTGGCCCAGGGAAAGCTGCAGGTAAGAGTTTGCATTGTGGGTGTTTATAAAGATCAGGCTTCCGTTATCTGTAATGCGAGGGTCGATGGTTCTGTTATACTGTGGCAAAACACCACTTAAGTTCAGCTGCGGGTAAAAATTGGAGCGGTATCTTTTATACTGCCATTGCCGGTTTTCATACTGAACCGCAGCGCTGCGGTATTGTGGAGATTGTTCCTTTGCCAGTTGAACAGCGTCAGCAAGTGTCAGGGTGCGGGTGTAGGGTACGTCTTGGGCCTGAAGCGGCAAGAAAACAGCTGTAAGCATCAGCAGCTGTAGGAATGCAATTAAAAGGTTATTCATTTTACTAATTATTAAAACATCGTTCCGGCACAACTTTCATAGGATGGCAAAGTTTCTTTACCACAAAGATTTGTTGCCTAAATAAGGGGAGTGATGGGTATGAAACAGGCTTATTTCGCAGAAGCCCGTGTATTTTACCCGACAGAAAAATCTTTCTGTACAAAGAAAAACTATTCTATTAAATAATGTACGGCGAACAGTTAAAATGGCTTCATTATTAGCAAATAAGTATCAATTTCATCCTCCCGCTTCTGAAAAGACAGCTTAATAGGCAGGAAACCTTCGTTTTTAGTATACTCTGGGCCTGCTGTTATATCATCAAAGAATCATTTTGCTGACAAAGAAAGAAGCTTAGCCGTTTCTGCCCGATTCCCGTACGAAAGGTTACATTCTTTTGCAACTTAATAGATCCATTACATGACTTTCCACTCCACCAACCAGCAGGACTTACTTTTTGATGCTGCCCGCAAGGGTGATGTTGCTTATATGCAGCAATTGATAGATGAAGGTGTAGACATGAATGTTCAGAATGCAAAAGGGTTTACCCCCCTGATATTAGCATCTTACGATGAACATTTAGAGGCCACCCTGCTTTTGTTGAAGGCTAACGCTAACCCGAATTTACAGGACGTAACAGGAAACACTGCGCTGATGGGCGTTAGCTTTAAAGGCTATCCTGAAATAGCCAGAGCGCTGATAGACAATGGAGCAGATCTCAATCTACAGAACGGAAACGGTGGTACTGCTTTGATGTTCGCGACCTTGTTTGGCAGAAACAACCTTGTGAAGCTGTTGCTGGAGGCCGGTGCGGACCGAAATATAAGAGATGTCCGTGGTCTGAGTGCAGTAGATTTAGCTTACCAGCAGGGCAATGAGGAAGCCGTGGAGCTTTTCCGGGAGTTGGGTGAAAGCTGACAGGCCAAGCCTTTTATCTGCAAATGTGCTTAGCATTCCGGTTAATGAATACAGCAGCTACGAAGCAGCTGATGGTGAACTGGGTTTTCAAAACACTTCTTCAACCCATACTTTGCGTGCAACACCCAAGCCCACAAAATTACCCTGCCCGCCGTTTCTTAATAAGATGGCTACATTTTGCCCCTGCCGCAGCTCACTCAGGCTAATGGACTTTCCGTCTATACCAATAATCTGTGTAGTTGGCTGTACGAGTACATAAGCGCGGTTATAGCGGGAGTCCGGGGAGGGGAATCCTTCTACCTCCAGCATGACCTGCCCCTGATCATACTGGCTCCTGGTAATGCTGCCCCTTATATCTACCCGTTGAGGCGCTAAACCTCTCTTTTCAGCCGTTGCCGTATTGGCAGTACCAGCTGTTGAGGAACTGGTTTGGCAGCCAGACAGCCAAACGGTAGACAAGAGGCATAAAATTATCATGCCTTGCTTTATATGCTTTGTGCCCATTCCTAAAATTTGTTTTAACCAGTTTTTATAACGGTATAAACTGGTTAAAGAGTTATGTTCCTTAACAGATTTTGAAAGCACGGGTACAGCTGTAGGCCATAAAGCTTGTATAAAGTATAAGAGCGGAAAGTTGTAAAGTACAGTCTTGGGATAAAAATATGCCTGCTACTTCAGAGGATTTTATTTTAAATCTTACTCTTTAAGCTATCAAAAAAAGACTTAAGAAAGCTTAAACTACCGGTGTCCTGTTTCTCATAAAAGTATCGCCAGTTTATAAAAGCATTGTTGTTCTCCAGGAGGAGATCTTCGAAGGCCTCTTCGCTTATGGTCAGGTCTGTCATTACAAAGGTTTTTATCTCGTCCTGTAAATAAGCTGGGAGCTGGTTAAAAAGAAGCTTTAACTCGTGCACATGCTTTGGCATGAGGTCTTCTTGCTTTATCAATACTTTCAAGGCCTGTTCTATCGCCAGGCTAAGAACGACTATAGCAGGTATTGTTTGCGAAGCCAGCAACGTATTAACTGCTACTTCGTCTCTTCTATGCAGCGCCGTTACAGGAGCTTCATCCCTGGCGCCGCCTTCCAACCTTCTGAGGTTTCGTTGCCCTTCCTTAGCTTTTCGTTCTAGTTCCAGAAACGCGTACTCGAATATTCTTACAGCATCCCTTTGCGAGTTAATGTCCATAACAATAGGTTCTTAAAAGGGTTTTATCTCGATAATTTTCAATGTCAGCTTGTCCCTTATATACGGTGTCCCGCGCGCCTGTTCAGTTAAGACACCTCCAGCATATGATACGCTAGATTTCACCTTTTAACTAACCATCTATAGGCAAACATTTGATGCTGCCACAGCTGTTAAGCATGTTTCCCTGCTTGTGAGCGACAACAGAGGGTATAAGAATAGTATGAGTAAAGAGGAGCTACTTTAAGCATCAGACCGCACCGGAGATAGGAAAGGAGAGCATCAGCTTTTTTAAACTTGATTTCATGGATTAAGTACGGTTAAAATTCAAGTATACCACATCTTAATAGCTTGATGTAAAGAAGTATAGACGAATTAATTAAATATTTTTTTATATCTTAAAGTTCTGAGTTAAGGCTCTTTTGTTGTTTCTGAGTTTTCAGTTTGAAACAGAATAAACAACAAGAACCGGTTGCAGGAATGTCCTAACCAACACATGAAATTGTTTCCGAAACCCATTCCTGTTTTACTCAATAGACATGGACAAATTACTTGGAAAGTCTGCCCTGGTTATAGGAGGAAGCTTTGCAGGCCTACTCACTGCCCGCATCCTCAGTGACTACTTTGAACAGGTAACCATTGTTGAGCGTGATCCGGTGCACGATGTTCCTGAATCCCGAAAAGGGCAAGGCCAGACGCGTCACCTGCATGGCCTTCTTGCACAGGGGTTGAATATACTGGCAGGCTATTTCCCGGACCTGATGGAAGGACTGTTAAGAGGGGGAAACCCTTTACTGGACATGGCCCAAAGCATGCGGTGGTATTGCTATGGAGGATACCGTGCCAGGTTTGAGTTCGGGATAAGTGGCATCTCCATGAGCCGGCCATTCCTGGAGTGGCACATGCGACAGCGCGTACTGGCATTAC
The DNA here is from genome assembly GCF_042686245.1 of Pontibacter toksunensis. NCBI lineage: Bacteria > Pseudomonadati > Bacteroidota > Cytophagia > Cytophagales > Hymenobacteraceae > Pontibacter > Pontibacter toksunensis. The sequence continues at coordinate 32,083 of NZ_JBHUOX010000002.1, read as the reverse complement.
CGAATGTGAGTATGCAGGATGGCTACGCAGTGGAAAAGCTGTTAATCAGCGAAAATGGAAAGCAGGTAACAGGCCTGCATATCGTAAGACAGGGAGAAGACACCGATGCCGAAAACCTTAACGCCGATTTAGTCATAGATGCAAGCGGACGCGGTTCCCGAACACCTAAATGGCTGGAAGAATCTGGCTATACCAAACCAGAGGAAAGTACAGTCACCTGTGGTGCTGGTTATGCTACCCGCGTGTACGAACGGGATGTTTCTCTTCCCGGAAGCTTTGACTGGGTGTTCATTACTCCACAAGCGCCTAAAGAGTATATAGCAGGTGCCGCACTTCCTGTTGAGCATGGTAAATGGATTGTCTCTTTGGGCGGCTGGCATGGCCACCATGCACCAGCCGATGAGGAAGGGTTTCTCTCTTTTGCCAGAAGATTACCCGCGCCCGACGTTTACAACATTATATCTACCTCCAGGCCGCTCACTGATATTGCAACCTATAAGTTTCCAGCGAGCCTGCGTCGCCATTATGAAAAACTAGTGTATTTTCCGGACAAGTACCTGGTACTAGGCGACGCTGTGTGCAGTTTCAATCCACTCTATGGGCAGGGGATGACATCAGCTGCGATGCAGGCAGCAGCTTTAGATCAGCTGCTGAAAGCGCAGCATAGTCTTCAAGGCTTACATACAGCATATTTCAGGAAAATAGCCAGTATTGTTGACATACCCTGGCAGACTGCAGTCTGCGAAGATTTTCGGTTTCCTGAAACAAAGGGAACAAAAGCTCCCGGAACAGATTTTATTAACGCTTACATGAATCAGGTGCATAGGGCAACTCACCGCGATCCAGCAGTAGGCGCAGCCTTTCTCAAAGTTGTCAACATGATTGAACCGCCCGCAAGTTTACTGAGCCCTTCTATCCTGTGGCGTGTCCTGCGAAGCATGGTAAGAGGGCGTACTATATAAAACCTTCACAAACCATTGAGAATGCCATGTTGCCGGACGTCGGATCGGAGAGCAGGAAGTGCTGCTAGTCAATTAACAGCCTCTTGTGAGCAGGTCAGCTGAATTCCAGATGTCCTGCTAACTCTTCTTTGAAATCCAGTATACGCCTTTCATCAAAGGCAGGAGGGGGAGCATGGGCTAACTCAATTGAACTGCTGAAACAACCGTTGCCTACATCCTGACTTACTTTGTACGCTATGCGAGCTATCTACCTAAATGTCAATTAAATTTACAAAGCTTTGTATATACATTGCTACTTCGGAGGGTGTGTCTTCTGCCAGTCCAGGTGGTTCTAAGCAAAAAAAATGCGCATACCAAAGAAGGAAGAACAGGCTACAGAATGAGTCAGATGGCATCTAATATAAAATTGCTTAAAGCTCCTTCCATAAAGCTAAATTTTTCTGTTCGTCGGCACGGAGTGAAGGAGTTTCCAATCTTTTGGTTGAGCCCCTTCCCCCGGCAGGTTCAGCAACACAGCGCGATGCCTTCAATAGGGCCACTACCTCCAGAACGCGCCCTCTGGGCCTGGAGAGTACAGCGCTACAGCTATAGATAAGCAGGTCTGATGCCGCTGGATGAACTACAGCTACGGCAGCTTAGACAGCTTTCCTATGGAATACGTTTTCTGCGATTTGGTATAAGCTGTGTGATTAGCTGCACATAAAAGGAAAACCAGCATTATCGGACGACAAGTTAAATTTTCATCAGATAATGCTGGTTTCAAGTGATTTATAAGGATTGCTGCTTCGGCAGGTGCAGCCAACTGAGCTTCTTTAGCTCTTGCGCCTACACAAACCTGCGCGCGAGTACTACAAGCTTTTCAATGATGGCACCTAAAATTAACCCGCCAATACCGCATGCCAATGCTTTGATGATCCAGGCAAGAGCTGGCAAACCGGACAGAGAATGCTCCAATGCATCCAGCGCATGGCTTGTAAAGGGAATTCCGTGTGCTATAATTTCTGCACCTACCCACAGCATGGCTGCCGTCCCGACATAGCCAAGTATTTTCAGAAAGTGCGGCATGAATGTGACGATGTTGCGGCCAATTTTCCTGACCTGCGTATGATTATTTTCCTTTGCCATGTGCAGGCCAAAGTCATCGGCCTTCACGATAAGCCCTACAAACCCATAAACAGCAATGGTAATGAAAACAGCCACGGCTAACATGACCGCAATTTGTTCAAATAATGGTTTTTCAGCTACACTGGCATAAGTGATCGCAACAATTTCGGCAGAAAGAATCATGTCCGTGCGAACCGCGCCCTTCACTCTTTCTTTTTCCAGTTCTTCCGGTGTAATAACCTTCACCTTTTCTCCTGCATGGTGGGCGCCATCATGATCGTGCTTGCTGAACATGGAGTGCACTTTTTCATAGCCCTCAAAGCACAAAAAAGCACCACCCAGCATCAGGATAGGCGTTATGGCCCAGGGTGCAAAAAAGCCGAGGAGCAGTGCTGCCGGGCTTAAAATGATGACTTTATTGAGCAGTGATTTCTTTGCGATCTGGTAAATGATAGAAAGCTCGCGTGACGGATCGAGACCTACCACATACTTGGGTGTCACGGCAGTGTCATCAATCACAATGCCGGAAACTTTACCCGTAGTTTTTGCCACCTGGGCGGGAACATCGTCCAAACTTGCCGCACTGACTTTCACCAGGGCAGACACATCATCTAATAAAGCAAGAAGTCCTGTAGCCATTAGTTGTTCTTCATTTTAAGAAGAAAAAATTTCTCCTTCTGTTTTGATTTTATTCCTGCTTCTTTTAGCAGAAAAGGTATACTGTTGCGGACAGCTTTCTCTGAGCAATGGTTCTTCATCCTGTCTCATTTGAATAGAGCACTCCGCATCAGGTAGCGATATTACGAAAAATATTCTCTAGTCTGCTTTTGCGTATGATAATTTAGTAGGTACGATAACTGTAGTGCCTCCCATTCCACAAAATAATGCACACAAGACAAACTCTTTTAATAATAGTAACAGCACTCAGGTATACTTCTTCGCTGCACTTTACTTATTTATAAAAGATAAAATGTGTTTGCACCGGTTGGCATAGCCCTGCACTTATGAGCGAAAATTTCATTCCGCCATCAATCACTCATCTGTTTAAGTTTCGGAACTGCTCAGGTGTAAAGCCGGTGTGCTTTTTGAAAAAACGGAAGAAGTAAGTGATATCAGCATAGCCTAGCTCAGCTGCAACCCGCGAGCTGGTTAGCCAGAGTGTACCAGCAGTCTTTGTGCCTCCAATAGCACACGTTCCTAAATAAGCTCACCTGTAGTCTAGCCCAACGAACGTTTACAGACCTCTGTAAGATACCTTGCCGTCACATGCAGTTGGTCCGCATAAAAGGTTATTGGCAGATGGTCCCTGTAATGTTGCGTTATCAGGTTCTCCAGTCGCTGTAAAAGTGATAGCTCCCCACCAGGCACCTGCGTGTCTTCTCCCTGAGACTGGTATATCCGGGTCAGGTATATCAGCAGGATATTAAGATAACAGCTAAGTACTTCATTCCGCATTAGCCCCTGAGTTAGATATTCCTTCTGCAATGCCTGGAGATTGGGCATCAGAGCATATTTCTCTTCCTGAGAAATGTAGAGCACCGGGGTGCGCAGCAGCGTATGGAAGAAAGGAAAACGTGATATGTTTTTGTGAGGGAGCTCCTTTAGGTTAAATTCAGAAGAGAAGAAAATTACTAAGCCATCGGCATCTTCTGAAAGCGTCCAACTGTGCACTTGCCCTGGTGACAGGAAAAAAATCATGTTGGGCCTTACCTCATAGCTCCTCAAATCGATGGTGTGGGTTCCGGTGCCCTGATTTATGAGAAGGATAATGTAAAAGTTATGCTTGTGTGGTTCACGAATAAACAGGTGCTCCTTCAGGTGCACTTTAAATAAACTGAAGTAAAAGTAGCTTTCTTTCTCGGCTTGTGCCTTAAAGTCCTGAATCTGGTAAACAGGCAAGTGTTCTTTGGGCATTTTTGTTTTTTTCGTACGCTCAAGATACTCAACAAAAGACAGCTTTTAAGGCGATTAGGGATTGCCTTCTGAAGGACTTTTAGGATTCTTTCTTATCATCCACACCCACGAAAGCTTATAGGAGCTATTTTTACTTTATACCCTGAACAGAATCCTTAAACTGCTGCGTAGTCAAATATGTTGAGCAGTCTTTACTAATCAGTCACGTACAAATGCTGCAGCGATGTAGATGAATGTAATAAGGTTTAAAAGTCCAGTATATTGTGCTTTTTGTCCCGTAAACTAGATTTATTGAGACAGTACCTTTGTAGAGGAATGAAAATTTTGACCCATGAGCCAGCAGAACTCATTTTTATATAGCATTTTAACTGTGAAATGCCCCAGGTGCAGGGAGGGGAACATGTTTCCGGAAGGCACTTTGTATAGCACTAAATTTGCGGATATGCACAAAGGTTGCCCTTGCTGCGGCCAGTCCTTTGAGCCCGAACCCGGCTATTATTATGGTGCCATGTATGTGAGCTTTGGCTTCAATGTGGCTATCTTCATCATTTCTTTGGTTGTTCTATACCAGTTTGTAGAAGAGGTTACCATGGCGATGATGATGGGACTCGTTGCTGTTGTGGTGATAGGACTTCTGCCTGTCATCTTCAGGTTATCTAGGGTACTTTGGATTCATATCTTTATCAGGTATGAGGGACCATGCAGCCAAATTCCAAAGAAACACAGTTAGCAGCAAACGACTACATTCATATCCTTTTCTACATGTAGGCACAACCTGAATTCAGAAGTATAGTATCTGCAACAGGCCAAGGCAACAACAGCATGTCAGAGTCTGGAGGAATATAAAGCAGAAAGGCAGGTTTCCCTGCCTTTCATGTTATTTAATCTCAATTCGTTTTGCAGGCTTCACATTCGCCTCGTCTGTTTTCGGAACAGTTATATGGAGTATGCCATCATGGTATTTGGCAGAGATTTTATCGCCCTTCACCAGCCTTTCAGGTAAGCTGAAGGTGCGTACGAAGGACTGATAGCTGAACTCTCTGCGGGTGAACTGCTCCTTCTCATCCTGCTCCTCTTGCTTGCTCTCCTTTTCAGCGGAAATCACAAGTATGTTATTTTCCAGCTCTATTTTAAAATCCTGCTTATTCATGCCCGGAGCAGCAACCTCGAGTTCGTAGGCATTGTCTGTCTCCCTTACATTGACAGCAGGTACTGACCCTCTTTCTAAACTGCTGTTCATTGGCCAGTTGAGCCAACCCCGCATAAAGCTGTCATCAAACAAGGATGGGATGGCTGGAAAAAAGCTTCTGTTATTTTTCATTAATGTTCCCATAATTTTACCCTCCTTTCTTTAATAATAGTATTAAAGTTTTCAAGTTAACTATGAGCTTCAAAAGCTAATTAACTAACAGCAAGGGCTTTGCCAAAGCTTCTTTGTTGAAATTCTGACATATTTATGTGTCAAAATTTCAGTTGACGCTGAAAAAATTTCAGCGTGCTACCGGGCATAATACCACCAAACCTGTATCAGTAGAGCAGGAAAATTAATTTCAGGAGGAAATTTATTCATAGCCTGCCTGACCGTTACCACCCAATGGCTTCCCGTTTTTCATGGAGGCAGTGAGATGCTCTAACTGCTCTGTCAGCTTTTCGCCGCCCTTTATTCCAAAGTCCAGCGTGCGGATTGGGAAGGGGATAAGGATATCATTTGCGTCAAATGCCTTTTTGATGCGAATGATGCCATCGCTCTTCGCACTCACATAGTCAATCTCCTTTTTATACGTTATCCAGTAGCGCGCTTTAAAGTTAATGGAGGAGTCGCCAAAGGCATCGTACATCACCTCAATCTCTTTTTCCTTTATGCGGTTTTTCACATCCTCCAGTGCCTCTGTTACTACCTGTTGCACGTGCTCCAGGTCTTCGGCATAGGAAACACCTACCTCCAGATCAACGCGTCGGGTACCGTAAACAGAGAAATTTGTAAGCGGATTCTCAAACACCGTCTTGTTCGGAAGATGCACTTCTTCTCCCGTCAACTGCCGGATATCTATTGTGCGGAGGGTAATCCGTTGGATAACGCCGCGGTAGTCGTTGGTCTCGATTAAATCACCAACCCGGAATGGCCTCCGTAGGGCAATAATCACACCCGATACAAAGTTGGCAGCTATGTCCTGGAAAGCAAAGCCCAGCGCCAGACCTACAATACCGACACCAGCCAGCATAGAGACGACCACCCTGTCGAGGTTCAGCACATTGAGCACAATAAAGAAACCCACCAGGAGCATGCCGATGTAGAGGAGCGTCAGGATGAGGTTATTAAGAGCGGCACTATGCGAAAACCTGTTCATAAACTTTTCGAGCCACCCTCTGATTAAGCCAGCCAGTTTGAAAGTGATGATCAGGAGGAGGATGGCCAGAAGCAGGTTGGGGAGCATGAGTACGGCGTATTCTCCCCATGTTTCCAGTTTTTTCCAAAGCAAGCCTAATTCTACATTAAAGTTTTCCATTACATAGTTAATTAAATCTGTTAGAGAGCACACGTACCCCCGGTATTAAGTGGAGTATCTATGGAGGCAGGCTTCGAAAAAGAAAGAAACAGCCTCAGGTACATATACGGTGCAATTTTTCAGAAGCGGGAGGATTGCACCGTTCTCCTCTTTTAGCATGAAACTACAGTCAACATAATGTCAGCCTATCATGCACCTTGCACAGTTATAGCACTTTTAAGGGTACAGGCATAATGATCTATCCTGGATAATAACACTCTTCTGTCTTATCTGTTCAATTGAAAAATGATACCTGAAAGATGTTTTTTCGATAGAGTATAGCGGATATCTTCTAAATCCGCTGTCAAGAAGCGAAGCTGCGACTTCCTAGAGTTCAAAACGCTGTCTTGATAGTATAGCATATCAGCCGCTTTCAGAATATGGCGCCAAAGCTGAATTTCTGAATGAGGTAATGTAGGGGGAGTATAGGTTTTTTTCGTACTGCATAAGCTGATTTTGCACGTGAAGCAGCACCTGCACGAAGTAGTTGAAACAGGCACAGGAAAAGGAGTGGGGCAGGTGTTTCAGCAGTGTACCCGCACTGAAATTGTCAGCACATTATACCCTGCCAAGCTTTCCGTAATCAAGGCAGGAGATGATTACCAGGAGCAGGTAAAGGCGATACTTCAGCAGCAAAGACTTCTGAGCAGCGGGAAAAATCCAGGCTTGAGCGAAAAGCTGCGCAGGTTTGAGCTGCAAACTTAGCCTGCTCATGCTAATTAGCAGGCTACAGGTGAGCCTTGTTTACTTTTGCGTGAAGTTTATCTATTAAGGAGCAATTGTGAAACGGCAGTACGAATGGCGAATGTAGCCTTATCCTGTTAATAGGAGCAAACGGTAATATTTTATTCCGGCAAGGCTTTGTCCAGTATATTCAGTAACGCATCAGTGACCACTCCTACTGCTAAGTGGCCAACGAGTCCACGTGCGTGTGCCTGCCACGGATAGGCAGCAGGTCCAGAAGACAGCCCTGTTGCTGGTGCTACTATTTCATCCATCACTACAAAGAGGCCAAAGCCGTAGAGTGAGCCTCCTCCGGCGTCCAGCCCCTTTACCTTGTGCCGCATGGCAGCATAAAGTATTCCCGGTGCCATTCCCAGAAAGTAATGTACCCCTCTGCCTGCCATCCAGCGCTCTCTGGCATCTAAGTTTGCTCCGGTTGCGTCCAGCACTTTGTCTACTGCCACGTCTGCCACATACTTTCCGTGCACCTGTGCTTTTTTCTCCTGTAAATAAGCTTTAGGGTCCTCATTCTGGTACATATACCAGGTAATCTTGTCCATCACCCAAACAGAAGCTGCTCCTGCTATCGCACCCTTTATCAATTCTGCTGCTATACTTTTTGATCCTGTTGACATATCCATCCATTCATATTAAACATCTGTAATTCTTCTTCCAAGCAACTTATACTACGGGCACAGCCAGTGGTGGTTCTGAGTAACATCAGTCGAGGTTAAGCTGATGTAAAATGAAATACATGGAGAAATGGTAAGAGGATAGCTATCATCTGGAGAACTATGGAAGGAAACATGTGAAGCGCTCAACAGAAAGCCTCTGATGGAGTGCCAGGCTTTATCGGCTGACCAAGCCTTGCAGCTGCTTTTCCTGCTGAATGAATGTCTCCTTTTCTGTATAAGTGGGGCGATTACTGTATGCATTGCTGTTAATGACTTGAAAGTAAAAGTTAAAACAAGAAAACAAAGACGTTCCAAAGCGTATAAAATGTACAACGGCAGCGGGTACATCTTCAATACCATGTAAAGCAGCACTTCATATAATGGAAGAGAGGTAGAAAAGCAGCATCCCGAAGTCCGTTTTAGTTGATGCTGGCAAGTCCTGCATATTGAAAGCTTAAAGAATAAAACGAATCAACAACAGATTGAAAAACGGCACCCCAGCATTTAAACCGAACAAGAAACCGGTAGCTACCCTGCCCGGACTATACCTTCTGTGTTGCTGCACCATCCTTTGGCTTTCCGGATGTTCACGCAAAGTGGCCGATGTTATGCTTCCCTTCGAAACCCCAGAAGCTTTCTCCCTCCCTGGCGAAACCCAGGTGCCGGACCAATGGTGGGTAGTTTTTGAAGACCCGAAGCTCAATGCGCTGATAGACTCTGCTTTTGAAGCCAACCTTCCTCTGAAAATCGCCTGGTACCAGTTCCAGGAGGCAGAGGCATTGGTGAACATAACGGCATCCGCGAAGGTGCCTGACGTGTTTCTGCAGCTCCAGAGCGGGCTGAGCCGCCCGGAACCTGACTTCGTAGGGGGTGAAAACACGCAGCTCTCCTTAAGATCAAACTATGAAGTGGACCTGTGGGGCCGGATCAGGTACAGCGTGCATGCCGAAGAGTTCAGGTTCATTGCCACTTATTATGATTACAAAACAGCGGCAGTCACGCTTTCCGGTGAGGTTGCCCTGGCCTGGTTCAGGCTGAAGGCTACCCGTATTCAGCTTCAGCTCCTGGACGAACAGCTTATAACCAATGAACAGGTGCTGGCGCTTATCCGAAACAGGTTTGCCAGCGGACAGGTAAGGGGTGTCGATATTCTGCGGCAGGAGCAGCTCATAGCCAGCACCAGGGAACAGCAGATAGCTCTAGAACTACAGCAGGAGTTGCTTGAGAACCAGTTGTCCGTACTGCTCGGGCATCCACCCGCAGATGTGCTGGATGCCCCCGCTCAGTTACCAGACCTGCCCCCGTTGCCTCTCACCGGTGTTCCCCTGCAACTTGTCAACCGAAGACCCGATGTGCAAAGTGCCTTTTACAGGCTACAGGCCTCCGACAGGGAAGTGGCTGCTGCCATCAGCAACAAATACCCGCGCCTGAACTTTTCACTCAATGCGGCTGTCAGGTCCAATTCCCTCATCGGCTTACTTGAATCGCAGGCCATCTCGATTGGCAGCAGTGTGCTGGCCCCTATATTTTACGGAGGAAGATTGGATGCCCAGGTAAACCAGGCAGAAGCCATCAGGCAGCAGTTACTAAATGATTATGGACAAACAGTGCTCATCGCTTTTCAGGAAATTGAAGACGCGCTGATTCAGGAGGCAAAACAACGCCAGCGGATTGAAGTTATCCAGGAGCAGGTTGAGCTGGCGGAGAAGACCTTTGGGCAGCTACGGGTGGAATACCTTAACGGATCGCTCCCTTACCTCGATGTGCTGGTAACCCTGAACCAGCAGCAGCAGCTCCGCAGGGATCTGATTAACGCGCAACTGGACCTGCTGGAAATAAGGGTAGCACTTTACCGGGCGCTGGCAGGTGGCTTTGACACAGAAAGAGAGCTTCTGATGGAGGAAATACCGGAGAACCAGTAGACTATACAATGAAATGGATGCATCCAGATGACTAAAAAGAAAACTATTATCATCAGTGTTTTTGTGCTTTTGGTAAGTGCTGCCATCACTTTATTTGTTTTTATGACGGAACCGGAAGCACAACGTGAGGCGGCAACCAAAAAAACGGCGATGCTGGTGGACGTGGTGCAGGTGAACAGGGGCAATTATGTACCTACTGTAGTCGCTACCGGTACCGTACAGGCAGCGAAAGACATTATACTAAGTCCGCAGGTAGGGGGAGAGATCGTCAGTATTTCCGAGAACTTTATACCAGGTTCATTTGTGAAGAAAGGCGAAGTACTGCTTCAGATAAACCCTGCTGACTATAGAAACATATTGCAGCTCAGGCAAAGCGACCTGCAACTGGCCAGGTCGGAACTGAGTGTGGAGATGGGCCGGCAGGATGTGGCACGAAAAGACTTTGAACTGATAGGGGCCGAACTGGCTGCTGATAACAGGGACTTGGTGCTCCGGAAGCCACAACTGGAGGCAGCAAGGGCCAATATAGCAGCCTCAGAAGCCGCTGTAAACCAGGCCCGGCTCGACCTGCAGCGAACCACTATTCGGGCACCTTTCGATGCCCATATCATCAGCAGGAGTGTAAATGTGGGCTCTCAGGTGGCACCTGGGGCAGAGCTCGGACGGCTGGTGGGAATGGACGAGTATTGGGTGGCTGCCAATGTGCCCATGTCTAAAATCAGCTGGCTCTCTTTTGCAGAAAAAGATGCTGCAAAGGCCTCAGATGTCAGGGTAACAAACGATACAAGCTGGCCGAGCAGCCAGTTCAGAAAAGGAAAGCTCTTCCGCCTGGTAGGCGCCCTCGATACACAAACCAGAATGGCCCGTGTGCTGGTTTCTGTTCCTGACCCCCTCGCACGCGCTGCCCGCTACGATACCATTCCTCCTTTAATGATAGGGACTTTTGTTGAAACACACATTGAGGCGCGGGAAATAAAGGACGCTATCAGGCTCAGCCGTGATTACATCAGGAAAGATGAAACGGTATGGGTAATGGAAGACGGAAAGCTAAGTATCCGCGATGTGGAGATCTTGTTTCAGGATGCGGACTACGCCTATATCAGCAAAGGACTTTCTGATAACGATATGGTTGTAACCACTGATCTATCAACCGTGGTGGAGGGGTCTGGTTTACGCACAGAAAAAGCCGGGGCTTCTAATGAAACAGCGCAAAGACAGGAAGGAGGGCAGGAATAAATGGATAAGGACAAGAAGTTAACGGATAATACATACAAGGGCCCCATAGCGTTCATGGCCCGTAACCGGATCATTACGAACCTTCTGATGGTTATTCTGATAGGGGGAGGCATCTGGACGATGTTCAACATCCAGAAAGAAGTCTTTCCGCAGTTTCAACTGGATTTTGTAGACGTCAGTGTGGTTTACCCGGGTGCGGCCCCAACAGAAGTGGAGCAGGGGATCCTCCTACCCGTAGAAGAAGCGATCAGAGGTGTTCAGGGAATAAAAGAGGTCACCTCCACTGCCAATGAAGGTTCCGGAAATATCTCTGTGGAACTGGTGGCGGGCACCAACCGGATGAAGGCGTTTCAGGAGATTGACCAGGCCGTTAACAGAATACAAACCTTTCCGGACGACATTGAGCAGCCGCAGGTAAGCCTGCGGGATGAGCAGCGCGATGTAATGGGTATCGGGTTGTATGGTGACGTGGATGTGTGGACGCTCCGGATACTGGCTGAAAGGCTGCGCAACCGGCTATTGAGTAACGATGAAATTACGCAGGTAGAGATAGGCAACGTGCCTGACTTTATTACGCATGTAGAGATTCCGGAGCACCGGCTTCGGGAGTACAACCTTACGCTGGGGCAGGTGGCCAGTATCATCCGTCAGTCCAGCGAGGATGTGCCTGCCGGTGCTATAGAAACGCAGGCGGGAGAAGTATTGCTGCGGATGGAAGAGCGCAAGCTTTGGGCAGAGGAGTTCGGCAGCATCGACATCATTTCTTCAGAATCGGGCGCTACCGTAAAACTGGCGGACATAGCCGAGATAAGGGATGGCTTTGAAGAAGTAGGTTTTTTCGGACAGTTTAACCAGCAGAACACTGTTGACCTGGAAATATATCGGATTGGAGACCAGTCTCCGCTGGAAATAGAAACAATAGTCAAAGATATTATAAAGGATTATGAAAAGTCGCTTCCTCCCGGTGTAAAAGTGCGCATAGAGAGCAACAGGGCAGAAGACTATCGGGAACGCTTGTCGCTACTGACGGAGAATGGCTTGTTAGCCATTGTGATTGTGTTAGTCATTCTTGGTTTGTTCCTGGAGTACCGGCTGGCGTTCTGGGTAATGACGGGCATGATCATCTCTTTCATCGGGGCCATGGTTTTTTTACCCCTGGTAGATATCAGCATCAATATGATTTCCATGTTTGGTTTTTTAATTGTGTTGGGGATTGTGGTGGACGATGCCATTGTGGTGGGGGAAAACATCTACGACTATCGGCAAAAGGGATATTCTTATATGGATGCCGCTATTCTGGGCACCAAAGATGTTTCCAAACCTGTGGTTTTCAGCATTCTGACCACTATCATGGCCTTTATGCCGCTTCTTTTTATACCCGGTGAAACAGGTAAATACTGGTGGCCGTTACCGGTGGTCGTTATTGTGATGCTCATCGTTTCTCTTTTTGAGGCGCTGTTCATCCTGCCCTCCCATGTGGCGCACAAGCCGAAGGAAAACAACAACAAAGCGGTGCGGAAACTGGAGCATTGGCAGGGTTCCATAGCCGAAGCCTTCAATCGGTTTGTCAACCGCTTCTACAAGCCTTTTCTCGACCTTTGCCTGCGCAACCGGTACATCACATTCAGCTCTGCGATTGCCTTACTGCTGTTAGTAGGTGGCTACGGATACAGCGATCACATGGGAATGGTGCTGATGCCGGAGGTAGCGGCTGATGAAATAGAAGCCGCCGTAAGGTTGCCGGTGGGCACCACAACTGAGCAGGCCGCCAAAGTGGCCAACCAGTTATCGAACTCCACCCAGCGCATGTTTGAGGAGAATAACCTGTATGAGGTAGCAGAAGGTATCAAAACCAATGTGCGTGGGAAAAACTTCATTGATGTGGAAGTAGTGATGAAGCCGCCGGATGAAAGAGACATGAGCGCGAAAGAACTCATAGCCTTGTGGCGCGATAACATTGGCGATATTGAGGGGGTGGACCAGATAACCTTCGAAGCTGAAAGAGGACCCGGAGGTGCCCGGCAGGACATCAGCGTGGATTTGAGCCACACCAATATTGAAGTGCTGGAACGTGCCAGCAAGGCATTCCTGGAGCGGGTAGAGTCTTTTGAGGAAACCCGTGATGTGAGTGACAACTACAACATGGGTAAGGTGCAACTGGGCTTTGAACTGCTGCCGGAAGGAAGAAGTTTGGGGTTCACACCATCTAGTGTTGGACAGCAGGTGCGGGATGCTTTTTACGGAGCCTTGGCAATACGTCAGCTTCGGGGCCTTAATGAAACTGAGATTCGCGTGAAGCTGCCGTGGGAAGAGCGGAAGGATATGAACAACCTGGAAGAGTTCATCGTCCGGGCACCTGATGGCACAGCCGTGCCCTTGCTTAATGTTGTAAAGGTGGCGGAAGGAGTAACGTTCACCAACATCAACAGGAGAGACGGGCGCAGGGTAGTGAACGTTGGTATGGATGTAGAGCCGGCAAATGCCCAGTCCCGCGTGCTAAACTCTCTGAACGAGGAAATTCTACCACAGTTAAGAGCCGACTTCCCGGGCATCACCTGGACATATGAGGGAAGCCAGGCAGAAATGCGGGAATCAACGCAAGCCTTATGGTCTGGGTTTATCATTGCCATGCTCCTTATTTTTGCCTTGCTGGCAGTGGCATTAAATTCTTATATCCAGCCCCTCATCGTGATGCTGGCTATCCCTTTTGGCGTGGTAGGCGCTGTAATAGGCCATATATTACTGGGTTATGACCTGTCACTCGTCAGCCTGATGGGCGTGATTGCCCTTTCAGGCGTGGTGGTGAATGACTCCCTGATCATGATTGACTATGCCAATAAAAACAGGGGGGAGCTCTCCGCTTACGATGCCATTCACGAAGCAGGAATCAGGCGATTCAGGCCGATTGTGCTCACCACCCTCACCACCTTCGGCGGACTGACACCCATCATACTGGAAACATCCAGCCAGGCCTATCAGCTTATTCCCATGGCCATTTCCCTTGGCTTCGGGATTATATTCGCCACCTCCATCATCTTAGTCATAGTGCCCTGCTTATACATGATCCTCGATGACGTGGTGACGTTGACCAAGAACAAGAAAAGTGTAGTTGGAGTTGAGCACAGACTAAAACAGTAGATAATACTTTGATTTATTATGTCTTTTGTTAGCACATAATGCTACATTATATGTGGCAGTATAAGGGCTTCACATACTTTGTCTATTTCTCATTCTCAGGCTAGGTCGAAGCACGTTCTACTGTAACAGCTACTTCGTCTTTATCTAAAGACAAATTAGCATGTTGCACCGTATACTCCTTATCCTTCAGAATTACCTTCATCCCCGGATACACCTGTACAGGTTCGTTATAAGTTTTAAGGACAATTGAACTGCCCTGCAACACAAACAGTGTTTTCATCTTTATTTTCTGTTGATAGATTTTTTATAAGTACAGTTTTACAAAACTACTTTACAAGAAGCTGTACTTTCAGGTTGCTGCAACTTTGTAATAGCTTAGATAATTCAGGAGTTGAATTTAGTGCCTAAGGAGAAGCAACAGGATAGTTCGTCTGCGGAAGTCAGTTGTCTATATGCTATACTCTCTACAAAAGGTTAAAGCAGAAGCAGAACCGTTCCCTTTCCCGTGCAACACATCATAGAAGGCTTCAGTAGGAGGTGGGGGAATTCAGCAGCAATTAGTATATTGCTGATACAACATCTACTCCAAATACATGAAAATACGTTACCCCCGGCTGATCACAGTCTTTCTCCTGGCATTGATTTCCGCCAGTTCCTTTGCCCAGAGCACCACCACTGTAAAGTTAGAACCGCAGCAATACCAGGACAGCTTGTACCTGGCGCAAAACTATGAGCACCGCAAAGTGATGGTGCCAATGCGCGATGGTATAAAGCTTTACACCGAGGTTTTTGTGCCGAAGGATGCTTCTAAAGCAAAAAAGTACCCTTTCCTGATGACCAGGACCCCCTACAACGCTACCCGCGTACATGGCAGGTTGTATGGTAACGCTTCGTTTGCAAAGCTGGCCCGGGAAGGGTTCATATTTGTGGAGCAGGATGTACGCGGCCGCTGGCGTTCAGAAGGTGAATTCTCTCATGAGAGGCCACTGGTGAACAATGACAATAAAAAGAAACAAAAGCAGCCTGATGAAGCGACCGACACCTATGATGCCATCGATTGGCTTTTGAAAAACGTGAAAGGCAACAATGGGAATGTCGGGATTCATGGCGTGTCGTACCCGGGCTTTTATAGTACGGCTGCCGCTGTTAGTAACCATCCGGCGCTGAAAGCTGTTTCGCCGCAGGCACCTGTAACAGATTGGTTTGTTGGGGATGATGTGCATCACAACGGTGCTTTTTTCTGGATGGACTTCTTTGATTTTCTTCCCCGCTTTGATCAGGACGAGCCTGATAAACCCGCCACCCGGACCTTTGGTGTAACAGACAGCAAAAACCGTGATAATTATGATTACTTCCTCAACACAGTCATAACGCCTAAGCGTGCGAACACAGAATTCTTTAAAGACAGTATTCCCTTCTGGAATGATATACTCGCACATCCTGACTATGACGTTTACTGGAAAAGCCGCAACCCACTGCCGCACGCAAACAAGCTGAAACCAGCTATTTTAACTGTTGGCGGCTGGTTTGATGCTGAGGATCTGTATGGTGCCCTGGAAACCTATGAGCGAATTGAGGAGCAAAATCCGGGAGCTACAAATAAGCTGGTGATGGGCCCCTGGTGCCATGGCTGCTGGTGGTCTGAAGCAAAGTCATTGGGCGATGTCTCCTTTGAAAAACCTACCGGGCAATTCTACCTCGACAGCCTGTTCCTGCCCTTCATGAACTATCACCTGAAAGGCAAGAGCAATGCACCCAAGCTAGCCGAAGCCACTATGTTTGAAACCGGAACCAACGAGTGGCGTACGTTTGCAACCTGGCCACCGAAAGCAGTGCAGGACAGAAATTTATACCTGCTTCCGAACGGTAAAATCGGGTTCTCGGCTCCAACAGTCACGAATTCTTATGATGAATATGTTTCTGATCCGGCAAACCCGGTGCCGTACCAGGGGCAAATTCACCGCAAGCGCACCCGGGAGTACATGCTCGACGACCAGCGCTTTGCCTCCCGCAGGCCCGATGTGCTCACCTATACATCTGAGCCCCTCACGGAAGACTTAACTTTAGCTGGTCCGGTTATAGCTGATTTAGTAGCCAGCATCAGCACCACCGATGCCGATTTTGTGGTGAAACTGATTGATGTTTATCCGGAAGGTACCTCTGATTCTCTTGCCGCAGAGGGCAGTGAGGCAGTAATGGGAGGCTATCAGCAACTGGTGCGAGCCGAGATATTGCGCGGCCGCTACCGCAACAGCTTTGAGAAACCTGAGGCGTTCAAGCCAGGTGCGCCAACTCCTGTAAAGTTCGAGGTGCCTGACTTGCTGCACACCTTCAAAAAGGGGCATAAGCTGATGGTGCAGATTCAAAGCTCCTGGTTCCCGCTCTCTGATCGGAATCCGCAGCAGTTTATCAACATTTATGAAGCCAACCCGGAAGACTATATCAAGTCTACCATCCAGATTTACCACGATGCACAAAGAGCTTCACACTTAAAAGTTAAAGTAATACCGGAGTAAAGTAGTAGCTATGTGTAAGAGAGTTAATTACTGTGCTACCCGAAGCATGGGTTATATTATAGATGAACATAGAGGTTGGTTGTTAGTGTTAGTGTTAGTGGAGGAACACTTTGCAGCCAGCGTTATAATCTTGCGCCATAGTTTAGCCAAATCACCGAAAATAAGATACTATCCTTTAAATTTGATACCATACATTAAAGACAAATTTGACTGATGAAAACGCTATACAAATTACTATTCGTTTTATGCCTCCTGGTAGGCACTTCCTGCAGCCAGAATGCACAGGAGGAAGAAATTACAGTTGAGAGCGCAGAGGAAGGAGCCGCTGAAAAGGACACAACCCAGGCAAACGACGAGGTGCCTGAGGAACTGATGCACCACTAATCAATTCTAATTCCTGTCTATTAAAGGCAATCCGGCAATGTATACTTTAGAACATCAACCTCAATGAGCAACAGACGCAAATTCATCAAGCTGTCCGCCTTAGGCGCAACGTTTTTAGGCAGTGGCTTTCACTTTGAAAATGCTTTCGCCGGGAAACTGGGGAAGGCCAAGGCTAACATGCCTGTTGTTATCTCTACCTGGAACCACGGTATACCGGCCAATGCCGCGGCCTGGGAGGTGCTGTCGAAGAGGGGAAGCGCGCTCGATGCGGTGGAGGCGGGGGTGAGGGTGCCGGAGGCAGACCCAAATGTGCGGACAGTGGGCTATGGCGGCTATCCGGACAGGGAAGGCAAGGTGACTCTTGATGCCTGTATCATGGACAAGGACAGCAACTGCGGCGCAGTAGCGTTTTTGCAGCACATTAAGCACCCGATATCGGTAGCCCGCAAAGTGATGGAAGATACGCCGCACGTGATGCTGGTGGGAGAGGGTGCTTTGCAGTTCGCGCTGGAGAAAGGTTTTGAAAAGGAGAACCTCTTAACGCCAGCCTCAGAAAAGGACTGGAAAAAGTGGCTGAAAGAATCGAAGTATAAGCCCGTTATCAACATTGAGAACCACGACACCATTGGTATGCTGGCACTGGATTCAAATGGCAATTTAGCCGGAGCCTGCACCACCAGCGGAGCCGCCTTCAAAATGCACGGTCGTGTGGGCGATTCCCCCATCATCGGAGCCGGTCTGTTTGTAGATAACGAAGTAGGAGCCGCCACAGCTACAGGACTCGGTGAAGCCGTTGTGCGGATGGTGGGCAGCCACCTGGTGGTGGAATTGATGCGGCAGGGAAATTCTCCCGAAGATGCCTGCCGACTGGCCGTGGAGCGGATTATCAAGAAGCAAAAGGATGTGAAGGACCTGCAGGTAGGTTTCATTGCCCTGAACAAAAACGGCGAGTATGGCGGCTACTGCATCCATAAGGGCTTTGATTATGCCGTGCAGGATAAGTCGGGGGGTAAGCTGATTGATGGAAAAAGCAAGCTGTAGGCAAGAATTGACGCTGGAAATATGCGTTGACTCCGTCGCCTCTGCCATGGCAGCAGAGCAGGGCGGTGCCCAGCGTGTGGAACTGTGCGACTACCTGGCTGGCGGGGGCACTACTCCAAGCGCCGGTATGATAGAGGTAGTCAGGAAGAACATCAACATTGGCTTGCACGTGCTTATCCGGCCCCGCAGAGGTGACTTCCTGTATTCTGATTTGGAGTTCGATGTGATGAAGCGGGACATCGAATGGTGTAAAAAACTTGGAGTGGATGGTGTGGTGATTGGCATGCTTACCAGGGACGGAAGTATAGACACTGCCAGAACACAGGAATTAATTGCGCATGTAGGTACGATGAGTGTCACCTTTCACAGAGCCTTTGACCTTACTCCCGACCCAATCAAGGCCCTTAATGACCTGCTGCAGCTATCGGTGCACCGCCTGCTCACGTCTGGTCAGCAGGAAACGGCTCTGCAAGGTGTGCCACTCCTCCGGGAACTGCAGGTAAGGGCTGACGGGCAACTGATCATTTTACCTGGAGGCGGCGTGAACCCAACGAATGTCTCGGAGATAGTCGCTAAAACAGGAGTAAGTGAGGTGCATGCCTCTGTCCGCAGGCTTGTAGAAAGCAATATGGCGTTTCGCAAAGACTATCCTCCCATGTCCAGCAATAAAGTCCTTTCTGAGTATGAGCAACTGATAGCTGATGTGACGCAGATTAAAGCCATGCAGGAAGCTTTACATCTCAAGCCGAATGCCTGACAAAGCTGACACTGAAAATGGAGCATTGGTGTCGAAAACTTTATTGTCAGCCAACACTTATTTAGAACAGTCCCTCACGCTAGAAGTAAAAAGGATAGGATGGTGTCTGATGTAATTTTCACTGATCTGTCGTTACAACAGCTTAGGCAAGGTTGGTTGTTGCATTTCCCGGTATTACCACTGTTGCCTCTTTTCCGTCTCTCCTGGGTAAGAGTAAAGAAAGCTTTCTACGTTGAAATGTGTCAATTCTATGGCAGCCCTGGTATCTCCTTTATAGTTCCGCCAACTCACTCCTGCTTTCTCCTGCTGATTTAAGTTCCTGGTGCCTCTGTAGCATTGGCAGATCTAAACTGCTCCAGTAAACAAAATAGAACCCGGCGGCCACTTCGTCACATCTTTCTCCAGCTTTATCACATTTAGTTGATGCCATCCTGAAGGCTCCTTAATCTTGCTCATAAACTAATCTGTATCACCAGACCTGTTATGAGACATATGCTATTTACTTCTCCAAACCCCTGCGGTAGTTTTCTTTTCACAGCCTGTATACTCCTGTTATCGGGTTGCACGCCAAAAGAGCAGGCCTACAAGAGTGCTGCAGTGCCAGCAGAAAGCAGCCCGGTTCCGGATGAGGCAATTCCTGTGAGCCTGCTAGAATCCATTGCAGACTCCATGGCCAACAACTACATAACAGCAGGCGATGTGCCCGGCATGACAGTGGCCATTGCCCGGGAAGGGAAAGTCATCTTCTCCCGGAGCTACGGCAAAGCAGATGTGGAAATGGATGTGGCTGCTGGTCCTGAGACAGTTTATAATATTGCTTCAGTAACAAAGCAGTTTACGGCTGCTGCTATTATGCGGCTGGTTGAAGCAGAAAAGATTTCACTGGATGATCCGCTCACGAAGTACCTGCCGGATTACCCCACACAGGGGCACCACGTGACCCTGCGGCATCTCCTGACGCACACATCAGGCATCAGGGACTATACGCTCCGAAACGAGGCCATGCCCAACTGGTTTGCCCTCGATCTCTCTTACAAGGACATGATTGTACTATGGGGCAACAGGCCATTTGACTTCAAGCCAGGTGAGGGCTACGACTACTGCAACATGGGATATTACCTGTTGGGCCAGGTAATCGAAAAGGTTACGGGTACTCCATGGGCAGATTATGCAGAACCCCAACTGCTTCAGCCACTCGGGCTGAGACACATCTTCTTTAACGATCTAAAGCGTGTAATACCCAACAGAGCAGAAGGATACCTGCATGAGGGGGAGAAGCTCATCAACGTGCCGTACCGCAACTTACGCGTGTTCAGTGCAGGTGGTGGATTATGTTCGACAGTCGGCGACCTCATCCGCTGGACTTACCTACTGCACAACGGACAGGTAGTTTCACCGGAGTCTTTGCGCCAGATGACTACGCCAACAGTACTTGCCAGCGGAGACACAGTAGGCTATGGCTATGGCCTTTATATAAATGAAACTGGCGGTCACCGTAAGATCTACCATGGCGGGACGTTCGGCTTCGGCGCCTACCTGTCTCATTATCCGGAAGACGGCCTGACGATTGGCATCCTGTCTAATTCCTCAAAGGGGAGGGAAAGGGCTGAGCAGCTGGAAACAGCGCTTGCAAGGGCAGCACTGAACGTAGTAGTACAGGACCTGCCGGTAAGCAATGAGGAGATTGTCCGCTACGAGGGTGTTTATACCTATCAGTCGACCCCAACAAAAATGCGGGAGCTACGGGTATTCAGTGAGGATGGGCAGTTGAAGGCGCAATTTGGAAACGGCCGTGCGTTGCGGCTTCGCTCCCAGGGCAACCACTACTTTATCCCGGAAAAGGTGGATGACATGCGCATTGCATTCAATGTAGAGAACGGACGCGCGGAAAGCCTTCAGATCCATGAGGGCAGGTGGGAGGTAACACCTGCAAAACGAAAGCTGTAACTCTGCTACTGTTTTATACCTTATTATTTTCAATTAAGCTGTAGCCTTTGTAAGTGGAGTTAAAAGAAATGGAACCAGTTACAGGCCTTGTTTCCCCTATTTTGCTTCAAACGCCTGTTACGTCACAAATACCTTTGGTTTCATCACATTTTTTATTCTTCCTCACAGCTATAAATTATCATTGTTGCATGAAAGATTTTACAGTGAATAATATTATCGTCAACCCCTTCTCCCTGAAAAAGATAGAGTTTTGGGCTGCTACTACCATTTTTGTGTTTGCTGTGTTTTTTCTCAGCACAGACCTTCATAGCCCAACAGAATATTATTTCGAACAGGCAAGAATCCCTTTTAATTACTATGAGGATTATTTCTTTCCGCAGCTCATCAAGTACATCCTTCTGTATGGTGCCTTTCTGTTGTTCAACTTTAAGGTTCTCCCGACGCTAATCCAGAAGAGATTATTGTTTCTGAACTTCTTTTCTATCGTGCTTACCTTTGTCACTATAGGAGTGATTTTTGGAATAGCAGACACCTATGAGAAGAACTACCTCTTTAACAGGTACAACAATGAGCAGGAAACTTATAACCTGATATTCCGGAATAGCTTCCGTTATTCGCTTTGGTTGATACTCATGTTCGGGTTTTACTCCGTTACAAAATACTTTGGGCTGTACCTTCTTTCTAATTCCGAAGCAATTCAATCTAAATACAGGATACTGACAAGAGACGGACTTGCCGCATTTGTTCTGTGGATGGTAAGTATGTTCTTGTTGATGATCATGGGTGCAGATGGTGAAGTGATAGTTGGTTGGGGAATATTGATTCCTTGTGCTATACTTTTATACTGCTACTCATTTTATGCGCTCATCCCGAAGGCCTTAACCCGTAAGAATCCTTTCAGGGCCTATCTCCTCAGCTGCATTATTGTTGTCGTACCTTCCATGGTACCGGTATGGCTGGTGGGGCTGTTCCTGACACAGCAGGAGGAAACAGCGTTGGCAATAGGTTTCATGAATGTTCCCTTTCAGTTGCTCCTGACGGTGCCTCTGTCGTGGGTGCTTTTTAAACGCCAGATGCAGGGTAATGAGGAACTGTTTGTTCTTAAAAAGGAGCTGGGGCGTTCTGCTGCTAACCTTGATTTCCTTCGCTCTCAGATTAACCCGCACTTTCTCTTTAACGCTTTAAACACGCTGTACGGCACAGCCCTGCAGGAGAACAGTGAACGTACAGCACAGGGAATACAGATGCTGGGCGACATGATGCGCTTTATGCTGCACGAAAACCACCAGAGCAAAATACTGCTGTCCCGGGAAATAGAGTATATGCGCAACTACATCGATTTGCAGTCGCTGCGAACCGCTAACTCACCCGGTATAACCATTCAAACTAAAATTGAGGATGTGCTGGCACAGAAGTTTATTGCGCCCATGCTGCTGATTCCGTTTGTGGAAAATGCCTTCAAACATGGCATCAGCCTGAAGCATAAGTCCTGGATCAGAATCACGTTACACTGTGAACAGGACAAGCTTTTTTTTGATGTCTACAACAGCACGCATGCGAAGCAGGAAAGTGATCCGGAGAAAGATAAATCTGGTGTTGGTTTGTCGAATGTAAAGCAACGTTTAGCCCTGCTCTATCCGGGCAAGCATGATTTGGTGATAAGAGAAACGGCTGAAGAATACTTCGTGCACCTGACACTGAATTTGTAGGCCGAATAAAGAAGGAAAAAGAAAAAGCACTGCAAACATAAGACAGTGCTTTTTCTTTTTCCTTCAGTAAGTGATCTTACCATAAAGCTAAGTTTTAGGCTGCCTGCTGAAATCAAAGCACCAACTCCTGCTGCATTCACATCTTCTGAACTTACTGATTGAGCTGCTATCCAACCGGGGGGTTTCAGAGGCCTCAGGTGACCTACCTGCTGCGTAGTAACCGTATTTGCCTGCTCGAGGACCTGCAACATGACTTGTTGGTTACCCTCGGATGTTATCACCGGGTCATCATCAGACGCAAGGACTGTAACTGGTATCTTGAGTGACTATATTTTTGAGCGATAGAATGGTCTATGCCCCATAAACCACCACTTCCAGGTAGTGTCGTCAAGAATGGGGTGCGTTTCTACTGCAAGAATCAGGAATACTCAGCAGCAGGGGTCGGAGGGGAGGCAAATACCTTAGGTTAGCGGTAAGGTCATTTTTCTTCCAGCAGATGATAGGTTGAGGCGTTCTTCTACAGAGTGTGGAGAAACCTACCCAGATAGCTTCCTTCTTTCTACACAACTTTGCTATTCCTGATCACTAGTTAAACTACTGATAATCAGTTATATATGTTGAAATATCTAGTTTGGCACAGTTCTGATAAGATAGATTGCAGAACTTAAACATACGATTATGAAAAAAGTAACCTTTCTAGCAGCAGCTATCGCATTAATTGGATTATCTTCAATGGATGCTAACGCCCAAACAACTCCTCAGCAGGAGCAGACGCAGGCTGCGCAGCCGACGCAGGATGAGAAAAAAGAGAAAGTAACACAGGAGCAACTACCAGCGCCAGTTCAGGAAGCATTAAAGAGCGATACTTACAAAGACTGGACAGTAGGAGACATTTACCTGATTAAGCCTGCAGCAGAAGATACAGAAGGTGTTGTAGTGTACGAAGTAACTATGACGAATGCACAGGGTCAGGCAGGTGTTGTAAGAATGAATGAAAAGGGCGGAGACGCTTCAAAAAAAGAGTAGTCATTGATTAGAGCCAAAGCGAAGAAGCCCCCGTCCTGCGGGGGCTTTTTTTGTTTCGGTCAGAATGCTCTTCAAGTGCCATGATGAAATATCCTGCTGTTTTCTACAGCTTCAGTGTATATTTTCTTTACTATTGTGTTTTGTATATATATCCCTTTGCGGTACAGGTTCGTGTATATTTGTATAACTTTTCCATTACAGCTATGCCCTTTGAGACAAAATACGAGTCGGCCTTTTACAAGATAGAGGTAGACAAAGATATCCGGCTGCTGCAGGCGCGGTGGCTGAGGCCTGTAACTGCGGAGGAATTGGAGATTGGCGGGACTAAACTCTTCGAAATACTTCTTGAAACGCAGGCTGAGAAAGTTGTAGCCAACGCACAACTTTTAGGTGCGCTCAGTCCTGAGGCAAAGGAATGGTTATCGAGCAGGTTTTTCGAACTACTCTCTCAAACGCAGTTGAAAATGCTGGCCAGAGTGCTGCCCGAAAACATGTTCCATCGGATATCGCTGGAGTCAGTTGTGACCAGAGCGGAGGCTTTAGGTGTCACTAATTTCCAGGTAAAGAATTTTTCTCTACAGGAAGAGGCTCTTGAGTGGCTTGGGCATTAGAACCGATTAGCCTCCTCTTTTGGTAAAGTCCAACACATGTTTGATTTGTACTATTTAGGGTGAATAAGCTTTGAATTAGTATAGGAGGTAGAGGTGTATCATTTTTTGGCTATCGGGCGTACAAGCCGTATTACCTAAACCTGAGAAACCATGAAAATAATATCTAGTTTATATACACTCGTTATGGGGCTTTCATTGGGAGCATTTATGTTTTCCTGTGACCAGCAAGCCGCAAACGAAACAGACGCGGAGGCATCCGAAATACAGGCTGAGGCACATGAAGGTACACACGAGGCTGCCCGTGAAATGCATGAAGCCACAACGGAAGCAGAAGGTGAAGTAAATGAGTTTTCTGCTTGGGTAGAGCAGAACTCCTCAAGAACTGAAACAACCACAGAAGCGGAATGGCAGGAGCTAGAAGGGGAGTATAAGCGCCGCGAAGCTGAACTTGATGCCAAGAGCAGCACCTGGGACGACAA
This sequence comes from Pontibacter toksunensis, assembly GCF_042686245.1. NCBI lineage: Bacteria > Pseudomonadati > Bacteroidota > Cytophagia > Cytophagales > Hymenobacteraceae > Pontibacter > Pontibacter toksunensis. The sequence continues at coordinate 7,394 of NZ_JBHUOX010000002.1, read as the reverse complement.
GACGAAGCAGGAGTGGAGAGAAGTTAAAAGCGACTGGAAAAGAACAGAAGACAAAGTGCAGGAACGTCTGAAAAACTTAGGTGATGTTGACGTGGACGTTAATGTAAAGAAGCAGTAAGTAATAATTTTTAATTTTGATAAGGCTGTTGTTGCACTTGTGCAGCAACAGCCTTATTTGTTTAGAAAGAAGTAAAGACAACCAATAGCCTTGATACATAAATAAAGAGGGTGAGTCCCTTTCTAGAAATGCTGCTTAACGTTTCTTTGGGGAGTGTTAAAATTTTCGATGCAAAGATACCGATTACTACAAGGCTGTAGTAATCGGTATAAGAACTTCGTATACACAAAAGCTTGCTTGAGAAAATTAGCAGAGACTCGTATGTGTTGAGCAGGAGCAGTTAGCTCCTGGCCAATGTTGATAAATTGATAAAGGTGGATGAGGAAGTTTCTTTTATTTATTTTACTGCTGGTTACGAGTAATGTAGCTTTTCCGCAACTGCACTTCATTAAGGGTAGGGTAGTGGAGAAAGAAGCCGGAGCCCTGCCTTCTGCCTCTGTTTTTCTGCTGCAATCCACTGACTCAGCAGTCGTGCATTATACCACTACCAACACAGAAGGGCATTTTCTCCTTGAAAATATCAGGAAAGGCAACTACATCTTTAAGGTGTCTTTTCTAGGCTATTCCCCTTTTTATTCAAACCTCACCATGCCTCCTTCTACCTCTGATACACTAAACCTGGGCACCATTGCGCTCAAGCCCGTGGCAAGTCAGCTACAAGAAGTAGAGGTAACAGGTATAAAGGCACCAGTTATTGTAAAGCAGGACACTGTGGAATATAATGCCGGCTCGTACACCACTCGCCCCAATGCCAATGTAGAACAATTGCTGAAAAAGCTACCTGGGTTAGATGTGCAAAGCGACGGCAACATTAGCGTGCAGGGCGAACGTGTAACACGGATTTTTGTGGATGGAAAAGAATTCTTTGGAGCAGATTTGAAGACTGCTACAAAGAATTTACCCGCTGATGCCATTGAAAATGTGCAGGTAATTGATGAACAATCGCAGGAAGCCAGATTTTCAGGTATAGATGATGGGCGCCGGCAGAAGGTGATTAACCTGACCTTGAAGGAAGACCGGCGAAATAATGGTTTCGGAAAAGCAACGGCAGGTGTTGGCACAAGCAAGCGCTATATGGCGCAGGGTAACTATAATCGCCTTGATGAGAGGAATATGTTATCCCTGTTTGCCACGAGTAATAACATAAACAATATAGATCTTTCTTCGGGTGGTTCAGGTTCTAACGCTGCCCAGACGGGAGCGAGCGCCTCAAGAAGCCCTGGCCAGAATGGCCTGGTGAATGCACACTCGGGCGGAGCAAATGTGTTCAGGCAGCTTACACCTAAAACCAGCCTAACAGGAGCTTATTTCTTCAACCACACAGATGCCACGATTCAAAGCAACCTGATAAGGCAGAACTTTTTACCGGAAGGTACTGCCTTGTATTATGAGGATAGCCGGAACGAGAACAGGAATAGCCTCCACAATGCCACGGCAGGTGTAGAGCACAAAGATTCTATCAACACTGTGAGGTTAAACGGCTCCTTTGGTTATTCGGGCGCGCGTAGTGCCAGCAGCAGCAGCAGACAGTCCTTCTCAGTAGCAGATTCGCTTGTATATGAGGGGGAGAGGACGGCTTTCACAAGAAATAAAAGCTTTAACCTGGATACTGATTTGTTCTATGGGCACCGTTTCGGTAAAAGTGGTAGACTTTTTACCGTTACAAATCAGTTTTCAGCTTATCAGGACGATGTCCGAGGACAGGCATTTTCCTTTACCAGGTTCACGGAGGGTGATGAAGAGGCAGTACGGCAGCGGAATGAGCAGGAAAATAAGGATTTAAGCTATAGCCTGAAAGGAACTTATACGGAACCATTGGGGAAAAAACAATATCTGCAGGCGACTTACGATGTCTCTAACCGCGCCTCTAAAGCTAACCTGGAGGTATATGACCTGGTAGGCGATACCAGCTTGTTTGCTGCAGACCAAAGCAGTCGGTTCAGTTCTTCTTATCTGTATCAGCGCATTGGAGTTGATTACCGCCTCAACCAGCCCAAATATAATTTGTCTGTTGGAGTAAGGGTACAACAATCAGATCTTGCTAGAAAGATGGAGGCTCCTGATGATGATTTAACGCGCACTTTCAGGAATGTATTACCGCACATCAACTATAACAGGAGGTTTAGCCGAAGTACGCGGTTAGGCTTTGATTACACTACCTCTGTCAGAGAACCTTCTATCAGCCAGCTTCAGCCTGTGGTATCGCGGTATGACCCGCTACACCTTTATATTGGTAACCCCGATCTGCGGCCAGAGTACACACACCAGGCTAAACTTCAGTTTAATACCTCGGATGCCACGTCGGGTATCTTCTTAACAAGCTCCCTGAATCTTAACTACACAACAAACCCGATTACGGCTGCTGTTACGATAGACGAAAGGCAAGTGCGCACCACGCAGTATGCGAATGTGAGGCAGAGCAATTCTTTAGCGGCATATGTTAATGTGGGGCTTCCGGTCAGGAGATACAACAGCCGTTTTAACGTAAGCCCTTACCTGCGCCAGGGGGAGAGCGTTAATCTTCTGAATGGTGTGGAGGGTACAATAACCCAAAGGTCAGTTGGTGCCAATATAGGATATGCCTACACTTATAAAGAATTTGTAGACGTTAATATCCGCGCTTTTTTAACACGGACAAGCTCAGAATATGTACTGAACCAGCAGAGGAACCAGGTTTTTGTAAATGCTGCTTATGTTGCAGATGCTACAATAAATTTTCTTAAAAGTTTCTATTTCACCGCCGATTTTACCTACAGTAAGTTCAGAAACAGGCAAGCCAACTTCAATCAGGGAATTCCTACCTTAAATCTCTCTTTATCGAAGTTAGTATTGAAGGATAACAGAGGAGAGGTGAGACTTTCCGGGCTCAATATGCTTAACCGTAACATAGGAGCAACTCAGTTCGCCACACAAAATTACATTGAGCAATCGGTTCAGAATGCTTTAGGTAATTTTTACATGCTCAGTTTTACATACAATTTTGGTAGTTCATTGAACTAGAGTATTTTTGTACTTTATAATTATTATTCTATTAAATTGGATTTGTACATTTCTTGCACGAATTGTCAGCTATCTTTTCATGCGTGTTTTTTAAGTTCATAGAAATGTTATATAAATATTGAGCCTGTTGTTTATAATCTTCCTATTGTATGTAAAAAATTTTATTTTACTAATGTGAAAGGGATTTTATAAGGTTGATTTTTGATAAATTTTAATGTTTCTTAAAGATAGGTTTGTAACTTTTCATATTTAGGCTATATGTTTATCAATTCCTATATAGTCATGGTAATAAATAATAAAATTTTAATTTTTACAGATTTGTAAATAGTTGAAATACGGTGATTTTAGGGCTTTATCCTGTAATTAGAATACCTTGATAGCTAAATATAATTGTATTTAATTAAGTTTTGGTTTTGCAACTATAGAAATTTTTAGCCGTTAAAGGTACAATAACACATTTATCACACACTTAAATAACAAACTTATGAAAAATTTAAAAGTTCTATTCGCAATGATGGCTGTGGCCATGCTTACTTTCTTCTCTGCTAATGATGCAAAGGCACAGACAACTACTGTAGGTACACTCCTTACAGGTTTGCTCAATGTGAATGTTTCAGATATTGAGGTTAATATTGGTGATATAACCGTTCAAGATTTAGTAGATGTTGAAAATGTTCTTAACAATAACAATATACAGTTTTTAAATCGCTCGATAAACAATAACTCAATTCTGAGTGACATACAGATTGATTTGACTAATGCATTTAGAGAGGCCAATTTGATTAGTGGTAATCAAATTGTTGTTGGTGTATTGAGTGGCGGACAGTTTGTAATTCAGACCCTACCTTTGTAATTCAGAAACTACCATTATCAACCAGTTTAAGCTGAAGCATACCTTTAAAAGTGAAACTAAAGCTTAAAGTTAGAAGTTACTGATTACAATTAAGAAGCCCTACGGTTATTTATCGCAGGGCTTCTTTTTGTGGGCTTCTGTACTAACTTAAATGTATGTTATAGCTAACTTGTTTTGTAAATTCGGAGTGAACGGGAAGAGGAGTTAATTTAGCATAGTGTACACTATAACAGTGGCATCAAATTTCTGTAAAAGTAAAGTAGTTCTCCTCTGCTATATGATGCATCCAAGGAGCAGCGAAGTCACGCATTCAGAAGTAGCATAATAAACTGCTGGTAATGTAATCTCATAAACTACTTAAGATTATTTAACATAAAATTAATTCCCCAGCTATAAGGCTTGTTTATTGTAAATTAGTATCACTAGAGCAGAAAGATGACAAAGGAAGAATTTAATAGCAAGTTCAAGGAGACCTTGGATACTATTCTGTTAGCCATGGCTGAGAACTCAGAAATTAATCCGGAGAAGTTCTATAGCATGACTTGTGTGCTGGAGAACCTGAGCTTTTTTAGCCCTATATTATATGGTGCCATCAAAAATAAAAAGGAGTAACATCTACAAGAGATAGGTATAATCCGTACCAGCGGAGTACGGGCACACAACAGGTATAACAGATTATTCTCCAACAGCAAATCTTAACCTACGCTATACCGCTCATTAAATTTCCTTGCTCCCTTGTTCACATCTACCCGTAATTTTTATGTAGTTATAATTTTGCTGTCTTCTCGGAAGAGGTAATGAGTAGAGCATCCTGAAATCCTTTGACACATTTTCTTCTATCAGCTTTACTAAGTTTAACTACTCTCTTTCCTCACCGCCTGCACAAACAGTAATTGCTCTATGATGCAAATTTCTGATAGCAGCTTCAAATTAATAAGGAGTAGAGGCTTACTTTTCTTTTAGGCTTGAATCGGTAACTGCACTTGCCCCAGCGCATCAATTATCTTTTCTGCCTTGTCTTCGCTGTAAGTCTTGCGGATGTATTCTTCGTTTATAGTAAAGCTTGGCGCCGCCGGGTCTCCGTCTGCTTTATATTCTTTGCCCTCTGTCAAACTGCCGTTTTTGCTACCAGATTCAATATCCAGATCTGCAACCAGAGCGTTGGCGCGATGCCGGAAAGCAGTTCGAATGAGCGCATCAACATTCTCTCCATCCGCTTCCTTTTTAATAACCTGCGGGTCGAGGTCATTTACTTTGCATATCTGGTCAAATATTGCCGCTTCAGTTTCTTTATTGTCCATAGTTTTAATCTTTTTATACTGACTTAAACGACTAACGCATCACAAGGTCACGTTAGTAAGCAAAAATGGGCAAGTAGACTGGGATGGAATTCTCCTTTCGAACGCTTAATTGCTTGAATCATTGAGCAGTATTGAAGCATAAAAATTTGCAGCAGGATAGAGAAAGATTTGTGAAGGATTTCAGCAGAATATGACTTAATACATTAACTGACCTGCTATATGATCGGTAAAAGTTTTACCACCCTCTGGTGTACCTTCATTTTATTATAGATTAGATTGATGTGGTGTAAGACCCGTCATAGCTAAAGAAGTATAAAGTGAAGCTGTTACTGTTCATTCACCTGCTTAACCATCTGCAAGCTTGTTATTCTATACAATATAGGTGGAACTCTTGTTTCAAGGTGCCGTTGAAAATAAAGATTAACTAAAATAGAAACGAATGAACCTTAAAGATAAGAAAGTACTCATTTCCGGTGGTAGCGCTGGTATAGGGAAGTCCATTATTCAAGAATTAGTAAGACATGGCGTGCAGGATATAGCCGTGATAGGTAGAAGAAAAGAAGCGTTAGATGCGCTGAAGTCGGAGTTTTCATCTGTTAACATTCTCACCATACAGGGAAATGTTTCTGAAGTTCAGGACCTGGAGCGAGCAATTACTACCATAACTGAGGTATGGGGCGAGTTGGATATACTGATAAACAATGCAGGTGTCGTAAGTGCCGGTTTACTTACAGAACAAAGTGATGAAGACATCATCAACCAGATAAACATCAATCTTACTGGACTGATTCTGCTGACAAAAAAAGCACTCAACCTTTTAATGAAGAGCAGGGAAGGAGCTATTATGAATATTTCCTCCGGCTACGGCTATATAGCGATGCCGTTCTACAGCGTATATGCCGCCACCAAAGCTGCTGTTGGGCAGTTCTCAGATGCTATGAGAAGAGAACTGCACCAGTACCCGCTCCATGTAATGACGGTTTATCCCTCCGCTACAGACACAGATATGATGAAAACTGCTGTTGTTGGAGAAATGGATACTCCTGAGGATGTAGCACATATGTCTGTTGAAGGATTAGTGAACGAGGAAATAAATGTCATCTTGGGAGGTAAAGAAAGAGAGGAACAGATAAAAATGAATTTCCTTGAGCCAAAGAAAATAGATGAATTTGCCAAAGCTCATTTTGATGCCCTGAAGGAAAGGACTAAAAGTCACCGGTCAATGTAGAATTCATGCGCTTTGTTATGAAAGCACAAATATGCCAGTCTCTGTATTACAATCGGGGACCGGCATTACATGTTAAAGAGCAAGTAATACACCTCTTATTCACTATCGCTTATTCAGTTGCTGGGAGAGTTGAAAGGATGTTGGAAGAGCCAAAGAATGATGAGAAAAACCTTCGAATCACAGGAACTCCCGGTGTTCCCCCGGTTGTTATAACTTAGTGTCTGAGACGCAGGCTTAGGTAGAGCAGAACCTGATTTAAGATTTTGTCACACACCTGGAACTTCCGGCTCCCTGGCTGCTATTACTCCCCGGCGATCAGTTTTGAAGAGCGGGTAGAACAGCAAAAAGCAGCGCTCAACACCTCTTTAAAATTGGTCCCAGCCACTCCCCACGCTAAACAATAAGGGCCTCGTGCAGGCCCAGAGGAGGCAGCTAAAGTTCTTTCAATTTTTTCCCCCGCAGTATCAGTTACTTGCACAGCGAAGGTCTCTTTTTAGGCGCTTTTCTTTGCCCGGGTGCTTGCGTTGCGGGGAAAGTTTGCTACTTTTGCATCCCGCTTCACAAGGAAAGGGGGAGAGGGGCTGGTAACACAGCCTCCACGTCATGAAAAGCGGCAGGGGGAAAGAGAAAAAAACTTTACCTCCAGCCTTGCGGAAAGGGAAAGGTTTCTTACCTTTGCAACCCGCTTCACAGGGAAGCAGAGGGCAACGGATAGGGAAGAGAGGCAGAAAAAAAACTTCTTCTTTTTCATTGCAGGTTAAGAAAAGCTTCTTACCTTTGCATCCGCTTCCAGAACAAAAGGTTCTAAGAGATTGAAAACACCGGCACAGGCTGTGCCGCAGGCGAGGAGAGTAGCTCCTCGACACGTTCTTTGAGAGATTGGTTGAGACAGAA